>CANQVT010000065.1 GCA_947627365.1 uncultured Lachnospiraceae bacterium | reverse complement strand
CTGAAGCTGGGCGCGGAGGATTACATCGCCAAGCCGTTTGAGATTGCGGAGCTTCTGGCGCGCGTGGAGACGGTGCTCCGCAGATACAAGAAGACCGAGAGACGTATCCGGATCCTGGATATCGAGATCGACACAGATTCAAGGAGCGTCCTGCAGGGCGGGCGGCCGGTCGATCTGACGACGAAGGAGTATGAGCTGCTCCTTCTCTTTGTGCGTAATAAGAATCGCGCGCTGTACCGTGAGACGATCTATGAGAATGTCTGGGGCGGCGAGTACAGCGGGACGGGCAGGACCGTGGATCTTCATGTGCAGAGGCTCAAGAAGAAGCTGAGCCTGGAGGATCACATCACGGCGATCTACAAGGTGGGGTACCGCTTTTCGGACGAGTAAGCGGCGCGCATGGGAACAGGATTGGCGAGGCGGAGAAACAGCTTTGCTGTTTCACAAGGTATCGAGAAGGACACAAGGATAGAAGCGAGCCGGGTCTTCGATTCGGGAAAGGAGGAGCGCAATGCGGCTTTCATGGAAAATATTCTTTATCACAACGCCGATCTTCGTACTCTTTTTGACCTTTTTCGGCCTGTGGATGATTCAGGACAATTTTAACGGCAGCCTGGACCGCGAGATCGAGCGCTGCATGGTCGAGAACCAGATGTTCCAGAACTCCTACGAGCTGACGCTGCACAGCCTGTCCGAGGAGCAGAGGGCGCAGACGTCGGTCCGGCAGCTGGTCGAGAGCTTTCATCAGAGGAGCGACGAGGCGGGCGGGAACGCGCGGATCTTCAGCGCGGACGGCGAGCTATTGTATCAGGACAATGCGCTCTTGGTGGAGAATTTGATCGCGGAGCAGATTGACGAGGAGCACAACACGGGATACGAGATCGTGCGCCAGGGCGATGCGACTTATCTGGTCGTGCAGGCGGAGGGCGACTCCGGGGAGCGGATCGAGACGACAAAGAATATCACTGAGATTTACGCGGAGCGTTCGGCAATGTACGCGCGGTACCAGACCGGCGTGCTGATTCTTTCGGTATTGGTGGGCGGGCTGATTCTGCTGGCGTTGTTCCTCGTGATGCGCAACATGCAGAAGCTTTCCAGCGCGACGCGGCGCTTTGCCACGGGACGGTATGACACGCGCGTGAAGATCGGCAGCACGGATGAGATCGGGCGGCTTGCGGAGGATTTCAACTGGATGGCGAACACGATGAACACGCAGATGGAGCAGCTTCAGAATGAGGTGGCCCGGCAGGAGGAGTTCACGGCAGCTTTCGCGCATGAGCTGAAGACGCCGCTGACCTCGATCATCGGGTACGCGGATACGATCCGTCAGATGGACCTGTCGCCGGAGGAGACGGATATGTGCGCGGACTATATTTTCCGGCAGGGCAAGCGGCTGCAGTCGTTGTCCTACAAGCTGCTCGATCTGACGATGGCGGGGCGGGAGGATATTTTGCTGCGGGAGATCCGCGCCGAAGATCTGCTGCATGAGGTGGAACGGACGGTGCTTCCGTCGCTTCTGGAAAAGCAGCTTACGATACAGACGGAGGCGCAGGACGGTTATATCTATGGGGACCGAGACCTGCTGATCTCGCTGTTTATCAATCTGATCGATAACGCGCGCAAGGCGTCCGATCCGGGCAAACGGATCCGGGTCGTCGGGGTGCGGTTTCCGGACGGCTATCTGGTCAGCGTGGAGGATGAGGGGCGCGGCATTCCGCCCGAGGAGCTCTCGCGGATCACGGAGGCATTCTACATGGTGGACAAATCCCGCGCACGCAAGGAGGGCGGCGCAGGACTCGGTCTTGCGCTCTGCCAGAAGATCGTGGAGCTGCACCAGGCGGTCTGGCAGATGGAGAGCGCTCCCGGCGAAGGCCTGAAGGTGACAGTGCGCTTCCCGTATCCGGAGGAGGAGCGCGGCCGCAGGCGGAGTCGGGACAGGAGAAGAACGCGGCCGCAGGCGCAGCCGGGACAGAAGAGGAAAACGCCCGCCAAAATGGGTGGAACGGGAGAGGAAACTCACGCAGAGTGAGGACGGGAAAGCAGGGAGACAAAGGATCTCAAAAGGACGTCGATCGTATGAAGATGGAACACAGAAGGGAGGCGGACCAATGCCGAAGCGTGGAGGCTGGAGGACGATTTTGAAATACGCAGTTGGAATCCTGGCGCTTTCGGCGTCCATAGCGGTCGCCTGGTTTCTGCCGGGGCTGTACGCCGGATGGCAGGATGCGCGGACGGAAGGGCACGTGGTGCTTTCCAGGAGGGAAAATATCCAATTCATCGATACCGCTTCTCTCGACATCGCGGGGCGGCTGCAGATGCTGGAGGAGACGAAGGATTTTTACTGGACATGGGGCATCAGCCTGGGAATGGAGACGCCCGTGGAGGAGCTGATCGACCGCTGCCATGAAACGATGGAGAACTGGTGCGAGGCAGGGCTGTTTCCGGAGGGCTGTCTGGCAGGTATCGTTCGGGATAATCTGTATCTGAATGATACAGTCACCGTACATCTGGACAATGCGTCGCTGCCGATGTATTGCTTTCGCTTTTATGACGTGGGCGGCTATGCGGTCACGCTTGTGACGGATGCGGAGGCGGATATGATCTACTATGCGTCTGTGACCGGTCCGCCGATGCTGGATGTGGTCGCGGAGGATCTGGGATATGAATCCTTTGCCGCGATGGGAGAGTATGTGCTGAGGATGACGGAGGAGATGGGGATTGATCCGGAGAAGTCTGAGGATGCGTCTGATTTCTTTTCCTATATGGCAGAAACCGTTCGCCCCGAGGAGGAGTCGAATTATGATTTCGCAGCTGTCTGCGGAGCGCAGGGAATGAAAGCCGAGCGGAGGATGGCAAATCTGGAGCTTGATGTGGAGCTCTTATTTGAGACGTTTTCGGGACATGTATACCGCCGTCTGGCCACGACGAATTATAATATGGATCCGGATAAGGTGGGAATAGGATTCGCGGTAATGTACGGTGCGCAGCAGTGGAGAGATCTCGCCGAAGAGTTTTCGGCGATAGAGGGAGCTACGGAATTTGTGCCGGACGAGGCGCTGGAATTCTACGGCATAGGAGCCAGCTATGCGAGAGGGAATCCTGATGTGACCGATTATCTGGATTATCAGATGCAGCCGGCGGGGGCGGGAGCATCGCAGGGAACGGACGGGAGCAAGGTGTACGGTGCGGCGCAGGAATTGCCCGGAAGCGAAGCCTATGATGAAGCGAGCGCGGCCGAAGGCGGGTACGGCGAGGTGGAAGCAGAAAAAAATCTGGAATGATACAATTTAGATACAATTTTGTGTAAAATCTGATACATGTGAGTTTTATCCTCTTTGCAGAAAGCGGGAGAACGACAGAGAAAGCGGATGGGGAGTCCGGCGGCTGTTTTTCGAAGAATGCGACTGCAGAGGGGATGTTTTTATGTATCAATATTATTCGAATTATGTGCCACAGAGTGCGGGGAGCTATTACGCAGATATAAATCGGGTGCAGAGGAAGAAGGAGCGGGAGCAGGAAATGAAAGAAAACAGGGAACGCCTGGCTCAGAGCGAGAAAAGGGAAGGACGCGAGCTGCGGCGCAGAAAAAGAGGGCGGATTTTGCTGGGCGCTGTGGCGGCGCTCATCGCGGTAGCGGTGGTCGGGAGCATGCACTACAGGCAGGCCGGGGAGACAAATTCGGGGCGTTTCTGGATCTGGGAGGACCGCGGCGACGGCGGCGTGAACGTTGCCGGGCAGGAGGCGGATCTGCTGATGCTGGTCAATAAGGATCACGCGCTCCCGGATGATTATCTGCCGAGGCTGCACTGGCTGGAGAA
Source organism: uncultured Lachnospiraceae bacterium (assembly GCA_947627365.1). Taxonomy (GTDB): domain Bacteria; phylum Bacillota; class Clostridia; order Lachnospirales; family Lachnospiraceae; genus Choladousia. Next base: position 11,351 of record CANQVT010000065.1, on the reverse strand, counting down.
TAAGTCGTGCGCGGTCGCGGAGGAGATGTATCCGGCGCTGAAGATGATGCTGACGGACGGCACAGAGGAAGGGCTGCAGTTCGTCGTCGCCTCCGGCTATCGGGATTCCGAGTATCAGCAGAGACTTTTGGACGAGGATATCGCGGCATCGATGGAGAGCGAGGGATTGACCTGGCAGCAGGCGTATGACAAGGAGACGCGCGAGACAATGCCGCCGGGACACAGCGAGCATGAGACGGGGCTGGCGGCGGATATTGTTTCACTCGATTATCAGGTGCTGGACGCGCAGCAGGAGAACACGCCGGAGTGTAAGTGGCTGCAGGAGAACTGCAGCAAGTATGGCTTTATCCTGCGCTACCCACGCGGCAAGGAGGATATCACGAAGGTGGATTATGAGTCGTGGCATTTCCGCTATGTGGGCGTGGAGGCCGCGCAGGAGATCATGAGCAGGGGGATCACGCTGGAGGAGTACCTGGAGGAAACGTGAGTGGATAAAAACGGCATGAGAACACAGTTGGCATCACGCCGGAGGGGTATCCGGGAGCAGCGTGAGACATGGAAACGAGATTGAACGATGGCAATGAGGAGCAGTTATGATCACGATTGGGGATGTGGAAAAGGTTCTGCGGGAGAGAGGGCTGCTCGCAGGGTATGACAGGAAAAAAACGGGGGCCGAGAGCCCGCAGGTGCAGAGCATTTGTGGCAATGGTATCGCGGAGCCGGTTCTCTGGCTCACCTGCGATTCGCGGACCGTGGTGCCGGGAACCTTATTTATCTGCAAGGGAGCGGCCTTCCGGGAAGAATATCTGCGGGAGGCGGCAGAGAAAGGGAGTATTGCATATATCAGCGAACAGGAATACGCGGCCGGGCGGGGGCTGGCCGCGTTTCTTGTGAGCGACGTGCGGCGTGCGATGGCGGCAGTGTCCGCGCTGTTTTTCGGCTATGTGCCGGGCGAGCCGCGGCTGACCGGCATCACGGGGACGAAAGGAAAGACGACGACCGCCTGGTACTTAAAGGCCATGCTGGACGCGTGGGAGGCTGAGCAGGGAAAACCGGAGACCGGGCTGATTTCGACGGTAATCAATTATGACGGAAAGAGCAGACAGGACGCCGTGATGACGACGCCGGAGGCACCGGTGGTTCACGAGCTGCTGGCGAACGCCCGGCAGGCGGGGCTGCGCTACCTGACGATGGAGGTGTCGAGCCAGGCGCTGAAGTACAAGCGTGTGCGGGAGCTGCGCTTTGACGTGGGGCTTTTCCTGAATATTTCCGAGGATCATATCAGTCCGCAGGAGCACCGCGATTTCGGGGATTATTTCAGCTCGAAGCTTTCAATTTTCCGGCAGACGGGGACGGCCTGCGTCAATCTGGACGCGGATCACGCGCAGAAGATCCTTGATGCGGCGCGGAAGGCGGAGCGCGTCGTCACATTTGGCAGACATCCGCGGGCGGATTATCGCTACAGTGAGGTGGACAAATCAGGGAGTCGAATTTCGTTCCGTGTGACGTGCAGCAGGTTCAGCGAACGCTTTGAGCTCGCGATGAGGGGAAGTTTTAATGTGGAGAATGCCGTGGCGGCGATCACGGCGGCCGATGTGTACGGAGTGCCCGTCCATTGCATGCGGCAGGCGCTTGCGCAGACCACGGTGCCGGGACGCATGGAAACCTTTGCAAGCGGCGACGGGAAGCTCTGCGGGATCGTCGATTTCGCGCACAACCGCCTGAGCTTTGAGCGGTTGTTTGACGCGGCATATCAGGAATACAGCCAGTACGGGCGGATCATCACGATTTTCGGCTGTCCCGGCGGCAAGGCGCTGAACCGGAGGCGTGAGCTCGGAGTCATCGCGGGGCTGTTCTCAGACTATGTCTGTGTGACCTCGGACGACCCGGGCACAGAGTGCCAGGAGAATATCGCTGCGGAGGTGCGCGGCTACGTGGAGATGACGGGCTGCATGTGTACCTGCATTCCGGAGCGTGCCGAGGCAGTCCGCGCGATGATTGCATATGCGAAAGATCAGAAGGGGAAGAGTCTGATCCTGCTGCTCGGGCGCGGGAGCGAGAAGTACCAGCGTTTCGGGGAGGGCCTGTGCGAGTACCCGACCGACGCCCAACTGATGCGAGGGAGTTTGGAGGAGTATGAGGCACGAAGAAAATATTTAAATATCTGTTTGAAATGATTGATATTATTCGGTGGATAAGATATACTTTTTAGAAAGATAATGATAATATGCTTTTGACACAATCAGAAGGAAGAGTACTATGTGTAAGCTGGTTGAAGTAATGACAAATGACGGAAGAGTCTGCAAGGTTGCTGACATAAAAAAGGATTATATTGAAAATATTATACGGAATGCAGACATATGCGCCGCAATAGATGAGATTATTCTTTTTGGTTCTGCAATTGAGGAACGCTGCACGGAGGAATCGGATTTAGATATTGCGATCATGGGCAGGAAAACCAGAACGCAGATTCTTACCTCCAAGTCGTACAGAGATTTTGCCAGAAGGATATATCAATTTGGAAAATTTCAGAATTATGATCTGCTTTACTTCAGAAATGACAGGAAGGTAAAGGATCGTATTTTTGATGACATCAGTAGGGGAGAGGTTATTTATCGAAAGGAAAGGGAAGTGAATGGCGAATAGTATATCAAAAGGATTGATTTATGCAGACATTTTGACGGCCAGGCAGGCATTGAACACATACAAAGAAAACCCAAAACTGAAAGACATAAAGAATATATGTGCATATCATCTGCAACAGGCAACGGAAAAACTGATAAAATCACAGATTTACAATTCAGATTTCCAATATAATGACCGAGACCTCTATACGCATGATATAGCGGCTTTGATTTCTTATGTTGATATAAACAAATTCCTGTTAAGATTCCAAAGTTTATCGAGCAAAATAGTCATGTCATAACTTCCTGGGAAGCCGGAAGCAGGTATGATATGCATTTTTCAATACGCGCAGACACGCTGGAAAAACATTTGCAAATTATCAACGAGTGGTTTGATTCCCTGGATTTATATTTTTCAAAAAAAATTTGTACTTGGAGGAGGACAGACATATGATCAAAGACCTGGTAAAACAAAACAGAAGCTACCGCGGCTATGATGAGAGCCGATGTGTGACGGAGGCGGAGCTGCAGGAGATGGTGGACTGCGCGAGGCTTACCGCGTCGAGCGTGAACATGCAGCCGCTGAAATATTATCTGGCCTGGGAGAAGGATGAGGTGAACCGCATTCAGGCGTTGACTGCATGGGCGAGAGGCCTGCCGGAGCTGACGCTGCCGCACGAGGGCATGCGCCCGACGGCGTTCATCGTGATCTGTCAGGATAAGAGCATTCAGGAATCTCTGGCGCGCTTCCAGAAGGACGTCGGGATTGCGGCGCAGACGATTCTTTTGGCGGCGGTCGAGATGGGACTCGGCGGCTGCATGATCGGAAACTTTGGGGCGGATTCCGTGCGTCAGGAGCTTGGCCTTCCGGAGAATCTGGCGCCGCTTCTGATCGTCGCGATCGGCAAACCGGCGGAAAAGATTGTGCTGACCGAAGTGAGCGAGGGCGAGTCCGTCGCTTACTACCGAGATGAGAACGACGTCCACTACGTGCCGAAGCGCAGGCTGGAGGATGTTATTATAGGGCATTAAATGTTTCATAAGAAAAGGCTGTCTCGGATGATCCAGACAGCCTGTTGTCAATGCGGCAAAGATCAAATTTTTTCGCTGAACAGATCCCGCAGAAGCTTCATCATCTTGTCCAGATCGATGGGCTTGGCCAGATGACCGTTCATGCCGGCTTCCAGAGCCTGCTCGCGGTCTTCCTCGAAGGCGTTGGCAGTCATCGCCACGATGGGGATACCTGAGATGGCCGGATCCGGGAGAGCCCGGATAGCCTGGGTAGCCTCATAGCCGTTCATGACGGGCATCTGGATGTCCATGAGGATCAGATCATAGTAACCCGGCGCGGCCTGAGAGACCATGTCGCAGGCCTGACGGCCGTTCTCGGCGCATTCCACCAGGAAGCCTGCTTCCTTTAGGATCTCGGCGGCGATCTCCCGGTTGAGCTCGTTGTCCTCGGCCAGGAGGATGCGCTTGTCCGCGAAGGTATCTTCCTGTGGGAGAGAATTTTCTGTCACGGACGGCTCATCCGTGACCTGTCCAAGGCTCCGCTCCAGCGTGTGGTGGAGGTCGGAGGCAAAGAGAGGCTTGCTGACAAAGCCGGTAACTCCGGCCCGGCGGGCCTCTTCTTCGATATCTGTCCAGTCATAGGCGGACATGAGGATGATCGGTGAGTCCGCACCAACGACCTTGCGGATCCTTCGAACGGTCTCAATGCCGCTGAGCTCCGGCATGGACCAGTCCACAATGTAGACCTCGAAGGGATCGGAAAGCTCCACGGCTTCCGTGGCGCGCGCGATGGCCTCCCGGCCGGACAGCGCCCACTCCGCCCGCATTCCGATCTGCCGGAGCATCTTGGATACGCTCTGGCAGCAGACCATATCGTCGTCCACGATCAGTCCCCGGAAGCCCTTCAGCTCCGCGATAGGAGTCATTTCTTTGTGTTCCGAGGAGAAGCGAAGATCCAGATTCACGGTGAAAGTGGTGCCCTTTCCGTGCTCGCTTTCTACGCTGATGGTACCGCCCATCATGTCCACGATATTCTTGGTGATGGCCATACCAAGTCCGGTTCCCTGAATGCCGCTGACCGTGGAGGTTTGCTCCCTGGTGAACGGATCAAACACGGTCCGGGCAAATTCCGGACTCATGCCGATGCCAGTGTCGCTGACCTGAAATTCATAGAGGCCGCGCTTCGGAGAGCGCGACGGCTTCTGGGTCACACGGATGGCCACCGTGCCGCCGGCGGGAGTGAACTTGATCGCGTTGGAGGTCAGATTCAGCAGGATCTGATTCAGACGCAGCTTATCGCAGCAGACCCTCTCGTCTGCTACGTCAACTGTGTCGATGAACAGTTCCAGATTCTTGGCGTGGACGTCGGACTGAATGATGTTTCGCAGCCCCTGCAGAATGTCCGCCAGATTCTCCGGCCGCTCATTGATGGTAACCTTGCCCGACTCGATGCGGCTCATGTCGAGCACATCGTTGATAAGGGAGAGCAGGTGGTTGGACGCCTGCGCGATCTTGGAAAGATAATCCTGCGCCCGCTCTTTGTTGTCCAGATGAGTGGTGGTCAGGGCTGTATAGCCGATGATCGCGTTCATGGGCGTGCGGATGTCGTGGGACATATTGTTGAGGAAGGCAGTCTTAGCACGGTTGGCCGCGTCCGCCGCCTGCAAAGCCTGCGTCAGCTCCTGTGCCTTTTCTGCCAGCTCGCCGGTGGCCTGCCTTACTTTCTCCTCCAGCCTGCGCTGATTGCGGGTACGCACTGCCAGCATGGCAAGCGCGAAGAGGAGCAGGAGGACAAGAACCACACCCAGTACACTGTAGACCGGATTCCGGTAAAGGAAGGCGATCAGGCTGGTATTGCTGTCGATCCCGGCGTCGATCTCCCGGATCATGATCGAGTCCAGCTCCGCGTCGGTGAAGCTGTCTGCTCCCTTGTCCAGGAGGGAGAGCAGATAGCGGCCGCCGGGGACGTTGTTGCCCACCGCGTAGGACAGGGAAGTATAGCCGAAGACCACGGAGGAGAGACGGTTGCGGACGTCCTGACGGACATATTGCTCCGCGGTGTAGGAGTAGAGGATCGTAGCGTCGGCCTCTCCGTCCAGCACCGCCTGAACGCAATCCCTGGCGGTGGGGTAACGGATCAGCTCATCCTCGGAGTAACGATCGGTGACCGTGTTTCCCAACGCGTCAGACTGTTCCACTACGGCCAGCCGTTCGATTTCCCCGGAGAAACCCTCCAGGGTCAGACGCGCGAAATTGGTCTGGAAGTAGGGAACCGTGATCTTATAGCCCTCCTCCTCCGCCAGATAATAGTCCCCGGCGAAGTCCAGCACTATGTCTGCCTCGCCTGTCGCACGCAGCGCGTAGTATTCGTTCCGGTCTTCCACCGGGATATATTCATAGTCAAGCCCGAGCCGCTCGGCCAGGGCATCAAAAAGGGAGGGGAGAATGCCCTTGGCTTCTCCGTCCTCGAAGTAGCAGTAGGGAACCCGTCCGGGATTGAACAGCAGCCGCAGAGGCTTGCCGGAGGCGCGGCGCTCCTCGAGGAACGCGCGCTCGCCGGCGTTCGTGATGATCGAGCCGCTCTGGTCGGTGGCATAATATGTTTCGTGAAGCGTGTCCCGCCAGTTCGGATCGTGGAGATCCATCTCATTGATGGCGTCGTTGATCCGTTCCATCAGGTCAGCGTCGTCTTTCCGGGTGCAGATGTAGAAGGGGCTGGCGTCAAAGGAGTCCAGCAGCCATTCATTTTCCAGCAGACGCAGGCTGCCGGTGACCGCGGCGTCCACTTCTCCGCTTTGAAGCGCGTCGGAGAGCTCGTCCTGTTCGCCGAAGTAGACCGGCTCGAAGGAAAAATCGTGTTCTTTCGCGAAGCGCTCGAAGTTTTCGTTCTTGGAATTGCCCTCCAGCATACCCACAACGGCGTGGTCATAGGTGGAGTAGTCCCCCTCCACGATGTCTTCGTTTCCGGCCTTTACGGTGAAGATGGTGGAGTTGGAGCCGATATCCTGATCGGAGAACAGAAATTCCTCCTCGCGCTCCGGGGTCTTGGAGACGGAAGTGACGATGTCCACCTCGCCGTCCCGGAGCATATCCAGCGCTTCCGAGTAGGAGCTATCGTAGCCCACATACTCATAGGACCAGCCGCCGTGAATGGCCAGTCGCTGGAGAAATTCGTAGCCATAACCGCTGCGGCGCCCGTCCTCCGCTATCATGTGATAGCCGGAGAAGGCGAAAAAGCCTACCCGTAAAATCTCCGTCTGTTCGTCTGCTGATTCTGCGGCCTGTGCAGTGAAGCAGGATGACGCCGACAGCAGGGCGGTCAGCGCAAAGCAGAGCAGGCGTGTTCTTTTCATAGGATGTGATCCCCCTTATTAACATATTTTGCAATGCAAGTGAAATTTTCCAGATAAAATATGTATCGTAGCCGGAACAATCAAAAGGCATAATTATGCAGATGAATACAACGATTATAGCATAGAACATGCGCGCTTGTAAATTGTTCTTGTGCGATCAGGCGTTATAATTTGTCAAAAGAATGTACTGTCGGTTTTCACATGTTCACACCTGCCGCAATATGATAATACAGACGAACATTTGCGAGGATGGCAGAGTGAGATGAAAGAGATACTTGCGGGTCTGCTGCTTCCGCTTTTGGGCACGTCGCTCGGGGCGGCCTGTGTCTTCTTTGTAAGGAAGGAGCTGAACCAGCGGCTGCAGAAGGCGCTTCTTGGTTTTGCCGCGGGGGTCATGGTCGCATCCTCGGTGTGGTCCTTGCTGATCCCGGCGATCGAGCTGTCAAAAGACTTTGAGCGGTTTGCGTTTTTGCCAGCGGTGGCCGGGATTGCATGCAGCTTCCTGTTTCTGCTGGCGCTGGACAAATTTTTTCCGCAGCTGTATCCGGGGGATGTTCGGGAAGCGGAGACATGCTGTGTGAGAAAAGACGGAGACGCCGCGCCGTTATGCCCGGAGTGCGGCGGAGATGGAAAAACACAGAGCGGGCGGAAGCGGACGAATCTTCTCATGCTGGCTGTGACGCTGCACAATATCCCGGAGGGCATGGCGGTCGGAGCCGTCTTCTCCGGGCTGCTCGCGGCGCGCGCGGGGATTACGCTCGCAGGCGCGTTTGCACTGTCGATGGGGATTGCAATCCAAAATTTTCCGGAAGGCGCCATCATCAGCCTGCCGCTTGCGGGCGAGAGGAGAATGAGCCGCCGGAGGGCGTTCGGTATGGGCGTCGCGTCCGGTGTGGTGGAGCCTGTCGCGGGAGCGGTCATGATCCTGCTGTCGCACTATATCCTGCCGCTGCTGCCTTGCTTTCTGGCGTTCGCGGCCGGAGCCATGCTGTATGTGGTCGTGGAGGAGCTGATCCCGGAAACCGCGCAGGGGCATTCCGGAAAACAGGGAACGATCGGTTTTGCGCTCGGCTTTATGGTGATGATGGTGCTGGACGTCGCGTTCGGATGACGATCTTATTTCGGGTGTTGACAAAAATGCCGAAGATGTTATACTGTTAGAAGCAATTGAACTTGTGCGAACACGCTGAAGAGAAGAGTAAAATGCGGAAGCATCCAGAGAGAGGGCGGCAGCTGGAAAGCCCTTATGCGGAACCATTTGAAAACGAACTCTGAGTGGCCCCAATCCGGTCCGGTGACTCCGTTATCGTCGTGCAGAGGGATCTTGTGAGAACTGTTTTGTACAGCGAATTCTGTATTACGGCGTCGCTGGGACAGCGTCTGGCAGGATAACCAGGGTGGAACCGCGATCGCAGGAATGTATCGTCCCTGGCAGCCGTTTGGCTGTCGGGGATTTTCTTTTTTGCGACGGCAACAAACGCCGGATGAAAGAGAAAACGGTTATGGAAGCCTGCCGCAGCCGGCTTTTGGGGCATGGGATGAGAGGCAATGTTCGGAAAGGAGAGAAGGATGAAGGATCAGTTAAAAAAGGTTTTTCTGAGAAGCTGGTCGCCGGCCGAGAAGGGACTTTTGCTTGCGGACGTGCTGCTGTCGGGTGTGCTGCTGGGCTGGCTGACGTCGCCGTTTCGGAAATTGACGGCGGGAAACGCGGCGGAGTTTTTTGTCAGAGCGGTCGATGAGGACGACGAAGATGATGAAATTGACGATGACGACAATGAGAATACGATAGAAATTGAGATTGAAAAGCAGTGAGAGCGGCAGGAAGACCGGGATCACGGCTGTGAGAACGGGATAAGAATCAGAGATAAAGCTCAGAAAAGATCAGGAATAAAGATGACAGGAGGACGAATAACATGATTATCACACTGAAGGACGGCTCAAAGAGAGAGTACGCGCGGCCAATGTCCGTGATCGATATCGCGGCGGACATCAGCGAGGGACTGGCGCGTGTGGCGACGGCGGGCGAGGTGAACGGCGAGGTGCAGGATCTGCGCACGGTTCTTTCCGAGGACTGCGAGCTGAATATTCTGACCTTTGACAGTCCGGAGGGCGCGGGCGCGTTCCGCCACACGACCTCCCACATCATGGCGCAGGCGATCAAGCGCCTGTATCCGGACGTGAAGCTGGCGATCGGTCCGTCGATTGCGGACGGTTTCTATTATGATATCGACAGCGACACGCCGATCACAAACGAAGATCTCGAGAAGATTGAGGCGGAGATGAAAAAGATCGTCAGGGAGGCGCTGCCGATCACGCGCTTCACAAAGCCGCGTGATGAGGCGATCGCCTATTTCAAGGAGAAAAACGAGCCGTACAAGGTAGAGCTGATCGAGGATCTCCCTGAGGATGCGGAGATCAGCTTTTATCAGCAGGGCGAGTTCGTCGACCTGTGCGCGGGCCCGCATCTGATGTCGACGAAGCCGGTCAAGGCGTTTAAGCTGACCAGTCTTGCGGGCGCCTACTGGAGGGGCAGCGAAAAGAATAAGATGCTCACCAGAATTTACGGTACCTCTTATACAAAGAAAGCCGATCTGGACGAGTACCTGCGCCTGCTTGAGGAGGCGAAGAAGCGCGACCACAGAAAGCTTGGCAAACAGCTCGGGCTGTTCATGATGAGGGACGAGGGGCCGGGGTTCCCGTTCTTCCTGCCGAAAGGAATGGTATTGAAGAACACGCTGCTCGACTACTGGAGAGAGATTCACAGAAAGGCGGGCTACGTGGAGATATCCACGCCGATCATGCTGAACCGTCAGCTCTGGGAGACCTCCGGACACTGGGATCACTATAAGGAAAATATGTACACGACGGTCATCGACGAGACCGATTTCGCAATCAAGCCGATGAATTGCCCGGGCGGCATCCTGGTCTACCAGTCGGAGCCGCGCTCCTACCGCGACCTGCCGCTGCGCATGGGTGAGCTCGGTCTGGTGCACCGCCACGAGAAATCCGGCCAGCTCCACGGCCTGATGCGCGTGCGCTGCTTCACGCAGGACGATGCGCACATCTTCATGACGCCGGAGCAGATCCGCGACGAGATCAAGGGCGTCGCGAAGCTGATCGACGAGGTCTACCAGCTCTTCGGCTTCAAGTATCACGTAGAGCTGTCGACCCGCCCGGAGAATTCGATGGGCAGCGACGAGGACTGGGAGATGGCGACGGAAGGTCTGCGCAACGCGCTCGACGACCTGGGACTCGACTATGTGGTCAACGAGGGCGACGGAGCGTTCTACGGGCCGAAGATCGACTTCCACCTCGAGGACTCCATCGGCAGGACCTGGCAGTGCGGCACGATCCAGCTCGATTTCCAGCTCCCGCTGCGCTTCAACTGTGAGTACACTGGGGCGGACGGCGAGAAGCATCGCCCGATTATGATCCACCGCGTGGCGTTCGGCTCTATCGAGCGTTTCATCGGCATCCTGATCGAGCATTTCGCGGGCGCGTTCCCGACCTGGCTGGCGCCGGAGCAGGTGCGTGTGCTTCCGATCTCGGATAAGTACATGGACTATGCGGAGAAAGTGAACAAGCAGCTCTTTGACGCGGGCATCCGCACCAGCATCGACACGAAGGCGGAGAAGATCGGTTACAAGATCCGCGAAGCGCAGCTTGCGAAGGTACCGTACATGCTCGTAGTCGGCGCGAAGGAAGAGGAAGAGGGTCTCGTGTCCGTCCGCAGCCGTTTCGCGGGCGACGAGGGTCAGAAGACAGTCGAAGCCTTTCTCGCGGGCATCAAAGAGGAAATTGCTTCCCGCACCGCGCGTGAGACGACCGTGAAGGAAGAAGAGAAGAAATAAAATCGTGTAAAATGCGTCAGGAAAAGACGCTATAGAACAAAACGAAAGTACTCTCTCAGGCTATAGCCGGGGAGTACTTTTTTATGCCAAAGAAAGCCGGTCAGTTAATTCGTGTTTAATTCACATATGGCTATCCGGACGCCGAAGGAGCCGATGTGCGTGCCCACCGCAAACACGTTGTTCTCCTTGATTCGGCTCCGACGCGAAGCTAGTCCTTTAGGGCGCCGCCTATGGACAGCTGTCTCCGCAAACTCGCTTCGCTCAGACATGCTCCGACAGCTGTCGCTATGCTCGCGAATCCTGCGTCGAACTGCCTATCGTTTGCGTGCGGGCACGCAACATCCGGCTTTCCTGCGGCTGCTTGTGACAGATGAACAATTCGCTGATCTATTCTGCAAAAAATGCATGAGTATAAATGCTCTACCGCATGCTAATGCACAGCCCGGCAAAAGGGACTTGCTGTGTCAGGGCAGATCATTGAGGGCCGCCGGTGCTTGGTGAGCGCAAGCGAA
>CANQVT010000064.1 GCA_947627365.1 uncultured Lachnospiraceae bacterium | reverse complement strand
ATCTCCCAGATATCTGTAATAGCGCGGCAGCCGCTTGACCACCACTTTTGAAATCTCATGATCTTCCACGATTTACCTCTTTTCAAGCGTCAAACTATTGTCTGCAATATTATACCTGCTTGTCTATTTCCTGTCAATCACGGCCTGACATGTTGCAGTTCAATTGAATACCGATAAATTAGATTTGAATCAACTTCGAGTCCGCGATATTTTTCCTCGTACACAAGAATATTTCGTCTTTTTCTTTCAGTATCGTATCACCCCTCGGGACAAGCGGGTCGCCGTTTCTGCGGATCATGACGATCAGCGTCCGGCGGGACAGATCGAGATCCCGGATCCGGCAGCCGTTCCACGGATGGTGCTCTCCGAGAACGATCTCGCGCAGGGTGAGACTGCTGCGGTCGGCGCTCGACTCCGCGCTGATCACCGCCACGTCCCCTTTGCAGATCATCGTATCGCCCTCCGGCGCGAGCATCGAGCCGTCCGCTCTCTGGATCATGGCGAGAAACAGTCCTGGCGGAAGGTCGATCTCGCGCAGCCTCCGTCCGACCCACGGGTGCTTTGCTTCGATCCCGAGCCGCACAAAACGCATCTCCTCATTCAGCAGGTAATTCGCGGACTCCCGGATCATCGAATACTGCTCGACGAAACCGGCCGAAAGGATGCCGGTCGGGATCGCCACCATGCCAACGCCGAGGAACGTAATGATGATGCCGAAAATGCGCCCCGCCGCCGTGACCGGATAGATGTCGCCATATCCGACCGTCAGCAGCGTGGACACTGACCACCAGAAGCCGGAAAACGCGTTCTTGAACACTTCCGGCTGCGCCTCGTGCTCCAGCCCGTACATGCAGAGTGAAGACGCCGTCATCAGAATCAGGATGATCAGGACTGACGACACAATCTGCCCTCTCTTGCGGCGGAGCACATCCGAGATGACGTTGAACGCGTCGTAGTAACGGTTGACTCGGAACAGCCGCAGAATGCGGATCACGCGGAACATGCGGAACGCCACGATCCCCGCCGGGAAAAAGACCGGCAAGTAAAACGGCAGGAACGACAGAAGGTCGATGATCCCGGTAAAGGAAAAGATATATCTCCACCGCGCTTTTGACGGAGGCATCTGCGGATACAGATACTCCGCCGTCCAGACGCGCAGCGCATACTCGACCGTAAATCCGACCACCGTGACACACTCTACCGTGTGGAGCAGCCACTTGTAATCCGCCGACGCCTCGAAGGTATCGAAAATCGCGATAAAAAGGTTGCACAGGATCGCGACCGTCATCAGCACGTCAAACAGAATGCTGGGGAAATCCCCGGCATTGCCGATCTGGATGATATCAAAAATTCGTTTTTTCTTCTGTTTTAATTGGTCTTGCATGCCTCGGCCCATTCCTTTAAATTTATGTAAATATAGTATATCATCTCATTTGTTTTAATCAAGCAGGTTTTCGTTTTCCTTGTTGTCTTTTGCCAGATTTTTAGTATAATGGGTACAAAACAAAAGAGCGTCCGCCTCAGCCGATGCACGCAAGGTCGGACGCGCAGTGATTATAATGAAATCCAAAGGAGCATCTCCATGATACTTTCCTGTCAGAATATATCGAAATCCTTCGGCACGGACGTCATCCTCTCCGGCGCGTCGTTCCACATCGAAGACCATGAGAAGGCCGCGCTCGTCGGTATCAACGGCGCCGGCAAGACGACGCTTCTGCGCATCATCGTCGACGAGATGGAGCCGGATTCTGGGGTCGTCGCGCTCACCAGGGGCAAGACGCTCGGCTATCTCGAACAACATCAGGACGTCAACAGCACGCAGACGATCTACGCGGAGCTCCTGAGCGTAAAGCAGGAGCTTCTGCAGATGGAACAGCGCCTGCGCGCGATGGAGCACGAGATGAAGCATCTCACCGGCAACGCGCTCTCCGACCTCATGGAGCAGTACAACCGCATATCGGTGGAGTTTGAGCACGGCAACGGCTACGCGGTCCGCAGCGAGGTGGTCGGCATCCTGAAAGGGCTTGGTTTTGCCGAGGACGAGTTCGACAAACAGATCTGCACGCTCTCCGGCGGGCAGAAGACGCGCGTCGCGCTCGGTCGTCTCCTGCTGTCCGCCCCCGACATCCTCCTGCTCGACGAGCCGACGAACCATCTGGATATGAGCTCGATCGCGTGGCTGGAAAATTATCTGACGGGCTACAGCGGAGCGGTGCTGATCGTCGCGCACGACCGCTATTTCCTGAACCGCGTCGCCACAAAGATCCTCGAGATCGACGGCGGGAAGCTCTCCGTGTTTGCGGGAAACTACAGCGCTTACGCGGAAAAGAAGGCGCAGCTTCGGGCCGCCGCGTGGCGCGCGTACCTGAACCAGCAGCAGGAGATCAAACACCAGGAGGCCGTCATCGCGAAGCTGAAATCCTTCAACCGCGAAAAGTCGATCAAGCGCGCGGAGAGCCGTGAGAAAATGCTGGACAAGATCGAGGTGCTTGAGAAGCCCACGGAAGTCCGCTCGGACATGCACCTGCGCTTTACCCCGCAGATCACGAGCGGCAACGATGTGCTGACCGTCGAGCATCTGTCCAAGTCCTTCCCGGGCAACCCGCTTTTCTCGGATCTGAATTTCACGATCCACCGCGGCGAGCGCGTCGCGGTCATCGGCGACAACGGCACCGGCAAGACGACGATCCTCAAGATCCTCAACGAACTGGTTCCGGCGGACAAAGGCGCGTTCACCCTCGGCAGCCGGGTGCATATCGGCTACTATGATCAGGAGCACCAGCTTCTGCACATGGAAAAGACGCTCATGGAGGAGATCTCCGACGTCTATCCGGACATGACAAACACCGAGATACGGAATGTTCTCGCGTCCTTCCTCTTCACCGGGGACGACGTGTTCAAGCGTGTCAGCGACTTAAGCGGCGGCGAGCGCGGACGGCTGGCTCTCGCGCGGCTTATGCTCTCGAAGGCCAATTTCCTGATCCTCGACGAGCCGACAAACCATCTTGACATTGTCTCGAAGGAGATTCTCGAGGAAGCGCTGCGCAACTATACCGGTACCGTGCTCTATGTCTCGCACGACCGCTACTTCATCAACCAGACCGCGACGCGCATCCTGGAGCTGAAGAATCAGACGCTGATCAACTACATCGGCAATTATGATTATTATCTGGAAAAGGTGGAGGAGCTGACAAAGCTTTACTCTTCCGCCCCTGTCTCCGCCGCGGAACAGCCCGCCGCATCCTCTTCCAAGGAGGACTGGGCGCGCCGCAAGGAGGAGCAGGCGCTCGAGCGCAAACGCCAGAACGAGCTGAAAAAGACCGAGGAGCGCATCAGCGAGCTGGAGACCCGCAGTGCCGAGATCGACGCGCTGATGGCACAGGAAGAGATCTTCACCGACGTGCAGAAATGTATGGAGCTAAGTCAGGAGAAGGCCGACCTGCTCTCCGAGCTGGACAGCCTGTATGAGAAATGGGAGGAATTATCCGAATAAGTTTATTTTCAGTTGATATACTAGTACGCAATCCCAAAATAATCCAGATACGTCTTGTATTTATCCTGCGTCGCCAGACAGGTATCCGTCAGATACCCTTTTTCTCTGTCCCATTGCTCCAGTCCGCGATAATAGAACAGTTTCAGACGGTCCTCGATGATAAACGGAACAATATTGTACCTCAGACATTCGCGGAACATGATCAGCCTTCCGACGCGCCCGTTCCCGTCCTGAAACGGATGGATACGCTCAAACTTTACATGAAAATCCAGAATATCCTCCAGCGTCTTTTTCTCCCCGGCGTTGTATTCCTTCAGCAGCGCTTTCATCCGCGCGGAGACTTCCCCGGGAAGCGCTGTGTTCCTGCCGCCGACCTCGTTCGGCAATTTCCTGTAATCACCGACGGCAAACCAATCTTTTCCGGAATCACTGGTGCCGCTTTTGAGAATCTGGTGAAGCTCCTTCACGAGCTTCTCCGTCAACGCCGTTTTGGCGTTCTCAATAACCGCATCGATACAGCGAAAATGATTCACTGTCTCGATTACATCGTCCACATTCAATACCTCACCATCCACACCAACGGTATTGGTTTCAAAAATGTATCTGGTCTGATCGTGGGTAAGTCGGCTGCCCTCAATATGATTGGAATTATATGTCAATTCAATCTGTGTTTTATGGTAAATTCCTCCAGGATATTTACTCCTTTTTTGTTCCCGAAGAATATCCAGCAGTGTCTTTGGCTGTTCTTCCCGCTTATTTGTGCGTTCCGGCTTTTGGGAATTCTCCGGAATCTTCCATGTCTTTCCGCTGAGGAACGCTCCGCTCACACGACCCTGAGCACAGTAATTTCTTACGCTGCGTTCGGATATACTCCACTTTTTCGCTGTATCGGCAACAAATGAAATAAATTTTAAAAGTTTTATATAATTTTTGCCGATACCAATTTTTATAATACTTCCGAAATATACTTGTAGTTGTCAAGAAAAGTGGATTTCACGCTTATAAGGTATACCCCTAGGATACCCCGTAATTCAGATCGATCTGCTACAAATGAAACCAGAATGCCCGCTCGGCCTCCCTTTTTATGCTGCGCTCTGAAATATAGCGCCACCTGCCGTTCACCTTGAACCTGGCCCAGCCGTTGCGGACAGAGCGCACCCACAGAAATACTTCCTTTCCCCTTTCGAAACGTACTGATTTTCCAAATCCAATATAGCATAGATTATCGAAAGCTATATCTTAAAAGTTCTTAAATTTTCCCTTCGGTCTAAAATTTGCTAACAGATATCATCTCTCCCACCAGTATCCTTCTTCTCCGTCGAACTCTCCGGTCCCACTGTCCATCCCAATCTGATTGTACACATTCTGAGCGTCAAGAATATGAAATTGCTCTGTCTCGTGAGTTCCAGGAGCTTTGGCCGTCACCAGGATATATTCTCTCCCGCCGATTTCCGCGAGGCTCGCCAGACACTGGCCTGCCTCCTCTGTGTATCCGGTCTTTCCGCCCAGAATCCTCCCTCCGGCGACCTCCGCGTTCTCCATGCACGAAAACATCGTACTGGCAAAGGTAAATCCGTCCGGATGCTGCTGTGACGGAACGACGCTGTACCGGCTGCCCGTAAATGCCGTCCGAAAGACCGCGCTCTGCAAAGCGTACCGAAGAAGAGCCGCGATATCCTCCACAGTAGAATAATGCTCCGGATCATGCAGCCCCGTCGCGTTGCAGAAATGCGTGCCTGCAAGTCCCAGTTCCTCCGCTTTTCGGTTCATCATCTCCACAAAATCCTCCTCCGATCCGGCAATCCTCTCAGCGAATGTCAGACAGCACTCCGCGCCGGACGGAAGAAGGATTCCATACAGCAGATCCCACAGGCGGGCGCGCTCTCCCGGCAGAAAGCCTGCCGTAGAGGCATCCTCTGCATACAGCTGCGGAAAAATATTTTCCGGGACTGTGACCGTTTCCTCCATATCCTCTGTGTTCTCAACCGCCAGAACAGCCGTCATGATCTTCGTCAGCGAAGCCGGATAAATTTTCGACTGCGCTTCTCGCCCAGCCAGAATCTTTCCGGACTCGAAATCGACCAGGATCGCATACGGACTGTAGAGCTGCGTCAGATCTACGCTGATTTGCGGAACGCTCCCGTCCAGATCATCCGAATTCACCTGCTTCCAAGCTTCCCCTCGAGCTTGTGGATATTCCGGGTCCTCTGGCACGTCTCCATCCGGATGTTCCCTGCTATATTCCCCTTCGGGCATCAAGGAAAATGTCCCATCAGTTAAAGTCCGCTGCTCCGACAAAGAATGAAAGACTGCCCCACAGCCCAAAATCAGAAGCGCGATCAGAATAAGCGGAGGGAATATGCTTCCCCTGTCTCCTCGTCTTTTCGTTCTGTATTTCTGTGCTCCTTTGTATCGCTCATTTTCTACAGTTTTCCGGCTTCTTTCAGATCTCCTCGCTTTTCCATATTCCCTATTCTCTCTCACAAAACGCATCCTCCCCTCAACGCAATGATTCAGCCGCAATCTTCCGGGCCCGCACAAAGATACTCGGGCTGAGCTTCCACGGTCCGCCCTGCAGCGGCTTTTCGACCGCCGCCAGCCATTTGGCCGGAATCAGGTGTTTCAGAACCTTGCTCCTGAAAAGTGAAACGGACAGTTCTTTTTCGATAACAAAGCCGTTTTCCCAGAGCTGCCCGCGGATATAATCCGGGTGAAAATTATAGTAAACATCGTCCTTGCGGGCGGTTGGGCGGCGGTCAAAGGGCGCGATGTTATGCCTCCGAAACGTCCAGCGTAATATTTCCAGCAGATTTCTCTTGTTCGCGAACTCAAGGATGAAATAGCCTCCGTCGCGAAGCGCCAGGTTCACCTGACGGAAAAACTCCGGCACATCCTCTACATGATGCAGCACCCGCACGCATACGGCATTGTCAAACTGCTGCTCCAGACGGTCCAGCTCATAGAGATTCCATACCTTGCATTCTGCCTGTTCCAGTCCGAGCACGCTGACACGCCTGCGCGCCTGCTCCAGCAGGTTCTCCGCATAATCCGTCAGGAGTATGCTGTCACAGCGATCCGCATATTCGTTGACCAGCCGCCCGTAACCCGCGCCGATCTCCAGACAGCTCCCGGAGATGGGACGAACCAGTCGGCGAAGCGCGATCCGCTCAACGGCATCCTCATAATCCCTTGCCCCGTCTGCCCAGAAAGCATGATAATCCGTGTCTCTGTAATCGCAGATATGGTGTCCCAGCCGATCCGTTGTGCCGGATTGCGCCTGCTTCTCCTGCTCTCTGTACGGCTGCTCCTTCCCTCTACACTGTTGTCCCTTCACCCTATAAGGTTGCTCCTTCTCCCTGCACCGCTTTTCCTGCTCTCTGCGCTCTGTCTTTCCTGCTCCGAAATAATAATCTCTGCCCATTCGAACGATCCCTCCCCAAAATCAAAATACAAAAGCCCCTGTTCAGCATTGATTCTACCGAACAGGAGCCGCCTGTACTTTAACATTCTGTTGTTAAAATCCTGAGAAAAAGTTAAGAAAATGCAGAGATTCTGCAAAGACGCCGCTGTATGGCCGCCGCGGTCTCATACGGCCTGTACCATTGCGGTATAATATTCTATATCATTCGATCGGCAATGACACGCAGAAGGTCGTCAGCTCATTCTCGCTCGTCGCCGTTATGCTTCCCCCGTGCAGGCTGACGATCTCCTTCGCGATCGCGAGCCCAAGTCCTGCGCCTCCGGTATTGCTCGTCCGTGCCTCATCCAGACGGAAAAATTTATCAAAGATGGAATCCAGCTTTCTGGCAGGAATCGTCTTTCCACTGTCGCGGAAGAAAATTTTGACTTCACGATCCGCGCTTTCCGTATTATGGGGTTCTTCCTGACCTGTCGCATTTCCTGTACTTTCTATACTTTCTGTACCTCCTGTGCATTCTGTCCAGACGTCGATCACGGTGTCGCGGTAGCTGTATGCGATCGCATTCTTCAGGATATTGTTGAACACCCGCGCAAGCCTGACCGAATCGCCGTGAATCATGATGTTCTCCTCGGCCCGCAGCTTTATCTCGTTTCCATGCGCGCTCAGAAGCGGATAAAATTCATCTGCCATCTGCACCAGCATATAGGAAAGGTCAATGGTCTCCTCCTCAAGCTCCACCTGCTGCAGATTGTACCGCGTAATATCAAAGAATTCGTTGATCAGCATTTCCAGCCGCCGCGCCTTGTCCAGCGCGATTCCCGTACACCTGGCCTTCTGCTCCTGCGGCATGTCCGGCGCCTCGTCCAGCAGGCTCAGGTAGCCGATCACGGAGGTCAGCGGCGTCTTCAGATCATGCGCCAGATAGGTGATCAAGTCGTTCTTTCTTGCCGCCTCCTCTTTCAGCATCTGCTCGTGCCGCTGCATCGTTGATTTGATTTCCGAGATCTGCGTCGAGATTTCCGCATGCTCCTTTTCAAAAATATCCTGTGCCTGTCCATCCGACTGCATGTAATCCTGAATTTCCCGGCTGATCCTCGTGACGGTCTTCTTCACTTTCGCCCTTGCGTAGAAGCGGGATACAAAAAAGACAACACTGAGCCAGAAGATCACCATTGCGCAGAGTGCCTTAAAGACCAGCCTCTTCAGCGGCAGCCAGTAGATCTGATCCATTCCTACAGCCTGCCCGCCGATCTCTGTATAGCAAACCTCCTCGCTAAAGAAATGATCCCGAAACCAGTCCCCGGCAAAGCCGTTCCATGCGACATCAAAGTAGTGAAAAATGCCGTAGAATATCAGAAGTCCGCACCCGCACAGCAGAATCAGCTTTATGATTTCCCTTCCTTTAACTTTCAATTTTGTACCCACACCCCCAGACGGTCTTGATGTATTTCGGCTTCTCGAAGGAATCTCCCATTTTCTCCCTCAGATGGCGGATATGAACCGTGATCGTGTTGCTGCTTTTGCTGAAATACTCATCCTTCCAGATCCGATGGAACAGTTCCTCAGAGCTGACTACGTTTCCTTTTTTCTCGCACAGAATCCGGAGAATGGAAAACTCGGTGGGAGTAAGGGACAGAGATTTCTCATTCAGGAAGCATTCATGTGTTTTGATATTCATAATCAGGCCCGCATGTTCCAGGATTCCGTCTTCCTGCTTTTCCTCCCCTGCCGCATTATACCTTTTATACCTCCGCAGCTGCGCCTTTACCCTCGCCACAAGCTCCAATGGCAGGAACGGCTTTGTAATATAATCATCTGCTCCCAGCGTCAGCCCGGTGATCTTGTCCGTCTCCTCCCCTTTTGCCGTGAGCATAATGATCGGGTAATTGTGCTTTTCCCGGATTCTCTTGCAGATCTGCAGTCCGCTCATCCCCGGAAGCATGATATCCAGAATCGCCAGATCCAGTTCCTCCCTCTGAATGCAGGCAAGCGCGTCCTCCGCCGTATAGTATTTGAAAACTTCAAAATTTTCGTTCCCGAGATACAACGCGACCAGATCCGCAATCTCTTTCTCGTCATCCACGATCAGGATTTTATCCGCCATATCGTTCGCCCCTTTCCATGACAATGAATTCATTGTATCAAATCCGTCCGGAGCGTTTCTGTAAATTCTGCTGAGAATTTATTAAGATTTCATGAATATCCGTCCTTCCGCACTCAAAATTGCATTTTTTCAGCGCCCCTTATCCGTTTACAGTCGCCCCTATGACCTGCAGCTTTGCGTCCTCGCAGGAAAAATCCCAGTCGTTCGCCGCCTCAAAATGAACGACTCCGTAATAGACAAAAGACGCGTGGTCGAGAATCTCCAGCGCCGCAGCCGCATCATCGGAAACCTCATACTGAAAGCTGAACTCGGAAAGATTCTGCGCCGCCGGATCTGAGTAGAGGAAAGATTCTGACTGCGTGCCCGAGTAAGTTCTCCCGCCGCTGATCATCTTCAGATCGTTCGGATATTCCCCGCTTTCCGAATCGATAATGACATTTACCTCGTACACAGCCGGCTCCATATGGAGCAGCCCACGGCGCACTTTCTGGACAAACACGTCCTTGATCCAAAATCCGGCATCAAAAGCATCCTCCTCGTCCCGCGCGCGCAGTTCTGTCTTTTCGACCTTCTTCAAAACGGAGAGGATGGGTGGAATCAGATAAACCATCTCGGGAATCTCCTCCTGCTCAAACTGATAGATGATCTCTTTTTCACCGGAAGATATCATTTGCAGTTCCAGACTGTCCTCACAGTCGGCGTCAGAAAAAGCTTTTATTCCATCGCGAACCACCACTTTCTGATCCCCATAGTCCAATGCACTGTAGTCGGCCGTAATGGTCGTCATCTCGTCCCCTGTCAGGTCTGTATCTCCTTCCGTCTCCATGACATGTGCTGTCACGCTATAATTCTCTGCGCCGATTTTCCCAACTGCCTCCCCTTCCGTCTCCGCCGCGCCTGCCGGTACAGCCAACATCATACCCAAAACTACCGCTTTCAAAAGCGTCCCCCTGTATTTCATCATAACTGAATCCTCCCATCCCATTTCATCGCAAAATATTCTTTAAGCATTCGTTCACCCGTTCACCTTCACACGGAACTTTTCCACGATCGGCTCCCAGCCGTTGTTCTCCGATCTTTCGTCCGACTTTTCGCGCTCCACATCAACATCCCCTTCGTCCGGCTTTTCGCGTTTCGCATCAGCATCTCCTCCATCCGACTTTTCATACTCCGCATCCGTATCCTCTTCTTCCGAACCCGGCTCACAACTCCGGTACAGCTGCAGCTCCATATATGCGCAGTTCCTGTCCGGAAGCATCGGACGACGGATGTCCATTCCTTCTCTGCTCATGCTGACCTCCTCATCTTCGCCAATATATTTAGTCTCGAAGAAAATCTCATTCTCGGAAAGACCGCTCATAAAAAGCGCCACCGGATTGCCGAGGCTGTCTTCGCCCTCCAGCTTCAGCGCATGTTCCTGTATCCACGGATCGCTCCGTGAAAAATGAGTCTTTGCTGCAAGAATGCAGTAGAGGTCGTTCACTGTCAGATCCGTGAACGTCAGCTTTTCACCATCCTCGTCGGAAACCGCGATGTTAAGCGTCCGTTTTATCGTCTGTGCCCGAAGCGCCTCATCGGAAAAGGAAAAGTCATAGATAAAATCCTTTTCCTTATAGTTTTCCCGAACCTTCATGTCCGACGTCTGATACTCCTCGGCGTTCACCACCAGATGGACGTTTACCTCGCCCTTCGGCAATTCCAGATCCGCGAAGTCCAAGCCTAGCACGATGCTGTCGCCCGACCCTTGTTCTCCGGTATCAATCGGATTTCCGCTGACAGAAAACGCGTCGCTGCCCGGATAGCTGATTCTGTTGATCCTCGTCCGCTTTCCGTTGATCCGAAGCCACTGCACTCCCTCCCCGCCCGCGTATTCCCCGCAAAAAGACACAAGCATCCTGTGTTCATCCAAGATCACCTCATTCAGTGTGAGCGACAGATTCCCCTGCGTCTGCGTCTGGCCGATGATCTTCGTATACGAGGTCAGATCCTCCGTCAAATGGAGCGCTTCACCGATCATCGTCGTGAACCTTTTGATCGCGGCATAGACCTGATCGTAGAACACAAGGCAGAAACCGAACGTCACGATGAGCGCCAGGCAGGCGACTTTTCTCCCCCAATGGTTGAATGCACGCTGTCCCGGACTCTGCGTCCACAGCTGCGACGACTGCGAAATATATTCTTCTTTAACCTCCCCAAACAATTCCAAAAACAGAAACTGATCCTGATTCATACGAAATACCTCTCTCTCATCAACGCCTTTTTCAGTTTTTTCCTTGCACGGAACAGGTTCGACTTCACGGAGCTCTCTGATATCCCATGCCGCTTCGCTATCTCCGCGATCGAGTCCATGTGCCAATATCTGCGCATGAAGATATCCCGGTCTTTCACGCTCAAACCTCCCAGAAAAGCTTCCATCAGACGGATCAGTTCCTTCTCCTCCATCTGTCTGTCCAGGGAAAAGGCAAGCTGGCGATTGATATCCTCAACTTCATCTGTAATGTCCACCATGGTATTCATGTGCAGATCCATTCTTTTCGCGGCATATTTTTTCCTCAGACTGTCTATGGCATGGTTTCGTGTGATCCTTCCCAGAAATGCGGACAGGATCGATGGTCTGGCGGGCGGAATGCTTCCCCACGCAGAAAGCCAGGTATCGTTCACGCATTCTTCCGAATCCTCTCTGTTCGCCAGTATCTTCCATGCTATGCCAAAGCAGAAGCGGCCGTATTTGTCCGCCGTTTCTTTCAGAGCCGCCTCATCTCTGTCCCAGAACAGCTCTATGATCTTTGTATCCTCCATCTCCTGTCTCCTCGCGCGTTTCTATCCTGTAAAATGAGAGATTTTCAGGCTAGCCTGTCTTTGCGCTCTCAATCATATATTCGTATTTTTTCTCTTTTGGTTGCATTTGTCAAAAAAATTTTTTGATTTTCAGAAACAAAAAACGGGCCGGCCGCAGCATGAGTACGGTAAGGCCCGTTTCTTGTCTGATTATCACGCCATTTTCTACTGCAAAACAATACTTTCGCTTAATTAGCGCCCACTTTCCGTATACGGTGCATCACAGCCTGAAAGTCCCCTCTCGGGCGCTGCGCAATGTACCCGGCGTGCATGAGCGTATCCCCGTGCAGACGGACCGTTTCTCCCAGACAACCGGATCCTGTCTCTTTTTCCGATGTGACTGTCCCATCGGTGTCGGAACACGCGTCAGCCTCTGTATTCCCTATGATTCCAGCACCACTCACCTCGTACAGCGCGTCCGGATCAAGCCCGCGCAGGCAGATCCGACGGCTCGGGATATTGGGCGTCGACAGCGGCTGCGCCAGCAGTACAAAGCCTTCTGACTGATCTTTCGCCAGCACCTCGACCAAGTCCAGATCCTGCCCCGAGCTCCAGGAAGCCAGCCGGTAGTAGTCGCCCTGCTGGATCATATTCCGAACAGAGCAATATCTCCGGAGCTGCCCCGGTATCTCGGCGAGCTCCTCCTCGGGCAGCTTCGTGATGTCCAGCTCATAGCCAAACGTGCCGAGCATCGCCGTCAGGGCGCGCGTCTCAAACGGCGCCTCGCGGTGCGTGATGTCGTTGTGTCCCTTGCACACATGCGCGCCGATCGCCGACAGCGGATACAGCAGGGCCGTTCCCTCCTGGATCCCGAGCCGCTCGATGGGATCCATGTCGTCCGAGCACCAGATCTGCGGACTGTAGTACAGCATACCCGGATCGAACCTCGCGCCACCGGAGGAACAGTTCTCCAGAAGAAGCTCAGGGAATTCCTGAAGCAGCCGCTCCTGCAGCTCGTACAGTCCCAACACATGCCGGTGCCAGATCTCTCCCTGCCGGTCCGCGGGGAGATAACTGCTTCCCACGTCCGTGAGCGGACGATTCATGTCCCACTTGATGTAATCCACCTGGTTCTCCCGGACGACCGCCGCGATGCTCTCAAACAGATATTCGCGTACCGCCGGATTGCTCATATCCAGCACCCACTGCCCACGACAGAGACCCGGCTCTCTCCCGCTCATCCGGAGCACCCAGTCCGGATGGTTGCGGAACAGCACGGACTCCGGCGCGATCATCTCCGGCTCGAACCAGAGGCCGAAACGCATCCCGTTCTCGTGGAGGAATTTCGTCAGCGCCTTGAAACCGCCCTTCAGCTTCTTCTCATTCACGTACCAGTCGCCAAGCCCGCCCTTCGGCTCGTTCCGGCCCTCACCGAACCAGCCGTCGTCGCACACGAGCATGTCGATCCCGCACTTCTGCGCCTGCACCGCGAGGTCCATCAGCCGCTGCTCGTCGAAATCGAAATAGGCGGCCTCCCAACTGTTGATCAGGATCGGACGCTCCCGGTATTTCCACGGGCTGCGGATCAGGTGCTCCCGGTAGAAGTCATGGAGCGTTCTCGTCATCTTCCCGAGTCCCTCCGCGGAATAGGTAAGCACGACCTCCGGCGCGTGGAATATTTCCTCCGACTCCAGCTTCCATTCAAAGGTCTCCGGATGAATCCCCATCACCATGCGCAGCGCGTCGGACGCGTCCCTCTGCAGCTTCCCGATGAAGTTGCCGGAATAGACGAAATGCATCGCGTACACTTCCCCGCTCTCCTGCGTACAGTCGTTCGAGACGGCCGCAAGGAACGGCTGCGACTCGTGCCCTGATTCCCCGCGCAGCGATTCCGTGACGACGCCGCTGCGGGCAAGCTCCTGCGTCTGCATGATATGCTCCCTCGACCAGGAACCGCCGAACGTCAGAGCCCGAAAGCCGCCGTGCCCGCGCCCCTGGATCCGTCCGGCCGACACCGTGTCGTCGATATCCAGACAGGCCGACAGCACCCGGGTAAGGAAAAGCACTTCCCCGCCCCGGTTCGCGACGGATACGCTTCTCGTGATCACGTCGACGTCGTCAAAGACCGTATAGCGCAGCGTCACCTCAAGCCCCAGTACCGGATCCGCGAGCAATACCTCCAATGTCTGGCAGGGCGCGCCGAACGAGGACGGAAGTCCCGGGAGCGGCTGTTTGCCTTCTATTACTTTAAAGCTCTGAAAGAAAAGCTCGGCTCCCAGCTGTCCCTGCGCGCTTTTGACGTTCAGGCAGGACTCGCGGAAATCTCCCATCCCGAAGCAGGGATACTCAAAATAGCAGCGTCCGTAGAAAGAAAGCTTCTCCGCCGGATTGACCTCCGGGGTGTAAGGGCTCTCCTGCGTCCGCAGCAGATAGCGGATATCGTCATCCTGGATTTTCTTTCCGTAATACAAATGGCAAAGATATTTTCCGTTCACAACCCCAAGGACATAGCTCGTACCCGGCGTGTCCAGGCGGGCTGTCTTTCTTTTTTCATCGATGTAGATCATTGCGCTCCTCCTTTTATTTCGATTGCTTATATGAATTCTCTGCGAATATCAAATTAATTTGCAACAGGAAAAGATCATTTCCCGGCGTTCTTCCAGGCCAGGATTTCTTCCAGCCGCTCCTTCACCTTCGCCTCCGCGCCCTGCGTGGTCGGCTCGTAGTAGCGCCGCCCGACGAGGCTGTCCGGCAGGCACTGCATCCGGGCCATCTTCTCCTCGGTGTCATGCGCGTAGATATAGCCCTCCCCATAGTGCAGATCCTTCATCAGCCCGGTCGGCGCGTTGCGGATCTGCAGCGGCACCGGCTCCGCCGGAAGATTGCGCACATCCTCGCGGCACGCGATGCAGGCCCGGTCGAGCGCGTTGGATTTCGGCGCCATGGCGAGGTACACGACCGCGTGCGCGAGATGCACGTCGCACTCCGGCACTCCGAGAAAATGGCAAGCCTGATAAGCCGCCACCGCCACCTGCAGCGCCTGCGAGTCCGCCATGCCGACGTCCTCGCTCGCGAAGCGCACGATGCGCCGCGCGATGTACAGCGGATCCTCCCCTCCGTCGAGCATGCGGTACATCCAGTAGACCGCGGCGTCCGGGTCGCTGTTGCGCATCGACTTGTGCAGCGCGGAAATCAGGTTGTAGTGCTCCTCCCCGCTCTTGTCGTACAGAAGCGAGCGGCGGTTCATGCACTGGGACAGCACTTCCTCGTCCACATACAGCACGCCGTCCGCCTCCATCCTGCCATTCAGCACCGCCATCTCAAGCGTGTTGAGCGCCGTGCGCGCGTCCCCGTTCGCGAAGCGCGCGATTCCCGCAAGCTTATCCTCATCGATGGAGATGTTCTGATTGCCGAAGCCCTTCGGACTCTTCAGCGCCTGATGCAGCAGCTTCAGCAGGTCCTCCTCGCCGAGCTCCTTGAGGATAAACACCTTGCAGCGGGAAAGCAGAGCCGAGTTGATCTCAAACGACGGGTTCTCGGTCGTCGCGCCCACCAGAATGATGCTGCCCTTCTCCACCCATGGCAGGAACGCGTCCTGCTGCGCCTTGTTGAAACGGTGGATCTCGTCCGTAAACAGCAGCGTCCGAATCCCGCAGCGGCGGTTCTGCTCGGCCTGCGCCATCACTTCCTTGATCTCCTTGATCCCGCTCGTGACCGCGCTGAACTCGACGAACTCCGCCTGTGTCTGCTTCGCGATGATACGCGCCAATGTCGTCTTTCCAACCCCCGGCGGGCCCCAGAAGATCATTGAGGAAATCTGATCCCGCTCTATCAGCTGCCGCAGCAATTTCCCCGGGCCGACCAGGTGCTCCTGCCCCACATATTCGTCCAGAGTCTCCGGGCGGAGCCTGCTCGCCAGCGGCGACATCTGCTCCCTGTCGTCAAACAAACTCATCTGTCCCAGCACTGAAAACAC
>CANQVT010000063.1 GCA_947627365.1 uncultured Lachnospiraceae bacterium | reverse complement strand
CTCGCTTGCGCTCACCAAGCACCGGCGGCCCTCAATGATCTGCCCTGACACAGCAAGTCCCTTTTGCCGGGCTGTGCATTGGCATGTGGTAGAGCATTTATACTCTTGTATTTTTGCAGTATAAATCAGCGAATTATGCGTCTGCCACAAACAGCCGCAGGAAAGCCGGGTGTTGCCTGTCCGCACGCAAACGATAGGCAGTTCGACGCAGGATTCGCGAGCATAGCGACAGCTGTCGGAGCATGTTTGAGCGAAGCGAGTTTGCGTAGACAGCTGTCCATAGGCGGCGCAGCGAATCAAGGAGAACAACGTGTTTGCGGTGGACAGGCACATCGGCTCCTTCGGCGTCCGGGTAGCTAATATGTGCACTATACACGAATTGAGGTGAGGAGAAAGGAAATGGCATCTTATGAAAGCTTCGCGCAGGTGTATGACACCTTCATGGACAATATTCCCTACGACGAGTGGTGCGCGTACCTGCATAGTCTGCTGACGCAGTACGGCGTGGCGGACGGGCTTGTGCTCGAGCTCGGCTGCGGGACCGGCGAGATGACGGAGCGTCTGGCGGCGCTGGGTTACGATATGATCGGCGTGGACAATTCGCCGGAGATGCTGGAGATCGCGCAGGAGAAAAAGGACGCCTCCGGACACGATATTCTGTATCTGCTGCAGGACATGCGCGAGTTCGAGCTGTACGGAACAGTGCGCGCGGTTGTGAGCGTCTGCGACTCGATCAATTATGTGACGGAGATGAAAGATCTTATCAGGGTCTTCTCGCTCGTCAATAATTACCTTGATCCGGGCGGCGTGTTCATTTTTGACCTGAACACAGTCGGCAAGTATCGGGAGCTCGGGGAGTCGGTGATCGCGGAGAACCGCGACGATGAAAGCTTCATCTGGGAGAACTGGTACGATGAGGAGACGCGCATCAACGAGTACGATCTGACGCTGTTCCTCCGGCAGGAGAACGGACTCTACGAGAAGTATGAGGAGACGCACTACCAGAGGGCGTATGAGCTCAGTGAGATCGGGGACGCGCTTGCGTGCGCCGGTCTGAAGCTTGAGGCGGTGTTTGACGCGTTCACACAGGATGCGCCACGCCCGGACAGCGAGCGGGTGTATTTTGTGGCGCGGGAGCGTAGTACAAGTAGAATAAAAAGTATCTTGCAATCCTAAAATACATATGCTATAATGTCGGCAGACAAAAAGTGAAAAATATTCATGCGAACAAAAAGGCGAATCCCCAAATGTAAGGCGATACATTTGGGGATTCTTCCTCTTTTACGGAGAGGTAAAATTCAGATAACCAAAGCGAGGTGACCACGATGGCCAACCGAACCTACGTCGCGATCGACCTGAAGTCGTTCTACGCGTCGGTGGAATGCAACGAGAGAAAACTGAATCCGCTCACGACAAACCTGGTCGTTGCGGATGCGAGCCGGACGGAGAAGACAATCTGTCTGGCAGTGTCGCCGTCGCTGAAAGCGTACGGAATCTCCGGGCGGGCGCGTCTGTTCGAGGTGGTTGAGAGGGTGCGTGAGGTCAATGCACAGCGACTGCAGCGGTTGCGGCGGCTTGGAAAGAAGGAATTTTCCGGAAAATCATCGAACGACGTGGAGCTGCGGCAGAATCCGGAGCTCGCGCTCGACTATATCGTGGCCGTGCCGCGCATGGGCTTTTATGTACAGTACAGCACGAAAATTTATGATATCTACCTGAAGTATATCGCGCCGGAGGACATTCACGTCTACTCAATTGACGAGGTGATGATGGATGTGACGGACTATCTGAAGACCTACGGGCTCACGGCGCGTGAGCTGACGAGAAAGATGATCCGGGATGTGCTGGCGGAGACCGGGATCACGGCGACGGCCGGGATCGGGACGAACCTCTATCTGTGTAAGGTGGCGATGGATATCGTGGCGAAGCACGTCGAGACGGATCTGGGCGGCGTACGGATCGCGGAACTGGACGAGATGTCTTACCGCAAAGAGCTCTGGACACATCGACCGCTCACGGATTTCTGGCGCGTCGGCAAGGGGTACGCGCGAAAACTCGAGGCGCACGGCCTGTACACGATGGGTGACGTCGCGCGTTGTTCGCTGGGCGGGCCTTCGGACTATTACAATGAGGAATTGCTTTATAAGCTTTTTGGAATCAATGCAGAGCTGCTGATCGACCACGCCTGGGGCTGGGAGCCGTGCCGG
Organism: uncultured Lachnospiraceae bacterium; assembly: GCA_947627365.1. Classification (GTDB taxonomy): domain Bacteria; phylum Bacillota; class Clostridia; order Lachnospirales; family Lachnospiraceae; genus Choladousia. Next base: position 13,775 of record CANQVT010000063.1, on the reverse strand, counting down.
ATCGCGGACATCAAGGCGTATCGCCCCGAGACGAACAGCGTAGGTTCCGGGCAGGTGCTCATGCGGCCATATCGGACCGACGAGGCGCGGCTGGTGGTGCGCGAGATGACCGATTTGCTGGCGCTCGACCTTGTCGAGAAGCGGCTGGTGACGGATCAGATCGTCCTGACCGTCGGCTACGACGTAGAGAATCTGACCAATCCGGAAATCCGCAGGAAATATAAGGGAGAAGTTACGACGAACCATTATGGAAAGCAGGTGCCGAAGCATGCGCACGGCACGACGAATCTAGGCAGGCCAACTTCGTCGAGCAGACAGATCATGGAAGCGGTCACGCAGCTGTATGACCGGATCGTGAATTCGGACCTTCTGGTGCGACGGCTCTATCTCACGGCAAATCATGTGGTCGACGAGCAGAATGTCTCAAAAGAGCCTGTGGCGGAACAGCTCGATCTGTTCACGGACTATGAGGCGCTGGAAAAGCAGAGAAAGGCGGAGAAGGAAGCGCTTGAGAAGGAGCGGAGACTGCAGGAAGCCGTGCTGGACATCAAGAAGAAATTTGGCAAGAACGCGGTGCTGCGAGGCATGAATTTTGAGGAGGGCGCGACGGCCCGCGCGCGCAACGAGCAGATCGGCGGACACAAGGCGTAGAAGGAGCGGAAAAGTTTTTTTCGTATTGTAATAAAAAAAGAATGCGGATATAATTGGGAAAAGTGGTCCTAAAAAAGGGGCGTAGGATTATAAAGTGAAAGAGGCGAGCAATAATATGGGATATCGAAAAAAATGGAGTATTCTTCTGGCCGCCATCATGATGTTTACGGGCATATTTTTACTGCAAGATCATGTCTGCGCATCCGAAAACACAATGCAAACAGACAATTCTGCAGCGAATGCGGAGGTCAAAAAACCACTCAAGAACGGGTGGTATAAGAAAAATTCAAAAATCTATTATCACAAAAAAGGGCGTAAGGTAACCGGCTGGTGCAAGATCAGCAAAAAGTATTATTATTTCGATAAAAAAGGAGTGCTCCAGAAAAACAAGATCGTCGGGAGCAAGAAAAAAGGTTATTACTACGTAGATGCAAGCGGGATCCGTGTGACAGACAGTGCGATTAAATGCGCTGTGAACTTCGTGATGAAGAATTCCAGTTCAAAGCAGTCGCCGCGGCAGAGATTGCGGAGCTGCTATGATGCGTTGTGCAGATATTCTTACCAGAGGATTTATTCAGATCATCCGGCAGCAACGACAATCAGGTCATATGCCCTCTATATGTTTAACAACAAAAGAGGTAACTGCTACCGTTACGGTTCTGCGTTGGCATATATTGCGCGGGTACTGGGATTTGACTGCCGGGTTTCCGCCGGCGGAGTGACTGCGCATGCATATTCCAGCTTAAGTCCTCACGGCTGGTGTGAAGTGAAAATAGACGGCCAGTGGAAACTCTGCGATTGCAGTATGCAAATGGCTCACAGGAGTAACAATCTGTTTCTGGTCTCGTGGAGTAGTTATCCGTTCAGGATCAGACGTGACAAAATATTTACCATGCAGGTGAAAAAAGGAAAAGTAAGCTGGAAATGACCGTCTAGCGAAGCCGCGGTGTCTCGTAGGTCTCGTTGTAGTTGAGCTCATCTGACTGGATATCAACGATCCTGCCGTCCGCCCAGCGAAAGCGCAGATAGCGGTAGACGACATTGTGCTCGCGCAGATAGGAAGAGGAGCTCAAAAGCGCGTAGAGCTGAGTCGGCTTGACATTGTTTTCCCGGCAGAGCTCTTCCTCAGAGACAGGCTTGTCGTCGACGAAAAAATTTGCGATCATTGTGGAGATATCTTCTTTGTATGGGATTTTATCGATATCCATAACGACATAGTTTGACTCCAGATTATTGTAGGCGACCTGGATCAGATAATCCTCGTATGCGTCGATGAACTGCTCCGGCTCGTCGCCCGGACGAATGCCGTCCGCCGTCATCCCGTCGGCGATGTGAAACAATTCCTCCGGGGCTGTAGCAGCGGGCTTTTTCCCGCATCCCGTCAGGAGCAGGAGCAGCAGGAGAGTGAGAAACAGTTTTTTCATAGCAGGGTAATTCCTCTTTCTGCCTGTGAGGTGTTTGTACATTTTGTAAAGAGAGCCGGATATTTGCGTTAAATCCGGCATCCTATATGGAAAGCTCCAGCTCGATGATCTGGCTGACAGGAATTTCAGTCTGGTCTTCGAGCACGAGGAGCCTGCGGTGATCGTCGATTCTCTTCAGCCGTCCGGAGGCCGTGACATAGGCTCCGCCGGCTTTTTTTGCGTCTGGCTCGAAATAGCGTACGGAGATCAGGGGCGGCTGGCCGGGATAATTTCGAAGCTGCTGAAGCTTCCGATCCAGCAGGTCTGCATAGTCTTCGCCTGGCTCGTGCCTGCGCTCGGTGAGTCTGGCGGTCTCGTGGATCGCGGCGTCATGGCCGGCCAAGGCCGCGAAGGGAGAGAACTGCGCCGCCCGGTCGTGCTGCGACATCTGCGGGTGTGCTGTCGACACATGATGAGGGAGATTTATGATATCGTCGTAATTGCCTCCCTGTCGATCTGTCATGTGCTCTCCTTTCCTGCGCTTTGTGTGATTCCGGGTACGGCGGCAGGGCTGCCCACCGTCCGAGGCGGAACTGTTACTATAAATTTAACATACTATATGGAAAGTTCAAGCCCGAAAATGGCAAATCTTCCAGAAAAATAAACAAAAACTTAAATTTTTTTGAAGATAGTTGACTTTTCTCATGTTTTAGATTAATCTGTCAAATGGATTTTGGCGGGGCAGTGCGCTGCATTTGCCCGCGCCGGACAAGGGCAGGCAAGCGAAGGCCTGTCGGCGGAGTATTTTAGGGTATGTCCGGCCATATGGGGAGGCCGGATTGTAAGGGGAATCGGTAATGTTTAAGGAAATCAGAAAAAAAAGAGATAAGATGAAAGCCAGGATGAAAAGCGAGCGTGTGGAGAGATGGGTTGCCGTTTTGAACAGGTACTCCCTGGTCTTCCATATATTTCTCGCGTGTGGCGTATGCTTCCTGATCGAGTGGATTTCGAGGCATTCCTTCGTGGAGGCTTGTCTCTTCGTGGCGGATCGGAATGTGGTCTTCCTCTACAATTCCCTGATCGTCTATGCGTCTCTGATGCTTGTGTACATAGTGAAGCGACGGGCGGTGCTTCGAACGATTATCAGTATATTCTGGCTGTTCCTCGGCACCATTAACGGCTGCATTTTGGCAAAGAGGGTCTCTCCGTTCAGCTTTACGGATCTGAAGATGGTCGGCGATCTCTTTACGATGCAGAGTAATTACTTCACGGCCGTTGAGGCAGTGATCGTGATCGCGGGCGTCGCGGCGGTGGTTTTGTTTTTGGTTGTCTTCTGGATCAAGGGGCCGAAGTTCGAGGGAAAGACGCACCGGATGGTCGGCGTGTTCATGACGGTGATGGTCATGCTGCTGCTTCCGAGGGTGACGAACGCGGCTGTGAGCAACCACATCCTCACATCCTATTTTGAGAATTTGGCGCAGGGCTACAAGGACTATGGTTTTGTCTACAGCTTTTCCGCGAGTGTGCTCGACCGAGGGATGAGTGAGCCGGAGGGATATTCCGAGGAAGCGGTTCGCGATGTGCTGGCAAGGAGCGGGCAGGAGCTGCCGCAGAGGGTGGTTCCGGATGAGCCGGAGACGGAAGAGACGCCCCAGATCGATGCGCAGGAGCTGATGACAGAGGCCCAGGCGGTAGGAGCGGAGGCGGCGCGGGATGCTTCGGGCGGATCCGCGATGACGTCCGGTGGGGCTTCGCTGACGGCCGAGCGTCATGTGAGAACAGCGGCCGCAGACGAATCCTCGAATCAATCGAATACAGAGCTTCAGAAGGAAGAGAACAGCATTCCAGAAGAGACAGAAGGCTCGGAAGAATATCCGAACATCATCTGTATTCTTCTGGAATCTTTTGTTGACCCGGGAGAGATCAAATTCCTCGAGACGAGCGAGGATCCGATTCCAAATTTTCACCGCCTGTATGAGAATTATTCTTCGGGGCACCTTGAGGTGCCCGTGGTCGGCGCTGGGACGGCGAACACGGAGTTCGAGGTTTTGACTGGGATGGGCATGCAGTTTTTCGGTCTGGGCGAGTATCCGTACAAGACGATCCTCAAGGAGACGAACTGCGAGAGCATCGCTTCCGATTTGCGCGCGCTCGGCTATGGCTCGCACGCGGTGCACGACAACGGGGGCAATTTCTACAGCCGCAGGAATGCATTTTCGATGATGGGTTTTGATACCTTTACCTGCAAGGAGATGATGGACATCCGGCAGTACACGCCGCTTGGGACCTGGCCGATCGACGATATCATGCTCGGTGAGGTGGAGAAGTCGCTCGACTACACACCGGATCAGCCGGATTTTGTCTACACGATCACGGTCGAGTCACACGGCGATTATCCGCAGGAGCAGGTGATCGAGGATCCGGAAATCCGTGTGACTGGCCCGGAGGATGAGGGGATGCGCTGGGCGTGGGAGTATTACGTCAATCAGATTCATCAGGTGGATGACTTTGTCGGGGATCTGATCGACATGCTCGAACAGCGCGGCGAGAAGACGTTCGTGGTGATGTTCGGCGACCATCTTCCGACGATGGGGCTGACGGAGGAGGACATGAAGACCGGGAGTCTCTTTCTGACGCAGTACGCGACCTGGAATAATTTCGGCATGGAAAAGCAGGACGCCGACATGACCGCGTACCAGCTGCTTGCGGATATCACGGATTCGCTCGGCATCCATGAGGGGACGATGTTCAACTACCATCAGAACCGCGACAGCATGACGAGTGAGGAGTACCAGCAGGGGATGGAGTATTTGCAATACGATATTCTCTACGGGGACCATTATGTCTATGGCGGCGGAAATCCCTATCCGGCGACGGATCTCGTGATGGGTACGCAGGATATTATTCTGGATAAGATTACAGAGACGGATCTCTATTATTATGTCATGGGGGACAATTTCACAAAATGGAGTAAGGTGTATATCGACGATGAAAAAGTCAGCACGACCTATCTGTCGTCGAAGCTGCTGCGCTTCAAAAAGGACAAGATGGATGAGGGCTTCCATAAGATTGCGGTCTGCCAGGTGGGCTCCTCCGACACGATTTTCCGAAGCTCCGACGCGAGATATTATACCAGATTGCCGGAGGAAGAAGGGGAAGAGTAAGCTTAGCGGTATTAAATATTTTTAAAATTTTATTAATCGAAAATTAAATCTTGCAATATTTTGTTAAAAGATATATAATGTGGTAAATGCACCATATCGGCGGCTGTGTGTTTGCCGAGGGAGAGCGATATTGTAAGGAGGGTTTAGCGATTATGAAGAGGAGCAGGTTTTGGGAAAAGACCTTGAGTATGGTGCTGGTCTGTGCGATGCTGGGAAGTACGTTTGCACAGTGCGCGATTGCGGAAGAGGCCTTTGAGACAGAGATTGTTGTAGAGGCGGAGACTCAGCCGACAGAGGCAGAGCCTGCTATTGGGGAGCCTTCTGCCGAGGCAGAGTCGGCGGATCCATCCGATGCGGATGCGGTACTCCAGGAAGAGCCGGAGACCGAGGCGGCTGCTGTCGGGACGGCAGAAGAGCCGACCACAGAGGGACAGGCAGCTGAAGTGGCCGATGAGGTGGCGTCGGAGGCGGCGGAAACGGCCGTCGAGGATGATATCGACGAGGTGATCGACATCCCCGAGGTAGAGGAGCAGTATGACGACGGAGCTGTCGTGGTGACAGAGATCGAGCCGATGCTGAACGACTCAGGGATTGCGACGATCTCGGCGACGTCCGGGGACTTTATCTATGAACCGGCTGATTCGAATAACGGTGGCGTAAGGATTCTAGGACTGAAGGAAAACTATGATGCGACAAAGACGAATCTGGTTATTCCTCAGCAGATTGATACTGGCAGTGGCTCGGAATCCGTCACGGAGATTGGAGATGGAGCGTTTCAGGGCAAAACTCAGTTTACCGGTACACTTAGCCTTCCGAATTCTTTAAAAGAGATCGGGAAAAATGCGTTCAATGGGTGTAAGTTTACTGGTAGTTTGAGTCTTTCCGGTACCGTGACGGTGATCGGAGAGAATGCGTTCAGCGGTTGCTGCTTTACGGGAGGCCTGAGCCTTCCGACAGGGCTGACGGAAATTGCGGCCGGCACCTTCGAAGGCTGCAGTGGCTTCACGGGAAGCCTCACGATTCCGGCGGAAGTTACTGAGATGGGCGCTTCCGCGTTCAAGGGATGCAGCGGTTTCACAGGCATTACGCTCCAGCCTACCGGCGAGTTAACGATCGGGGAGTCTGCGTTTGAGGGTTGCAGCGGCCTGAAGGGGACGCTTACGATCCCGGCGGGAGTTACTTCGATTGGCGCTTCCGCGTTTAAGGGGTGCAGCGGTCTTACGGCGCTGGATCTGAAATCTACTATAGAAAAAATAGAAGCGTCGACGTTCGAGGGCTGCTCCGGCCTGGCGGGCACACTTACGATTCCGGCGAGCGTTAAGACAATTGGGAACAAGGCGTTCTACGGCTGTAAGGGATTTACCTCGCTGTCGCTTGGTTCGGTTACTGAGATCGGGGACTCTGCGTTTGAGGGCTGTACCGGTTTGAAGGCCCTGACGTTGCCTAATGGGCTGACAAAGATCGGCAGACGCGCGTTTTATGGCTGCAGCGGCTTTGCGACGAAAGACCTAAGCTTCCCGGCTTCGCTTGCGGAGATCAGTGAGCAGGCGTTTTACGGCTGCAGCGGCCTTACCGGAGCTCTGAATTTGTCAACATGCGCGGCGAGCTTGAAGGTGGGCAGCGCGGCGTTTGAAGGCTGCAGCGGCTTTAACGGGGTATTGAAGCTGCCGACCGATACAAGTAACATAGCGGCAGACGCGATTTTTACATCGATTCGCATGGCGGACGGAGACAGCGCGATTGAGGCGCAGGTCAAAGGAAATAAGCCGGAGACATTGAAGGTGCTTGCCGGAAACAGCCAGCTCGATCTGAGTGGGTTGGTTACGTGGGCATCCAGCGATAACACGATAGCGACGGTAGAGGGCGGAAATGTAAAGGCTGTGAAGGCTGGAACTGCCACGATCACAGCTACTGTGACATACAATGGAAAGAAAGCGACCAAGAAGGTGGTCGTCACAGACAGCAACGGCGCTCCGACTTTGCAGAGCGTAGGACTGAGCAAGACGACAGTATTGAAGCCGGGCACGCTTGACCTCACGATGAGTGTTACGGAGAGCGGCATCGGAATCAAGACGGTGAGCGGCTATTTCTTCCAGACGGCGGCTCCCGCGCAGAAGATCTCGTTTACGTTTGACTGGACAAAGAGCCCGAAGTTTACGGGGAAGATAAGCGGAGAAGCGCTCAGGATGAGCGTGCCCTCCAGCGCGGCGACAGGCGCGTATCATCTCGGAGGAGTGACCCTGACGGACATGGCCGGCAAGGCTACAACCTATACTTATGATACAGCGACGAAGAAATGGAAGAATGGCAGCGGCAATGTCGTCAGCATCACCGAGACGACGGATCTGACGGTAAAGGACGCCTTTGGAGCTGGCGAGAGCAAGCTGTACATCACAAATGATACGGCGATCACGAACAAGCTTAACGGTCTGACTTCTACGTCCAATACCGCGGTGGTGATTCAGTATGATGGAAACAATCATACGGTTAAGAAAGACTGGTTCACGAAGATCAAGGGCAAGGACGTCACGCTTGTCCTGACAAACGGTGCAGTTGAGTGGTGCTTCTACGGCAGGGACATCACGGGCACGGTCAAGGATATCGACTGTCTGGGGAGCCTGGCGAAGGCGGATACCTCCATGTACGGGAATACCGCGACGTCTATGGGAGTACAGTTCACGGCCGCGAACGGGGCGCTTCCGGGCAAGGCTACGGTAAGGATACTGGCAAGCCAGATGAACAGTCTGTACCAGCAGACAGGGAAGCTCTTTATGTACACGCAGAATGCGGACGAGACTTTGAACAAGTCGGGAGTCCTGAGTTATATCCTGAGCAACGGCCAGTATTGGTATGAGCTTGGGTTGACAGATTGCAGCAGGAAACTTCTCATGAGCGGCAAGGAGCTGAGTCTTCAGCCCGCGCGCAAGGTGACGTCGATCAAGCTGAACAAGACCACGCTTGCACTGGTCAAAGGCAAGACCTACACGCTGAAGGCGACGGTCGGACCGAGCTATGCGGCGAACAAGGCGATTAAATGGAAATCCAGCAATACGAAGATCGCGACGGTCAATGCGAGCGGAAAGATCCGTACCAAGAAATATGGCAAGGTCACGATCACGGCGACCGCGAAGGATGGAAGCGGTGTAGTCGCGAAGTGTAAGCTGACAGTCGGTTACAAGATCAAGTATAAGCTGAACGGCGGGACGAACAACAAGAGCAACCCGAAAGCATACTACAAGACGGCGATCACGCTGAAGAACCCGACCAGAAAGGGTTACAAGTTCAAGGGCTGGTACACCGACAAGAACTTCAAGAACAGGATCAAGAAGATTCCGAAGAGCTACAAGCGAAACCTGACTCTGTATGCGAAGTGGAAGAAGAAATAAACCACGCGGCGTCAGGGGTTGACAAAAAATTTTGCGCCTGTTATCATTACTGGATGAATGGGCGAGGGCGTTCTTTCATTGGGAAAGAGCGCCCTTTTTTCGCGAAAACAATGAGCCGTGCCATCCGCGGCCGGACACAGGCGAGGGAGCCTGCTCACAAAAGTCTGTGTCCGGCCGCGGATGATAGGGCGAAGCAATCGCTCTCTGCAAGTGGGCGATGCCGCCCCGGCGAGGGGTCCGCGGGCTCGGAAATGCGAAGCATTTTCGAGCTTGAGCACGGCTCAGGCACGGAAAAGAAAGGAGAAGCTATGAGCAAATATACGCAGAAAGATATCAGAAGGATCATCGAGGAGGAGGATGTCGAATTTATCCGCCTGCAGTTTACGGATCTGATGGGAGAGCTGAAAAATATCGCGGTCACGACGAGCCAACTCGACCGCGTCCTTGAGAACAAGATCACATTTGACGGGGCGTCGATCGAGGGCTTTGTCCCAATCGAAAATTCGGATCTGTTTCTGCATCCGGATCTCGACACGTTCTGCATCATTCCGTGGCGTCCTCAGCACGGGAAGGTAGCGCGGTTTATCTGTGACGTCTGCAATGCGGACGGCGCTCCGTTTGAGGGCGACCCGCGTTATATTTTGAAGCAGGTGGTAGACGGGGCGCAGAAGATGGGCTACAGTCTGGAGGTGGGTCCTGAGTGTGAGTTTTTCCTGTTTCACACGGACGACAACGGCCTTCCTACTACGATGACGCACGAGCAGGCCGGCTATTTCGACGTCGGTCCGATCGACCTCGGCGAAAACGCGCGGCGCGATATGATCCTGACGCTTGAGGAGATGGGCTATGTCGTGGAGGCATCGCACCACGAGGCGGCTCCGGCGCAGCACGAGATCGACTTCCGCTACGACGAGGCGGTGCGCGCGGCGGACGGGATGATGACCGTGCGGCTGGTCGTGCGGACGATCGCGAAGCGCTGCGGCCTGCACGCGAGCTTTATGCCGAAGCCGAAGAGCGGCGTGAACGGTTCCGGGATGCATTTGAATCTCTCGCTGGCGAGGGACGGCGTCAACATATTCTATGATCCGGACGCTCCTTCACATCTGAGCGAGGAAGGACTCTTCTTTATCGGCGGCGTCATGAAGCACATCCGCGCGATCACAGCGGTCACGAATCCGCTTGTCAATTCCTACAAGCGGCTGGTTCCGGGGTATGAGGCGCCGGTCTACATCGCGTGGTCGGTGACGAACCGCAGCCCGCTGATCCGCATTCCGGCGACGGACGACCCAAGACAGAGGATCGAGCTTCGCAGCCCGGATTCCGCGGCGAATCCGTATCTGGCGCTCGCGGTCTGCATGGCGGCCGGACTGGACGGAATACGGAACAAGATCATGCCGCCGGAGGCCGTGGACGCAAATATTTTTGCCATGACGGAGGAGGAGCGCATCGAGCGCGGCATTGAATGTCTGCCGGGCAATCTGCTCGAGGCGGTGCAGGCTCTGGAGCAGGACAGATACATTTACGATGTGCTCGGGGAGCATGCGGCGAAGCGCTTTATCCGCGAGAAGAAAAAAGAGTGGGAGGAATACCGGGCGAGCGTGAGCCAGTGGGAGCTTGACCGTTATCTGGCGAAGATCTGACTGTTTTGTGCGATCGGCAATGAGCCTGTACGGCTTGCTGCCTTTGAAATTCACCAAACAGGAGGATATCGATGATAAATGTAGTGGTAGTATTTCCGAGAATCGAAGATGCGAAAAGCATCCGGAATCTACTGGTACGCAGCGGTTATATGGTCAGCGCGGTGTGTACGAGCGGGGCGCAGGCGCTCGCGGCGGCCGACCGGCTCGGCTCCGGCGTCATTGTCGGCGGATATCGTTATCCGGACATGATCTACGAGGAAGTGTACAGAAACGTGACGCCTTCCTTTGAGATGGTGCTGGTGGCTTCGGCGCGGGCGCTCTCGGAGGGCGTCGCGGAGGGCGTCGTCAGCATAGAGATGCCGCTTAAGGTTCACGATCTCGTCAGCTCGCTCGACATGGTGATCGAGAATCTGGAGCGCCGGCGGAGGCGGAAGCGCATGCAGCCGCCGCAGCGCAGCGAGAAGGATCGGAAGCTGATCGAGGAGGCCAAGGCTCTGCTGATGGAGCGAAACCACATGACAGAGGAGGAAGCGCACCGGTATCTGCAGAAGACGAGCATGGACAGCGGGACAAACATGGTGGAGACCGCGCAGATGATCTTTGCGTTGATGCGGACGTAAGCAACAGTTACAGTTCGCTTTCCACTGTCTCGCGAGGCGACTTTCGGGCAAAATGTGCGGGGAGCACTTTACAAAAGAAAGAAAGCAGAATTTGTGCTTTACATGAAAGAAAATGCTGTGTATCATAGAAAAGACAAAGCGGAAGCACCCTGATGGGAACGTCCGCAAAGGAATGGCAGCGCCGGAAACTTCTGCAAAGGAGCGGTGGCATCGGGAAGACGGCAGGAAATTCAGGGTGCATAGAATGAGAGGAAATGAGCGATGAAGTTTACGAAGATGCACGGGATCGGCAACGATTACGTGTACGTCAATTGTTTTCAGGAGACGGTACCGGATCCGGGCAGTGTGGCGAAGCGAATCAGCGATCGTCATTTCGGGATCGGTTCGGACGGGCTGATCCTGATCAAGCCTTCGGACGTCGCGGATTTTGAGATGGAGATGTACAATTCGGACGGCTCCCTGGGCGCGATGTGCGGAAACGGCATCCGCTGCGTGGCGAAGTATGTCTATGATTATGGCTTGACGGACAAGACGCGCATCACGGTGGCGACCGGCAGCGGGATCAAGACGCTGGATCTGACCGTGGAGGACGGTAAGGTGACGCTTGTGAAGGTCGATATGGGCGCGCCGATCCTGGAGGCGGAGCGGATCCCGGTGGACGTGACGAAGCTGGAAGAAGAAAGGATTCCGGTGGACGTGCCGAAGCCAGAGACGGAAGTTGGGGCTGAGCGGCAGGGTGATGCTGTCAAGGCGACCTGTTTAAATTCTCTTGACAGAGCATGCGCTTCGAAAAAACTGGTGATTGGAAAGAAATTGCGCGTGAACGGAAGCAATTACTCAGTGACCTGTGTTTCGATGGGGAATCCGCATTGCGTGACCTGCGTGGACGACGTCGACGGACTAAAGATCGAGGCGGTCGGACCGGATTTCGAGCATCATCCGGCGTTCCCGGATCGCGTGAATACAGAATTCATTAAAGTGCTCGACCGGAACACCGTGCAGATGCGCGTGTGGGAGCGCGGCGCCGGGGAGACCTGGGCTTGTGGGACGGGCGCGTGCGCCGTGGCGGTGGCCTGTATCCTGAACGGTTGGACCGAGGACGACGTGACCGTGAAGCTGCGCGGCGGCGATCTGCGTATTCAGTGGGACCGGAAGAAAAACACCGTGTTCATGATAGGGCCGGCCGAGGTCGTGTTCGACGGAGAGATCAGGTTATAGTTTTCGCGAAAGCAATGACCGTGCCTAGTAAGCTTTTTCGAGGTTGGGCACGGCTCATAATGTATATATAAATCTATGGGAGGAATCTGACATGTTTAAGATCAACGACAATTATCTGAAACTGCCGGGGAGCTACCTGTTCTCGACGATTGGCAGAAAAGTGAATGAATTTCAGGCGGCGCATCCGGATAAGTTCGTGATCCGGCTCGGCATCGGCGATGTGACGCAGCCGCTCGCTCCAGCAATTATCAAAGCGCTGCACAGCGCGGTGGATGAGATGGCGGACGCGGCCACATTCCACGGCTACGCGCCAGATCTCGGCTACGAATTTTTGCGCAACGCGATCGCGAAGAACGATTATCAGGATCGCGGCTGCGAGATCGCCGCGGACGAGATCTTCGTCTCTGACGGCGCGAAGTGTGATTCCGGCAACATTCAGGAGATCTTCAGCGTGGACAACAAGATCGCGGTCTGCGATCCGGTCTACCCGGTTTACGTGGACACGAACGTCATGGCAGGGCGCACCGGTACCTACGACCCGAAGACCGAGGTGTGGAGCGACGTGATCTACATGCCGTGTACGGCGGAGAATAATTTCGCGCCGCAGCTCCCGAAGGAGGCGCCGGATCTGATTTATCTGTGCTTCCCGAACAACCCGACCGGCGCCACGATCACGAAGGCGCAGCTGCAGGAGTGGGTTGACTACGCGAATAGGGTCGGCGCTGTCATCATCTACGACGCGGCTTACGAGGCATATATTTCCGAGGACGATGTGCCGCACACGATCTTTGAGTGCACGGGCGCGCGGACTTGCGCGATCGAGCTGAAGTCCTTCTCGAAGAACGCGGGCTTCACGGGCACGCGTCTCGGCTACACCGTGATCCCGAAGGATCTGAAATGCGGCGATGTCATGCTGCACTCGCTCTGGGCGAGACGCCACGGCACGAAGTACAACGGCGCTCCGTACATTGTCCAGAAGGCAGGCGAAGCGGTCTATTCCCCGGAGGGCAAAGAGCAGCTCGCGGCGCAGGTGGCTTACTACATGAAGAATGCGAAGACGATCAAGGAAGGGCTCGCCGAGGCGGGCTACACCGTTTCCGGCGGTGTGAACGCCCCGTACATCTGGCTGAAGACGCCGGATGGGATGACCTCCTGGGAGTTCTTCGACTACCTTCTCGAGCACGCGAATGTCGTCGGTACGCCGGGCTCCGGCTTCGGGCCGAGCGGAGAAGGCTATTTCCGCTTGACCGCGTTCGGCACCTATGAAAACACCGTGGCTGCGCTGGAGCGGATCAAGAAGATGTGAGCGAGCAAGTGTGTAATGTTTGAAAACCGGAAGATAAGTAGAAAACTTAAGTATCCGATAATCTGAATGAAAAAGGGGGGCCAGCTCAACGGAGACTATCCGGGAGACGGCCTCTTTTTGACGGATACTATTTTAAACTATACTATTTATGCATAATTTCAAAAATCTATAGGTATCAAAATACTTTACAAAAAACTTATATAGTGTATAATCGGTAACATATTATATATAATTCAATAGAACGAGGGATACGAGATAAAAGGTAAAAATACAAAAAAAGAATTCTGTTGATATGTGGGGAGAGATAATAGTATAATCCGGTCTTTAACAGTTGTATAGGGAGAAAATCGCTGCAACCGCCGAATCTAAGCGGCTTGCAGCGATTTG
>CANQVT010000062.1 GCA_947627365.1 uncultured Lachnospiraceae bacterium | reverse complement strand
GAGCTTCCGAACGGTTCAACGAGATCATTCTCGGGGACAGCAGACAATTTAAGGCAAGGATCAAAGTCGGTGAGAAAGAGATTTCCACCGGCTTTCGTTCTGTCCGGCAGTATGCGCAGTCCAGCGACACGGGATACGTCAGCATTGGTGGGGCGGTTTCTTCCTATATAGAAGTGGAGATGTGGAAACCGGAAGTGATGCTGGAGAATGCTGAGATCGAAGTCAGTATCGGCCTTCTGGTAGACGGAGAGCCGGAGTATGTGCCTTTGGGGCTGTACACTGTTCTGAAGCCGCAGAATGACGACGGCGTGATCAGGTTCACAGCATATGACCGTATCCAGTCCAAAATGTCCGGAGCGTATTTCTCGGAACTGTCCTATCCGGCAGACGGGAAAGACCTGCTTAAAGAGATTTCCACCAAGACAGGTGTTCCGATCAACGTGAACAACCTTCCGGACGGCGTGAAAATCGCGAACCGCGCAGTAATCTCAGAGACAGGCGTAGATGAGAACGGCGACGTTACCACCAACACAACCTACGAGGCACCGTTCAACGGCTACACGTACCGTGAGGCGCTTGGGTATATCGCGCAACTTTACGGCAAATTCGCGACGGCGGATCGTACCGGCACGATTGTATTCCGGTGGTACGAGGAGACAGAATACGAGATCAATCCGAACCGCTATTATGATGATCTGGTGACGGCTGAATCTGTATTCAAGGTTGAGGCGATCACCTGTCAGGTGGGCGAGCAATCACTGAAAGCCGGCACCGGCGTGGAGAACATCCAGTTTGAAAACCCGGTGATGACGCAGGAACGTTTGGATGCGGTTTATGAACTGGTGAAGGATTTGGAATTCCTTCCGGCGTCGTTGTCTTTTTTTGGCGATATGCGGCTCGATCTCGGTGATATTGTCACGGTCAATGACAAGCGTGGGAACGTCGTCAAAGTTCCCGTAATGAACGTCTCTCAGGATTTCGACGGCGGCCTGCTGACGCGCACGCAGTTTTACAGGGCAATCGGGCAGGACGAGAGCGTAAAAGGCCCGACGGTTCAGCGGCTTGACCGGATGTACACGGAGCTATTCCTGGTCAAGGAGATTGTCGGCCAGAAAGCCAGCTTTGACTATGTCCATGCGATTGATGCGGATTTCCAGAATGTCCGGGCGGACTATGGTGAGTACAAGGAGCTTGTGGCGGGGCAGTTTGCCGCTACGGATGTAACGATCGGCAATCTCTCCGCAAGGCAGGCGAATTTCGAGCAGACGACCACGGAACGCCTGTCTGCGCAGGACGCCAAGATTGAAAATTTAGAATCCACCCAAATCACGGTGGAATATCTGGATGCTCATTATCTCAACGCAGACACGGCAGATCTGCGGTATGTGACGGCTGAGAAACTGAACGCCACCAATGCCGAAATCGATGCGCTGAAGGCGTCGCAGATAACAACTGATTATCTGGAGGCGAACTATGCCACAGTCAAGGATCTGAACGCCACCAATGCGACCGTCGGCAGCCTGTCCGCCAAGGAAGCTGCCTTTGAGACGGCGACAGCCGAGAACTTTGAGGCGCAGACGGCGACCATCAATGAGTTGAAGGCCGGCATGATCACAGCTGACTACCTGAAGGCTAACTACGCCGCCATCGACCTCGCCAACATCAAGGACGGCTGTATCACCACCGCCATGATCGGTGAGGGCGTCGTGGGCACCGCGCAGATTGCGGATGGGTCTATCACGGACGCGAAGATTGTGGGGCTGACGGCCAACAAGATTACGGCCGGCCGACTCGACGCTGCTGAGATCGAAGTCGTGAACCTGAACGCCGCCAATATCACCGTCGGAACCATCAACGGCCAGCAGATCGCTCCGGGCGCCATCGACCTATCCAATCTGGCGGATGGTCTAAGCTCCACCATCACCAATACGGCGGAGGACGTCAAGCAGGCGCTGGAGGATGCGGGGCTTGCGCAGTCTACGGCCACGGCGGCGCAGGGCGCGGCGAGCGCGGCCAGTACGGCAGCCGGAAAGGCACAGAGCGCGGCAGAAGCAGCGAGTGAGGCAGCGACAAAAGCTCAGACAGCGGCGGAGGGTGCATCATCGGCGGCATCGAAGGCACAGAGTACGGCCGACATTGCATCAACGGCAGCCAGTAAAGCCCAGAGTACAGCTGACAGCGCGAATACCGCAGCAGGGAAGGCCCAGTCAGCCGCAGATGCAGCCAATACCGCAGCCGGCAAGGCACAAAACGCCGCGGAAAGTGCACAGTCCACCGCCAACACGGCACAGTCTACCGCTGATGCTGCCAAGACAGCGGCTTCTACGGCCCAGAGTACAGCCGATGCCGCAAAAACAGCGGCCTCTACGGCGCAGACGACAGCTGACGGCAAGAACACGGTGTTCTATCAGGCGGCAGCTCCGGCGATAACCGGGCGCAAAGTCAATGACGTCTGGTTCGACACCGACGACGCGAACCGGATGTATTATTTTGACGGGAAGGCATGGACGGCGAAACAATTCGGCGGGAATGCGATTGCCGCAAGTAGTGTCACGGCATCCCATCTGGTGGCCAATGCAGTGACGGCCGGGAAGATAGCGGCAGGCGCGGTGACGTCAGGTACGATTGCGGCAAATGCGGTCACAGCTGGAACGATAGCAGCTGGCGCGGTCAGTGCAGATCAGCTGGCGGCCAACGCAGTGACGGCGGGCAAAATCGCGGCCAATGCCGTTACGACCGCTACGATTGCGGCGGGCGCAGTAAACGCCGACAAGATTGCCACCAATGCAGTAACAGCTGACAAGGTCAATGCCGGAGCGATAACCACCGACAAGCTGGCGGCAAACGCAGTTACGGCGGCGAAGATGGCGGCAAAGACGATCACGGCGAACAGTGGGGTTATTGCAGATGCCGCGATAACCAATGCCATGATTGCCAATCTGGCGGTCACGGCGGCGAAGATTGCAGATGCCACGATTACGAATGCGAAAATCGCCAACGGAACCATTGAGAACGGAAAAATTAAAGATGCGACCATCACGAACGCAAAGATAGCAGATGCCACGATTGAGAGCGCGAAGATTAAGGCGCTCGATGCGGCAAAAATCACGACCGGCACTCTGGCGGCAGCACGCATCGGCGCGGGCACCATTGATGCGACCAAGCTGAGCGTATCTACCCTTTCCGCTATCACGGCCAATCTCGGTACGGTGACAGCCGGGACAATTCGCTCTGCGACGTATACGTACAGTTCCGGGAATTACTCGACTTCCGGCATGGAGATTAACCTGACAGGCGCCGGGTATATACGGGCAAAGAACTTCGCAATCGATGCGAGTGGGAATACGTATTTTAAAGGGACGGTTGACGCGACAACTTTAAAAATAAAAGATACTATTCAAATGTATAGGGACGAGTGGGTCACGAGTGCCGGATACAAAACCGTACTATCTGTTGATAATGATATAGCATTACATGTCGGCAATTCTGGCATGCCTACTTACATAGAAGGAGCTGGAACATTTGACATAAAAGAAGCACTGTTTGGCGCGACTATACATATGGGTTATGGTAGTAACTATGATTTTATTTCATCTACGGGTGGAGCTTTTGGTATACACACTGCTATCACGATAGACGGGGGTGTCACTAGCAACGGCAATATGTACGTGACCAGCGACTCATATGCCAGACGTTTTATCACCCCGAATCATAGTACGTCGTGGATTAATGCAATTTGGGGCAACGCAGCAGTAAATGTGTACGAGGCTGGCGCCAGTGGCGGGTTTAATGCGATTGCGTCTATAAAAGCAACCAGTGGGGCGTGGACAATAGGAGCGCTGAATGCAGATAATTGTTTTTACATCGGATATGGCACAGAAACTCGCTACGGAAATGGATCGAACGGTCTTGATCATCTATATAAATTTGGAACCAATGGTGCAATATACGTCAACGGAACAGCGGTGAGTTTGTCAAACCACACTCATTCATATCTGCCTCTGTCAGGAGGTACGGTGACTGGAAATTTCTATTTCAAAGGTTATAATGGATCGTCCAGAATGCCCGTTCAATCCGAAACCACAGCTAACGCACGCGTCGACTATCTTGGCGCCCATTCGAATAATGTGTTTCGGGTATGCGGGCAGTTTGGTGCAGCGGGATATACAAATCACAATATAACCGCGCCATCCTCCGATATACGCTTAAAGACAAATATTGCTCTTACGAATGTAGAAGCCATGCCCACACTAATGAAAATGAGGGTATGTCAGTTTGATTGGATTGATGGGCGTACGGATAACCATCAAAACATAGGTTTTATCGCAGACCAGCTGGAACAGATTGATGGGAAACTGGCCGTCGGCGGCGGATATGATGAAGATGGGGTTATTAATATAAAAAGTGTGGATACATTTTACATGCTGGGCTATGTCGTCAAGGGCATCCAGGAACTTGCGGTGGAACTGACAGCCGTAAAAAGGGATATCGGCGCTAGGGTTACGGCCCAGGAATCCCAGATAGAACAGCTACGCAGCCAGCTTGCGCAGGCGTATGCGCGGATTGCCGTGCTGGAAAACAAAGTGCAGATGCGGTCTGCCGGATGACGGCATGCTCCTGTTTTGCACAAAGCTTGCATAAAAAAGGAGAGTGATCCGTATGGACATCAGAGCCGCGCCGGGCAGGCACACAGCTTAACACGGTAACTTGGCATCGGTGGAGAGCCGGTGCTTTATTATGCACAACTTTAAGGAGGGCAATATTATGCTTAACATGACCAAAACAGTAACCATCAACGGCAACAGCCAGATCGAGGGCGTGATCGCGGAGACGTTCAGCGCGACCATCGACAGCAACAACCCGGACAACATGAACATCTCCAGCTATATCCAGAACTCCAAAACGTACCGCGAGAACCAGGCGCAGTGCGACAAAGACTGGCAGGAATTCTGCACGGCGGCGTTTGAGGAGCAGGATGAGATGAAGGCGGAGTAAGCTCCGCGGCAGATCGAAGGGGTGGAGTATGGAAGTGTTACAGAAGATCATAGACTATATATTCCAACATCCCGAGTTTGTCTTGGTGGGATCCATCACGCTGATCCAGATCGCGCCGATCAAGATCAACCCATGGAGCGCGGTACTGCGGCTGATCCGCGGCGTGCTGGTTGGGGAACTGGCGGAGAGCATCGAGGAGATAAAAAAGGATCTTCTCGGGCTCCGGCAGGACGTCGAGCAAGAAAAGGCAGACAACAAGCGGTGGAATATTTTGGATTTTGCCAACAGCTGCAGGAACGGCCGCCGGCACACCAAGGATGAATGGCACCACGTGATCGACCAGATCAAGGAATACGAGGTGTTCGTTGAGGAGCGCAATCTGGACAACGGCGTGATGGAAGAGGAAGCGAAGTACCTGCGCAGACTCTATGCAGAGCGGTGCGAGAAGAATGATTTTTTATAATATGTGGAAAGAGAGGTATGTATCATGAAGAATATTGACTGGGTAAAGAAGTTGACGAGCCGTAAGCTCTGGACGGCGGTAGCGTCGTTTGTGTCGATGATGATCGTGGCGACCGGCGGGGCGGAGAGTACCGCGACGCAAATCACGGCGCTGATCATGGCAGGCGCGTCCGTGGTGGCGTACATCATCGGCGAAGGCCTGACTGACGCCACCAACAAGGGCATCGGGGAAGGAATCGAGTACACCATCGAGGAAGACGAAGAGGACGAGTGATGCACCATGGGCGAGCGTGAGATCATCGCGAGCATCGTACTGCTCCTGTTGGTACTGGTGGTAGTAGCTGGCGGGGGAGATGGAGATTAAATTCGGAGGGTCGGAAACGGCCCTCTTTTATCATGTGCTGCGAGATGGCAGCGGAATCGATGAACATACTGCTGGAAAGCAGTAACTGGATGGGATGCGCTGCGGATTGGCAGCGGAAACAGGAAACGCGCTGCCGAAAAGCAGCGGGAAGGAGTAAAGCATGGGATATACGATCAAAAACGTGATCAGCAGTAAATACGTCCCACAGTGGGGCAATCAGAAGAAATTTATCGCCATCCATTACCTCGGCGTGGTCGGCCAGAATCACGAGCTGCAGGCGGACGGGTGTGGGGCGCACTTCTACATCTACTGGGACGGAACGATCTACCAGAGGTGCAGCCTTGACGCCATCGTATGGGCGGTCGGCACGGCGGGATATTACACGCAGAAACATCCTCAGGCACGCAACGCCAACACGATCAGTATCGAGATGTGCTGCAAGTGCGACGGGGATCCCACCAGCGCGGAGGACAAAAAGTGGTATTTTACGACCGAGACGCAGGAAGCCTGCGCATGGATTGTGCAGAAGCTTATGAAAGAGCAGGGGATCCCGGCCGGGAACGTGCTGCGGCATTTCGATATCGTGAACAAGACGTGTCCGGCACCGTACGTGCATAACAATAAATATAAGACGTCGTGGACGTGGGGCGAATTCAAAGCGAAAATCGGGGCCGGCCAGGATATCAAGGACATCCGGATCGGCGACAGCACGGTGAACGAGATTAGCAAGATCGTCTACAACGAGGCCGGCGTGATCCAGTCGTATGACGCTCTGGTGGCGGTCGCGCAGTGCATCAAGGATATGGTGGACAACGGCGGCTACGGCAAAGGCATCACGGATGTGATGGAACGTAACTTCTCGGCGTACGGACAGGCCGCAACCACCGACGATGCGCGCCGGGCGGTGTATGAGGTATTCAAGGAAGGCAAGCGGCGCTTCGCGGATGCCACGATCCTGCAGTTCCGGAGCTTCACGAAGTACTCGGATGGCGCCGGCAACATGGATCCGGCCAAGTGCGCGGCGCTGTTGGAAAAATATGAGTACCTCGGCAAGGACGCCAGGGACAACCGCTGGGGGCACTTCTACTTCGGGCGCAAGACGGCAGCTCCGGCGCCGGAGCCCACCAAGAGCAGCTACGTCGTGCAGGCCGGGAGCTTCAGCGTCAAGGCTAATGCCACCAAGCGAATGAGTGCGATCAAGAAGGCTGGCTTTGATGCCATCGTGAAGCAGGAGACCGACCAGTACAAGGTGCAGTGCGGAGTGTTCGAGATCAAGGCGAACGCGGATGCTTTGGCGGCGAAACTCAAGGCTGCCGGGTTTGAGGCGATCATCAAGATGGCATGACAACAAGGGGCGGTCATTACGACTGCCCCGTCTCTTCCCACCATTCCGATAATTTCCCCATTGCAATTCTCGCTCCGCGGAACGTATTGTAATTTCCGCGCTTAATAATTCTTCCTGTTGGCATACGCGCTGTAAGTTTTGCTCCATCCCGTGTTTCTTTGATGGATGCTGTGCATCCGTACACGTCTTTGTAGTATCTGGTCATAATTTCCTTCCTTTCTGCCCTCGTGCCTCCGGGCGGGTGTGTGTCATGATAGCCTGATCGGCGGAGCTGATCCTTTACGGCCGATCATTTTTCCTTGCCTTTTTAACAATAAAGCGACCTTGTTAAACGTATCGATACTGACGATCGGCTCGTGGCTGCCCTTGTATAGCTGACCACCAAAACTGTTGTATCCGCAGTAGATCGGGCGGTTGACGATCTTCTGGATCGCCCACGCTGTTGGACGCTTTCCTCGCTTGCCCCGGTATTCTCTCCGGTCTGCTTCTCGAGCGACTTCTGACAAGCTTTTACGCTTAAGGTATTCCGTAAAACAAAATCTCACGTATTCTGCCTCTGCGGGGTTAATTTTAAAAGTATCCTTGCCGTCCAGATCGTATCCCAACACTTCGTTGCACGTTCGTTTCCCCTGGGCGGCTCGTTCCGCTGCGGCTGCAGCAACCCGTTCTCCGGTCAGCTCTCGTTCTAGTTGAGCAAACACTCCGACGATGCCTATCATGGCGCGTCCCATTGGTGTGGATGTGTCAAAAGCCTCTGTATATGACACCATGTCGATGTTGTGAGCCTGCAAAAGCTCCATAGTCTGATACAGATCTGACACGCTTCTGGTAAACCGGCTGAGCGCCCAAAAGAGGATGATATTATATTTTCCCTGCGTAGCATCCTGTAGGAGCCGTCTCATCTCTGGGCGGTGGTCAATATCTTTTCCGGATATGCCACGATCTGCGTACAGATCATATACATCATACCCGCGATCTGCACACCATTTCCGCAACGCTTTTTCCTGCGCCTCCAGAGAGTAGCCCTCGCGGGCTTGATCAAGGGTGCTCACCCGGATGTAAATCGCAACGATCATTCTTTTCCTCATTCCTGTCACCTCACATCATTTATAAAATTCAAAAATCTTTTTTGCGATCGCAACGAGGGTTTTAACCTGCTCTTGATTAATCTTCCCGGATTCCAATGCATCTTTGATCGCGTATGCATTCGCCGTATAGGCATCTCTTTTGCCTTTCTCGCGGTCGTTCCTTGCCATTACACTGATCATGTCCTCGAGCCCGTTGTAAGCTTTTGGGACGTATACTGCGATAGTCTTGTCTTTTGCGTTGTAGCTGTCCCGCGCGGTTGCGCACCAGAACCAGTTGGTTTTGTAGTCACCGTAGTGCATGATCCTCGACTCGCATCCATCAGCTTTTCGGGCTTCTACGTTTTTCGCGTAGCATTCCGGGCACTCGCCGGATTCTTTATACCACGCGATTTTCTTTTCGCGCTCATTGGTGGGACCGAAGAGCTCCACTGTTGCGGTATGTCCACAGGAAAATTTGACTTCGTACTTCATTTTGATTACCTCCGTTCCTTTGATGATTACATTATACATTAAATATCGTGTATTTTCAATTGACATATTACACGAAATATAATGTACTTAGGAGTCGGGTTTTTGTGAGAAATGCATGAAAAATAATGTAATTGACAAAACATGAAAATTAATGTAGAATCAAATAAAAACGGAAGGAGAGATAAGCTATGCTCGTATATAAAATAGATGTGTTGGCAGCGTTAAAAGAAGCTGGTTACACTACAACGAGGCTAAGAAAAGAGAAATTGTTGAACGAAAGCGCAATACAATACATTAGAGAGGGAAAACCGATCGGGGCGAAAGCACTGGATAACATTTGTAGGCTTTTAGATATGCAGCCCGGAAACGTGCTGAAGTATGTGAATGAGAATACATGAAAAATAATGTAAAAAGTATTTGACAATACATTAAAAATAATGTATAATGATATTATCAGATGAGACAAGAGCATCTGGTAATAACCGGGCAAGCGGGGAAAGGAGAGCAAATGAACGAGGACATGCCAGTATTCAAAAGCTATTTAAGGGAATCGCTTGAACATCAGAAAGAACTTGAGAAGGCAATCAAAGACAAGGATCTCGAAAAAGCAAAAGAGCTGATCAAAAAAATGATTGACCGGACTCAGAAAGGCATCGAGGATAATTAAAAAAGAGCCTAAGGGCTCAGGGAATCAGGGAGGGCGGGCTTGCCACCGCTCCCCGGTTTTTTATAATAGCATATATTCCGGAAGTAGGCAAGAAGAACGGCGGCAGAATAACCTGCCGCCGGTACCACAATCCTATTCTATAGATGCAGGAATATATATAACACCGTTGAATTCGAGCCAGGTGCGACCACGCTCGAGCAGGAGGGCGTCGGCTATGTCGTGGCATCCCTCGGCACGGATTCCGGCTATGTGCCGTACACGGCGTACTGCGCAAAATCCGGCTATCTTGAGGAGCATCCGGAGGTGATCCAGGCGTTCACAAACGCGCTTCAGAAGGGCATGGATTATGTGAATAGCCATACGCCGGAGGAGATTGCGGAGACGATCGCGCCGCAGTTCGCGGAGACAGATATCGACACGATCACGGCGATCGTGACCCGCTACTACGAACAGGACACATGGAAAAAGGATCTGATCTTCGAAAAGGAGAGCTTTGAGCTTCTGCAGGATATCCTGGAGAGCGCGGGCGAGCTTGAGGCGCGCGTGCCGTACGAGGAGCTTGTGACGACTGAGTTTGCGCAGGCGGCGGCAAAGTAACAATTCTGTGGAAACGTACAAAAAATATACAAACCGTGGCTGATTTTCAAGAAAATTATAATTGTTTTATCCTGATTTGCAGAGAATAATTACGAAAGAACTTTACAGTATTAAAGTAAAGTGTTAGAATACAGATGTAAGATGTTCTGCGAGAAAATGTCCGGCGAGACCTTTTCCGTAATCCGAAAAGGCTGGACGGTCGCCCGCAGGCAATACAGGAGAGGGCATATTATGAGTAAGAAAGTCAGGACTGAGGCAGTAGACGCATTGTTTGAGGCAATCTTGTGCCTGAAGGATAAGGAAGAGTGTTACCTGTTTTTTGAGGACGTGTGTACGGTAAACGAACTGCTCTCGCTTTCGCAGCGCTATGAGGTGGCGCGTATGCTGCAGGAGAAGAGGACTTATCTGGAGATTGCGGAGAAGACCGGCGCGTCGACGGCGACGATCAGCCGCGTGAATCGCTCGCTGAATTACGGAAATGATGGTTACGAGATGGTTTTTTCACGGCTCGGCGAGAAGCAGGAGAAGCAATAGCGGAAAAATACCGCCGCCTTACTTATGTTCAGGCGGCGGTGTATTCATTGAATCGACCATTTTCTCGATCACTTCTTTTTTCAGGTAGATATCCAGACTCAACAGGCAGATGAAGCAAAAAAACTGAAGAAACTCGCGGTCATCCGCCGGGACGTCGGCGAATGAGTGCGATGCCTTGTGGTAGCTGTCCATTACGCTGCGGATGGTTCCACCGATCTGCTCCTTTTCAATCGTGTAGATTTCCTCGTAGATATTCTGGATGTTGAAATCCTTATCTGCGCCCCAGAAGCGGTCTGTGACCGGCTTCAGAATCGCCTGAATGTCAGAGAGCGGCAGAAATCCCTTGAGGTAGTAGATAAAAATCAGAACAATCATGTGCTCTCTTGAGTAGCGCTTTTTCTCCGGGGGTGGCAGGAGTTTGTTCTTGGCATAGTTGTTGATCATGGTCTTGGTCAGGATCTTGTCGTCCTCATAGCGCCGGGAGGCCTGCAGATGATCCTCCATAAAATGTGTCACCTGATCCATATATAAGTCGATATTCGGGATGTCCGAGAGCTGAATCTGATCAGTGTTCGCCATCTGCTTCAGAATATCGCTGAGCTGATTTGTATATTTCTGATCCATGTGAATGTCCCCTTGTATTATAGAAATAGGTAAAAAGGTCTTAAATTCATGCACTTTGCTTTGTGGCTATAATTATATTAATTATAAGGTTTTTGAACGAAGATGGCAAGAGAAAAAGAGGAAATCTGCCTGAGGGCGTCGGGTTTGCTGTCGGGGAATTTGCGCTTGCAAGTGCAGGCGGTATCGGGTAGAATAGAGAGCAAATGCGAAGGAAGTGTTGAAATGCGCAGGATGGAATTCAAGATGGAGCGCGAGGGGCTCGTAAAGCCCGGTGATGCGATAACAGTCTCGGAGGGCGTGCTGCCCTTCAGCTGGTACTATACGATTGAGCCGGCGGTCGCGATGTCTGCGAATTATGAGAATCGCGAGCGGCTGCGCACGCGGGAAGGCGTGGTCGTCGAGGTGCGCACAGACGAGAGCGGCTACACGGTGGTTGCGGAGTTCGATGAGTGAGCGGATGTGATGAGCTCAGCGGTTCCACACGCTGGCAGAGGCAGACCATTTTACAAAATGTGAGAACAGATAAGGAAGAAAACTATGAATTTATATGATTCGTTGAATCCACAGCAGTGCGAGGCGGTACGTCATTTCGAAGGGCCGCTTTTGATTCTTGCGGGAGCCGGCTCAGGGAAGACGAGGGTGCTGACGCACCGGATTGCACGGTTGATCGAGGAAGAGGGTGTGAATCCCTGGAACATCCTGGCGATCACGTTCACGAATAAGGCGGCCGGAGAGATGCGAGAGCGTGTGGAGCGGATGCTCGGAAGTGTTGGGAGTGTCTGGGTGTCCACGTTTCACAGTACTTGCGTCCGGATCCTGCGGCGGTACATAGATCTGATCGGTTACAGCACAAATTTCACGATCTACGACGGAGACGACCAAAAGACGGTGGTCAAGGAGATCTGCAAGCGCCTTCAGATTGATACAAAGATTTTCAGAGAGCGGCTTTTCCTGAATGCGATTTCGTCGGCGAAGGATGAGCTGACAGGCCCGGAGGAGTATGCCCGGAGAGCGCAGGGTGATTACCGTATGGAGAAGATTGCGCAGGTATACCGGGAGTATCAGGCGCAGCTTAAGAGCAACAACGCGCTGGACTTTGACGATCTGATCTTTAAGACGGTCGAGCTGTTCCAAAGCGTTCCGGAGGTTCTGGAATCGTATCAGGAACGGTTTCGCTTTATCCTGGTTGACGAATACCAGGACACGAACCTGGCACAGTTTCAGCTGGTCAGTCTGCTTGCCTCAAAATATCGCAACCTGTGCGTCGTGGGCGATGACGATCAGTCGATTTACCGGTTCAGGGGAGCGGATATCGGCAATATCCTGAATTTTGAAGAATATTTCCCAGACGCGAAGGTGATCCGTCTCGAACAGAATTACCGTTCGACGCAGAGTATTCTGGATACGGCGAACGAGGTGATTCGGCACAATGCAGGGCGCAAGAGCAAGACGCTTTGGACTGCGAATCCGGACGGCGAGCTTGTCAAATTCCGGCAGTTCATGAACGGCTTCGAGGAGGCGGAGTATGTCGCCGAGACGATTGCAGGAAAGCTGCGAAAGGGCGAGTGGAATTACGGGGATTGCGCGGTGCTGTACCGGACCAATGCCCAGTCGCGCTTGTTCGAGGAGAAATTTCTGCTGGCAAACATTCCCTACAAGATTGTGGGAGGTGTGAATTTCTACGCGAGGAAGGAGATCAAGGATATTCTGGCTTACCTGAAGACGATTGCGAATGCGGAGGACGACCTGGCGGTTCGCAGGATCATCAACGTGCCGAAGCGTGGCATCGGGCAGGCATCCGTCAGCCGTGTACAGGAGTACGCGATCGCACACGAAACAAGCTTTTATGAGATGCTGAAGGACGCGGATAAGATTCCGGGCGTCGGGAGGACAGGACTTAAGATGCGCAGCTTTGTCGATCTGATTCGGACGTTTCGCAGTAAAGCAGAGTTCTACACGATCAAACAGCTGATCGAGGATGTCCTGGAGGTGACCGGCTATGTGAAGGAGCTGGAGAACGAGGGCACGGAGGAGGCTGATGAGCGCATAGCGAATATCGATGAGCTGCTGAATAAAGCGGCGGCTTTCGACGAGGAGTTCGGCGGAGAAGAATTTGGTGGAGCCGAATCCGCCGACAAAGAAGGAGGGCTCGGGCAGGACAGAGAGTCTGGAGAGAGAAGGCAGTCGCTTTTGGACATGTTCCTCGAGGAGGTGGCGCTGGTTGCGGACATCGACGATCTCGAAGAGAATCCGGATCATGTGGTGCTGATGACATTGCACAGCGCGAAGGGACTGGAGTTCCCGGTTGTTTTTCTGGTCGGCATGGAGGAAGGCCTGTTCCCGAGCTATCTGAGCATCTCCTCGGAGGACCCGATGGAAATCGAGGAGGAGCGAAGGCTGTGCTACGTGGGGATCACTCGGGCGAAGCGGGAGCTGACGCTCACCTGCGCGAGACAGAGGATGGTGCGCGGTGAGGTGCATTACAGCAGGGTGTCGCGCTTTGTGGAGGATATTCCGGATGAAATGCTTGCGAAGCAGGACAGCTTCCGTGAGGCGAGGCAGACGGAGCGTCCGGCGAGGGCGCAGAATCAGACGGCGTATCAGCAGGCGCGGGAGGCGTTCCGGGCGAAGGTGTTCGTGCCGCAGCAGTTTCAGGTGAAGAAAGCGCAGGCGTTGGACTATGGGGTTGGCGACCGCGTGCGGCATGTCAAGTTCGGAGATGGAACTGTGAAGAGCATTGTGGAGGGCGGCAGGGACTACGAGGTTACGGTTGAGTTTGACCGTGTTGGCCAGAAGAAGATGTTCGCTTCGTTCGCGAAGCTGGCGAAGGTGTAGAGTGCGCATGGCTGAATTTTTTGAAAATTAATATAGTAAAAAGAACAAGGCTGTGATATACTAACAGAGAACTAATGGAAATTCCATAGAAAGGACGTGTGAGAATATGAATAAATTTGACGAGTTTTTGGCGGCGCTTCAGAAGAGAGAAGACGAGAAGCGGAAGAACACTGTGCTCTGGGTTCTCGCGGTCATTGGAGCGGTAGCTGCTGTCGCAGGTATCGCATATGCCGTTTATCGCTATTTTGCTCCGGATTATCTCGAGGATTTCGAGGATGATCTTGACGACGACTTTGAGGACTTTTTCGAGGATGACGATTTCCCGGAGATGGACGAGGAGAAGGCAGATGTCAGGACGGACGGCAAGGAAGAGGATGCTGCGGAAAAAGATTCTGAAGAAGAAAAGTCAGACGAGGAATAGGCCTGATGCCCTGGAGCGACATGGGATAGATCATTCCTGCAGAATACTTTGACAAAGGGTCAATCAGAACAACAGAGGGGCTTCGCAAAGTAGCTTTTTATATTTTGCGGGGCTCTTTTTATTGAGTGGGTGAGCCGGTGAAATGCTTGGCCAGATAAGGAATTTGAAAGTGAAAATATTTTGCGACATGTGATTGAGAAGGGGACAACATGAAAAAAGGGCAGACAGCAGAGGGCATCGTCGGGCGCGTAGATTTTCCAAATCGTGGGATTGTCCAGACAGAGGAAGGAAAGGTCATTGTCAAGAACACAATACCAGGTCAGAAGGTTCGCTTCGTGATTAACAAAAAGCATGGAAATCGGGCGGAGGGCAGGCTGCTTGAGGTGCTTGAGCCGTCTCCGCTCGAGCTGCGCGCTCCGGCATGCAGTCTTTTTCCAGAGTGTGGCGGCTGCATGTATCAGACAATGTCCTACGAGGAGCAGCTCGACATGAAGAGCGCGCAGGTGCGCGCGCTGATCGAGCCGGTGCTTGCAGAGGCAGGGCAGGTGAGAACGCCTGGCGGTGCAGGGCAGACTGTTTTAGCCGGAGAAACACAACAGCCGGATTTGCATGCCGCGGGAGGCCGAACAGATCATGCAGCCGCGGATAGCGCTGAGAAAATGAGGGAGCTGGACTATATCTTCGACGGGATTAAGGGCAGCCCCCAAGAATTTGCTTACCGCAACAAGATGGAGTTCTCGTTCGGGGATGAATATAAGGATGGGCCGCTTGTGCTTGGTCTGCACAAAAAGGGCAGTACCTACGACGTCCTGCCGGTGACGGACTGTGCGATTGTGCATGAGGATTTCAATCAGATCGTACAGGCAGTGCTGAAATACTGTCGTGAGCAGGGCTTTTCGCATTATCACAAGATGAGCCATAAGGGTTATCTGCGGCATCTGCTGGTGCGGCGTGCGGAGACAACGGGTGAGATCCTGGTCTGTCTCGTGACGACAAGTCAGGCGCGGCATGATTTTGCGCCGCTTGGCGCAATGTTGCAGGCGCTTTCCTTACAGGGGAAGATTATCGGCTTCCTGCATATGACGAATGACTCGCCTGCGGACGTCGTGCGAAGTGACGAGAGTCGCCTGATCTTTGGCAGAGATCACTTCTATGAGACAATCCTCGGGCTGACGTTCAAAATTACACCGTTCTCCTTCTTTCAGACAAATTCCAAAGGCGCGGAGGTGCTCTACAGCACAGCGCGGGACTACATCGGGAGCACGAGGGATATGACTGTGTTCGATCTGTACAGTGGCACAGGCACAATTGCGCAGCTTTTGGCGCCCGTCGCACGCAAGGTGATCGGCGTGGAGATCGTGGAGGAGGCCGTCCTGGCCGCACGGGAGAACGCGAAGCGCAATGGTCTTACGAACTGCGAATTTATCGCAGGAGACGTACTGAAAGTGATTGACGAGATCCCGGAGCGCCCGGATTTTATCGTTCTTGATCCGCCGCGCGATGGCATCCACCCGAAAGCGCTTGCAAAGATTATCAGCTATGGAGTGGATCGCCTCGTCTATATTTCCTGCAAGCCGACTAGTCTGGCACGAGATCTGAAGGTGTTTCTGGAGAGCGGTTATCATCTGGAACGGATGACATGCGTGGATATGTTTTGCGAGACGCAGCATGTGGAGACGGTCGCTCTGCTGACGAGAAAAACCAAATAAATCAAAGGGTTCTGCGGATTTGAGGAAAAAATAAATGTGTATTTTTGTTTCTGAAGAATGGCAATGTGGAAACTGATTTACCCTAGGGGGAGACTGTCCGAAAACTAACGACGCAATGACTAGGTGATACTGCCGGTGTTCCGGCGTTCACATATAGAAAAA
>CANQVT010000061.1 GCA_947627365.1 uncultured Lachnospiraceae bacterium | reverse complement strand
GTTTAGGGTTGGAAGACTGCACCTGGCATGGAAATGCTTCCCTTATTTTGTGCATGATTTTCATGAAACAACCCTGGTCCCTGCCTGCCGTCAACTTGACTTTTCCATCAAATTCTAATACAATGTTTTTGATTATTTTTGATGAAATGCGAATATAAAGCGGCATTATATTATTCTAATTATATGTTTTTTGCATAAAACTTTCAAACCTTTCGATGGTTCATTTTAACAATTTAAACATTTTCCGTTTTTGTCCAAAAGTATAACAATTTTTGTTGCAATGTATAGGTGAGTTATGAGTATGGATCCGGCAAACACTACAACCAAAGAAGAAATTCTGGATGTCAGCATGCGGCTTTTCTATGAGAAGGGATACCACCAGACGAGCTTTCAAGATATCTCCCGCGAGGCCCATGTCTATCGCGGCACGATCTATTATTACTACAAGGAAAAAAACATGCTCCGTCAGGATGCTCTGGTTGAGCATTTCCGGCGCTGCTTTCGCTTAGCCGGGGAGTATTGTAAGGACGAGAGATATGCTCCTTTTCTCGCACATTACATTCAGTGGTACAAATTTTTGCATGATCCGAAATCGCGTCGATTTATCGCAGATTATTTTGAAGATGAACCAATCTACCAGGAAGAAAAAGGGCTCCCGCGCTGCTATACGCTTGTCTCGCGCCTGGCCTATCGCCCGTTTTTCATCCAGGAGAACATTCCGGCTCTGGCATTCGCGTCTGCCTACGGTTATATCGGAGGATTGATCCGCTTGATTGATTCTGATCCCTCCGCGTACACGGCCGAGAATGTTTTCTACGAATGCCTTTCCTCCCTTGTCAAGCTCTGGGGACTGGACGATACTATCCCCGAAAAAGTCCGGTCTGTCGTCGACCCCTATATCGAGAGGCTTCCGAAAGACCGGATCGATCTGACGTCACTGTAGAGCCGCGTTATCCCTTGTGATTTTCTGTTATTCGCCCGGAGCGCACATAGATCAGTCCGAACGTCCCTGCGCCGCAGTTGCTGCTGATGGCCGCCGACGCCTGCTGCACGATGATGTGCTCAAACTTCTGATATTTTCCGACCTCTTTTTTTATCTCCTCGACCGTGCTCTGAGAGCATCCGGCGTGCGTCAAAAAGAGCAGCCTCGTGTCTATGTCGCGCTTTCCTCTGACGCAGCGGCGCACATATTTCCGGAACGCCCGCTCCCACGCGCCGGCAAAGATTCCGGTACAGGCGATTTTGCTGTCCTTCAGGCTGAGCATCGGATGCAGATCAAAGACGTCGCACAGAGAGCGGACGCGTCCGCTGATCCGCCCCGACTGGTACATCATATCGGCGGTCGGAACAATGAATGTGGTAGAGATCTCTTTTCGAATCCCTTTCAGAGCGTCTAAAATCTCCTGCGCACCCTTTCCCTGCCGCGCGAACTCTGCCGCGAAAAGCGCGAGGATCCCCATACCGCTGGAGAGATGACCGGAATCCACCACATACACATGGTCGAATCCCTCGGCTGCGCGCAGCGCGTTGCCGTAGCCCTTTCCGACGCCGTCGCCCGCGCTGATATGGATAACCTGTTCCGCTTCCCTCAGCCGCTCTGCAAAGAAGGTCTCGTACTCCTCAACCGGCGGCGCCTCCGAGCGCGCGCTTCCCTCCCCGCTTCCGACATAATCCAGCAGGTTTTCCGCGGAAACCTCCGCCCCGTCGCAAAAACGCCCCTGGTCGGTTTTTACATAATAGTAGGTATATTTTATCTCATACTGTGCCAGCAGCTCCGGCGGCAGATCGCAGATGCTGTCCGTCGTGATGCAGACTGTCCTCTTGTTTCCTCCATATCTGCTCCGGAACAAAGCCGCCTCGCCGTCGCGCAAAGAGTCAGGCTGCACGCCGCCCTGAGCATCCACAATTAGAAGCCCCGCCTGTTCCGCGGACAATTCGTCCTCTTCCCCGGCCTGCAGCTCAACCAGATCCTCCGGCAGCAGCTGCAGAAGCATGCGCTCAAACAGCATGCCGCTCACAGGCTTCACCAGGTATCCCTGGAAGCCCAGCCTCTGATAGGTTTGCTCCGCCCCGGAAAACACATTCGCCGTCAGCGCGACGACAGGCGTCTCCCGGCACAGCCCGTTCTCCTGCTTCCGCAGCTGTTGCAGCGTCTCCACGCCGTCCATCTGCGGCATCATGTGATCCATGAAAATGACATGGTAATAATGCTCTCTCGTAAGCTCCAGGCAGCGGGCGCCGCTCTCGGCAAGCTCCACCTGCACCCTCGTATCCCGCAGAAGCTTTCTGGCGACCATGCGGTTCATCTCGTTGTCGTCCACCACCAGCACGCGGGCCTCGGGCGCCTCAAAGCTCTGATGATAGAGCTTCCGCTTCCCGGAGCCGGCACGCGCTCCGGAAAGACCACTGATCGGCGCAGCGTTCACGATCCCCTGCTCCAGCGACACGGTAAACACGGAGCCCTTCTGGTACACGCTGTCGACATGGATCTCACCGCCCATCATCTCCACAAGATTTTTGCAGATCGCGAGCCCCAGCCCGGTACCCTCAATCGCGTGCGTCTTCTTCTCATCCACGCGCTGGAACACGTCAAACAGATGCGGGATATCCGTCTTGCGGATCCCGATGCCCGTGTCGGCGACCGAGATATTCAGACGCACACGGTTCTCGCCCGTGCGCTCGCAGCTGACGCGCAGCGTGACGCTTCCTTTCTCCGTGTACTTGATCGCGTTGGTCAGAATGTTGGTGATGATCTGGCGCAGACGGATGTCATCCCCGTACAGCATGGACGGAAGCTCCGGCGAGATGTCCAGATTAAAATCCAGATTTTTCTCGTGCGCTCTGGTCCAGTGAATGTTCACGAGCTCGCTCAGCATCGCCCCCACGTCGTACTGCTGCTCCACCAGATCCATTTTTCCCGATTCGATCTTTGAGAGATCCAGAATGTCGTTGATCAACGCCAAAAGCAGCCGGCTGGCGCTCTGGATGTTGATGCAGTTTTCCTCGACCTCGGCAGACACTTGCTCGCGCAGGTTCATCTCATTCAGCCCGATGATCGTGTTGATCGGCGTCCGGATCTCATGACTCACATTGGCAAGAAAGCTGTCCTTGGCCTGATTGGCCTGCTCCAGCTCCTTCTGCTGGCGCAGACTTTTCTCGCGCTCCCTCTCATACAGCTTCATCTGAAATTTGAAGAGCACGCCCACGATCAGCGACGCCGCGATCAGTCCGATATAGATATCCAGGTAGATGTCCAGCTCCGAGTTGAGCCGGATCATCCACTCCGGCTTCAGGTAGGAGATCACATAGCAGCAGGTGAAGCTGACGAAGGACACGCCGGTCATAATAAAAAACACTTTCCCGGTAAACAGCAGGAAGCAGAAGAGAAAGCCCAGCTCAAACCAGGTGTTGATCGAGCCGTAAATGCCTCCTCCGGTGAAATAGATCACCGGAAACAGGACTACGTTCACCGCGATGCCGAGGATCACCGAGACCTGCGTCGTCCGATGCGTCTTCCAGAGGTACTTCAGCAGCCACATCGCCAGCAGCATGATCGAGAACGTGAGCACAACGCACATCCATGTCGCACGCACGACAATGGAGTTCACCGTACCTGCGGCGGACGCTGCTATGCTTCCCACAAGGACGATATTCAACATCCGGGCGCGCAGATCCTGCTCACTGTCATTGATATATTCGAGAAAATGTGTGATCTTATCCCTGATCATGGCTCGCTTCACCCCACCTTCTGTCGATCTCGCTTAAGATCTTCTCGTATTTTTTCATCAGCGGCTCATGGTTTTGCAGAAGCTTTTCCTGATTGCTCTCTTTTCCTGCCATCTCCTGTTCCAGCGCCATCTCATAAAGCGAATTGGCCCCGATCATCTTCGAAGAACTTTTCAGCGAATGCACCTCGATTGTGTAATTCTTCCAATCCTGCTGCGCGAACAGGCGCCCCAGCTTCTCCGTGACTTCCTCTCGCGTATCATAGTAGATGCCGACGATCTCGAGGAAGCCCTCCTCGTCTCCGCCACAGTATGTGAGGCCCTGCTGCATGTCGATCTCATCCGTTCCGGCTGTCTCATCCGCATCGTCGAGATCCGTTTGCTCCGCCTCGTTTGTTTCCCTGTTCGTTGTTCCAAGCTCTGCCGACTTCTCCTGACTCCCCCGCGCGGTTTCCTCCGTACCAAATCCTTCCGAATTTTTCTGTATGGTTTTTTCCATATTCAATTCGTTCTGTCTTTTCTGTGCATTCTTCTCCGCTTTCGATTCGTTCAAACTCTCCCGCGGCGGCTCATCCTCCACGTTCTCCCGCAAAAGCTCCGACGGCAGATATTGCTTCAGCACACGCTCGAGATTCGTCAGCTCCACCGGCTTCGCCACAAAATCGGTAAAGCCTTCCGCGAGGAACATCTCCCTCGCCCCGCCGATTGCGTTGGCCGTCAGCGCCACGATCGGGACGCTCTTATAATAAGCCCCGGACATGCCGCGGATCCGGTGCATCGCCTCCACGCCATCCATCTCCGGCATCATGTGATCCATGAAGATCAGGTCAAAGTGCAGGCGCTCCACCATTTTCAGTGCCTCCGCGCCGCTTATGGCAGTAAAATATTTCAGCTTGTACGGCTTGAGCAACCCCTCCATCACCTTCAGGTTCATGACGCTGTCGTCCACCACCAGCACGCTCGTCTCCGGCGCAATGAAGCGATGGAGCAGCGTGTGTCCGCCGTCCCTTCTCTGCTGGTGATATTCTCCGTTCAGGATCTCGGCCAACGTCAGAGCGTAGAACGGTTTGTATACCACCTGAATCTTTCCATCCACCTTGCTATTATCATTGCGATCCAGCACAAGGATCACCGTGAGTTTCCCGGAAAGCTCCGTAAAAAATCCCATATCC
The DNA here is from genome assembly GCA_947627365.1 of uncultured Lachnospiraceae bacterium. Taxonomy (GTDB): domain Bacteria; phylum Bacillota; class Clostridia; order Lachnospirales; family Lachnospiraceae; genus Choladousia. Next base: position 11,601 of record CANQVT010000061.1, on the reverse strand, counting down.
TCCCGATACTCTCTTCCCGTGATGATCGCGTGCGTATACTTTCCCCTTGCCAGACGTCCCCTGAATTCCGCGAGTGTCCTCGTATGCAACAGCGAAACCTCAAGCTGCGCCGCCATATCCCGAATATTTTTTACGAAGTAATCCCGGATCTCCACCTCGGCAAAGCCCTCCGGATCGATGTAGGAAATGATACGAATCTTTTCTTTCTCCCTCAGGCTAATCATCGGTTTGTCGTTGCGCACCTGCTGCGGCACTACAAAACGAAACTCGCTGCCCTTGCCCGCCTCGCTCTCGATCTGCAGGAAACCTTTCATCAGAGCCATAATCTTTCTGGAAATCGCGATCCCCAGACCGATGCCGCTCTGCTCCCGGTTCTTCTTTGTATCCGCCTGATACAGACCTCTGCTGAGGTTTTCGATCTCATCCGGCCGCAGTCCGATGCCCGTATCCCGCACCGCGACGCTTAAGTTCACGCCGTAGCTTTCTTTTCTGGCAGTCGCCGTGATCACGACACCGCCCTTTTTCGTAAACTTGATCGCGTTTGTGATCAGGTTGTTCATGACACGGCAGATCTTCTCGCGGTCGCCCCACAGCTCGCATGGAATCTGCGGGTCGCAGTCAACGATCATCTCCAGCCCCTTCTCGTCATTCTGAGCCATCGTCATATTAATTACATCGTTGATGACCGACGCGAAATTGTAGCTTTCCTCGTTCAGAGACAACACGCCCGTCTGCAGCTCCGAGAAGTCCAGGACGTCGCTGACGATGGCCAGCAGCTTCCGGGACGCCGTCTGAATGTGAAACATATCCTGCCGGACCTCCGGGGAAAGCTCCTCCCTTTGCACCAGCTCGCTCATGCCGTTGATCGTGTTGAGTGGCGTCCGAATCTCGTGGGAAATGTTCGCCATAAACTCATCCTTGCTGTGTTCCGCCTGCCGCAGGTCGTCGATTGTCCGAAGCAGCGCGCTATTCATATTAAGTGTTTTTTTCACTGATTGCAGGGAAAAATAGAGAATACTTCCGACACAGAAAAACCCAAGCAGAAGATTTGTGATATCCTGCCCGCCTGTCAGGCTGACTGTGCGCCGTATCAGGATGTGATAGATCGCAAGCACAGCAACGACCAGCACATTGCTCCACAGGCAGAGGGCGTCGTTCAGCAGGCTGACCATCACGATCAGCAGGCAGGACAGAATCAGCATGTTCGAGAAATAAGGCGTGATCATACCGTAGATCAGCAGGAAAAGATCCAGCACCGCTGTCATGATCGCAACCCTCTGCCGGTGCGTGAAAAGATTCTTCAGATAGAAAACCCAGAACACGGGCAGGCAGATCAGCATAGGAATGGAGATCAGGAACACCCGCACGATCAGGAACCCGATGACAAGCGCGAAGACAGTCAGGAAACTGTACATCCGCAAAAATTTTCGCTCCGCATCTTTCTCAATCTCGTACATAATTGCTGCCTCCCTATCAGAATCGCCCGAAAATGACTGCTCCATGTCAGATAGTCGCAACAGGCGTTTTGACTGCTTCAATTGTATCAACTGCCGAAAAATTAGTTTATTATATCACATCGAAACATCCCGGGCAATTTGTACAGCATGAAATGACTCATCAGATGCACGAAAGGGAATGCAAAAGCGCCCTTCCGAAGCCGGGCGCTTTTGAGAATGATTACTCGCTTTGCTTTTTGATTCCGTACTCTTTTAGCAACTTTTCCTGATACTCCCGGTCGTTGACAGACCGCAGCAGATCATCCGCGCGTCCGTCTGTAATCAGCTTTGCAATCAACTGATTAATCTCATCTCTGCCCTCTTTGCGGCCTTGTTCTCTGCCCTCTTCTCTTTCCTCATTCTTTTCTTCCAATGCCCGCAGATACCTCACTCCAACCTCCTCACTGGAACGCACCTTGCGCACACGCTCGTGGATGCGGCGGATCCGCTCACTGCCCGTCCGGGTCGCTTCTGCGTCGGTCGTATTCTCCACATAATGCAGAAGATCAACCAGCTCCTTCGGAACCTCATCCTCGTTTGTTCCTTTCGTGCTCAGGAAGATCCGAACCGCCCCATCCTCCAGTTCACAGTCTCTGGCTTCTCTGCACATCGGAACAAAGGTATATTGGTATTTCCCATACCCGAACAGATCAAATGTCATGATCATGATCAGATATGTCTGATTCAGGCTGTTGTAATCCATTATACCTGGTTCCAGCAGAGACGTGTCCATCAACGCCTGATAGTATCTGCTCCGCTTTTCCATATCCGATTTCTTTTTGTCCTGCATTTCCGTATTGTAAACAACCTCATCTTCGTCGACGGAAAACAGGTCCATCCGAATCGACCGGGCAAGCGGCGTGAGACGAAGCTCCTTCTCCGTCGCACTGTACTTCACAAGCGGAATTTCTCTGCCAAGGATAATGCTCAGGACATCCTGCTGTGTCTGCGGATCTTCCATCACCTCATCGAAAAGGAAACGGGCTGAGAGGTTCAGCTCTTTCAGCGGCACGATTGGTACGCTCGTTGCGTTATTCAGTTTTTTGTTCATCTGTTCCTCCTTTACTATAACATAATCAGCTCTTTTTTCAAACAGGGAATTCACGAAAAATTTCGCGAAAATATTCACCAGATTTGTTTTCTCTTTCGAATACCCAATATAATATCACAAAAATATTATTTATGCAACAAAAATGATATAAATATTCTATTTAAAATTTAACATCATGAAAAAACAGAGCTGCCGCCTCTGTCTGACGACAACTCTGTCCTGATTAACTCTGTGAGAGTCCTCCCTTATTCACACACTTTTCTCTCACTCCGGCATTCGCAGCTGACAATTCGTTTATCTCTGCACGCGCGCGCCCGCGCCGCCCATGATGGCCTCCACTTCCTTTTTGCTCGCCATCGTGGTGTCGCCCGGCGTCGTCATCGCCAGCGCGCCGTGAGCCGCACCATATTCCACAGCCAGCTGCGCGTCGCCCGTCGTCATCAGACCATAGATCAGCCCGGAAGCGAAAGAGTCTCCGCCGCCGACACGATCCATGATCTCCAGGCCCTTGTAATCCTTCGCCTTATAGATCTCGCCATCCGCCCAGCAGATCGCACTCCAGTCGTTCACGGTCGCGGTCTTCACCTCGCGCAGCGTCGTGGCGACCGCCTTGAAATTCGGGTAGGTCTTCGCGGCCTCGCCGATCATCTTCCGGTAGCCGTCGAGGTTGAGCTCCTTCAGGTTCTCATCGTTGCCCTCGATCTCGAAGCCCAGGCACGCCGTGAAGTCCTCCTCATTGCCGATCATGACGTCCACATACTTCGCGATCTCCTTGTTGACCTCCTGCGCCTTCGCCTGTCCGCCGATTGCGCTCCACATGGACGGGCGGTAATTCAGATCGTAAGAAATCACCGTCCCGTATTTTTTCGCCGTCTTGATCGCGGAGAGCACTGTCTCGCAGGACTGTTCCGAGAGCGCCGCGTAGATGCCGCCCGTGTGCAGCCAGCGCGCGCCAAGCTCACCAAAAATATAGTCAAAATCGAAATCCTCCGGCGTCGCCTTCGAGATCGCGGTGTTTGCCCGGTCGGAGCAGCCGACCGCGCCGCGGATGCCGAAGCCGCGCTCGGTGAAATTCAGTCCGTTGCGGCAGACGCGCCCGATACCGTCGGTCTTCATCCACTTGATCAGGGATGTGTCCACGCCGCCCTGGAGAATGAAATCCTCCATCAATTTCCCCACTTCATTATCCGCAAATGCCGTGATAACCGCCGTCTTCAGTCCGAAGCAGCGCCGCAGTCCGCGCACGACATTGTACTCTCCACCGCCTTCCCAGGCGCGGAAGCTTCTCGCCGTGCGGATCCTGCCCTCACCCGGATCCAGTCGAAGCATAACCTCTCCCAGAGAAACCGCATCATACCGGCATTCATCAGCCGGACGTAAATTCAGATCCATACAATCTCTCACTCCTTCCTTCTTCTCATTACAGCTTATAAAAACGCTATTTCACTCACAGTCTGCTTAATCTGCTCCATCAGCAGGTTCGTCTATCCGCGGATCTGCTTCACCAGAGCGACTGCTTCCGCTGTCAACTCGCGGATTTTGTCAAATTCGCCCGCCTTTACGAGATCGCCCTTTACCATCCAGCTGCCGCCGCAGGCGACGATCTTGTCGCAGCTTAAGTAGCTCTCCAGATTCTTCGCGTTCACCCCGCCTGTCGGCATGAACTTAACCCCTGTATACGGAGCCGCCAGCGCCTTGATCGTCGCGACGCCGCCGAACTGCTCCGCCGGGAAAAACTTCACGATCTTCAGACCCCTTTTCACAGCCTGCGCCACCTCCGACGGCGTGATGCAGCCCGGGAACACCGGGATTCCCTTTTCCAGGCAGTAGTCCACGATCTCTGGGTCGAAGCCCGGGCTGACGATAAACTTCGCGCCGGCAGCCACCGCCCGGTCCACCTGCTCCGTCGTCAGGACCGTGCCGGCCCCGATGAACATCTCCGGATACTCCTTCGCCATGAGCTTAATCGACTCCTCCGCGGCGTCTGTGCGGAACGTGACCTCCGCGCAGGGCAGACCGCCCTCGCATAGCGCTTTTGCTAACGGCGCCGCATCCTTCGCGTCGTTCAGCACGACAACCGGAACCACACCCAGCTCCTGAATTTTCTCTGCTACACTGCTCATATTCTTCACCACCTATTCCCATTCTGAAATATTTTCATAAATGTTGTATTTCTCTCTATCGCTCAGCCCTCGGTATATTTCTTCAGTGTCGCGCGCACCGCCCCCGGCCCCGCAATCAGCTCTTTGAAATACCCGCACACCTGTCCGACCATACCGACCTCATACAGATTCACACCGAAAATCTTCGCGTCCTCGAGAATCGGTTTCAGGGCAGCTTCCACATCCGCCGCTTCTTCTGTGCTTCCGTCCGCGTTCCTCGCTTTACCCGCTGCAGCTCCAAGCTTGATCCCCGCGACGTACGGACACACCGTGTCGAGCAGCGGATCCGGACTCAGCTCAAACGCTTTCCCTTCATCGTCCACCGCCATCAGATAGCGCAGCCAACCCGCGAAGACGAGCGGGATCAGCTTCAGATCACTGACCTTGCGATCCGGAGACGCCGCGTAAGCCTTGATCGTCTCGCCGAAACGGATTGGCAGCTTCTGAGAAGTGTCCGTGGCAATCCTCTGTGGCGTATCCGGCATGAACGGATTCGGAACGCGCACATTCAGCACGGTATCGATAAATTCTTTCGGATCGAGCACGCCGGGGTTCACCACGACCGGAAGCCCCTCTACATAGCCGATCGTCTCGACCAGCTTGCGAAGCTGCCCATCCTTCATCTCATCAGAGATCTTCTGATATCCGAGCAGACAGCCGAAGACGGCCAGCGCTGTGTGCAGCGGATTCAGGCAGGTGCAGACCTTCATCTTCTCGACCTTGTCCACGGTCTCGCGATCCGTGAACATAAGACCCGCCTTCTCAAGCTCCGGCCTGCCGTTCGGGAACGCGTCCTCAATCACCAGATACTCGCACTCCTCCGCGTTGACAAACGGAGCCACATAAGTATTTTTGGATGTGATGACCGGCTCAAGCTCCTCCAGACCATCCTTGCGCAGAATCGCCTCCACGGACGCGTCCGGGCGCGGCGTGATCTTGTCAATCATCGTCCAGGGGAACGTCACCTTTTCCTTATTGTTCACATAGGCGAGGAACCCCGCATCCGCAGTCTTATTTTCGGTCCACTTTTCCGCAAAGGTCTCAATCGCCGCGTACAGCTTGTCGCCGTTGTGGGAACAGTTGTCCATGCTCACCATGGCGACCGGCTTTTCGCCCGCCTGATACCGGCTGTACAGAAGAGAGGCCACCTTGCCGATGTAGCTGACCGGCTTCTCAGGTCCCGCCGCAAAATCCGCCTTTACATCCGGCAAAAGCTCTCCCTTGCCGTTTACGAGGCTGTAGCCCTTCTCCGTGATCGTAAAGGTCACCATCTGCAGGGAGTCCTTTGCGAAAATTTCCTTCAGCCTTCCATATTCCGCCTCGTTTCCGGAATCGAGGATATGCGACTCTACCACGCTGCCGATCACGGTCTTCTCCACGTTGCCGTCCGCCTTCAGGGTCACCAGGACGGAATAATTGTCGTGCGGACGATACATTTTCTCGATGATCTCATAGTCGAAGCCTTCCGCCGCCACCAAACCTCTGTCGATCACGCCTGCATCCAGCAGCCGCTGCACCACGTTCGCCTGGAACGCACGGAAAATATTTCCCCCGCCAAAATGAATCCAGAATGGATTCTCATAAGTCGCTGCCGTCACCGCCGCCCGGTCAAACTGGGGAAGCTGGTATCCGGCGTCAAGCCACTGCTGCCTGTCTCTCAGTCCATCGTTATTTAACTTCATTGGATATCTCCTTTTCCTCAATCATGATTACACATTCGCGCGTTTTGCCGCTTTGTCGATCGCTTCCCACAGGCCGTTGAGATAGGCCGCTCCGAGCGCTCTGTCGTACAGCCCGTAGCCCGGCATGGCGACCTCGTCCCAGATCATGCGCCCGTGATCCGGCCGGATCGGCCCGGAAAAGCCCGTCTCATAGAGCGCCCGCATGATCTCATACATATCGAATGAACCGTCCGAGGACAGGTGCGCCGCCTCCTCAAAGTTGGTCGGCGAGATAAATTTCAGGTTGCGCACATGCGCGAAATGGATCCTGCCCTTCAGCGCGCGGATCATATGCGGAAGGTCGTTGTTCAGGTTTGTCCCGTAAGAGCCAGAACAGAACGTTACGCCGTTGTGCGGATTGTCCACCATCTTCATCATGCGGAGAATGTTTTCCTCGTTGATGATGATGCGCGGCAGTCCGAACACACTCCAGGCCGGATCGTCCGGGTGGATCGCCATGTTGATATCGTACTTGTCGCACACCGGCATGATCTTCTCCAGGAAGTATTTCAGATTCGCGAACAGTTTTTCATCGTCCACATCCTTGTACAGCGCGAATAGTTCCTTCACCTTTGCCATGCGCTCCGGCTCCCAGCCGGGCATAACCGTTCCGTTTGTGTCACCCGCGATGGACTCGAACATCTTCTCGGGATCCAGCGCGTCGACCGCCTCCTGCGTGTACGCGAGAACCGTGGAGCCGTCCGCCCTCCTGCGCGCCAGCTCCGTGCGCGTCCAGTCGAAGACCGGCATGAAATTGTAGCAGACCAGATGAATGTCCTCTTTCCCCAGATTCTCCAGCGTCTCGATATAATTGGCGATGTACTGCTCACGCTCGGGAGCGCCTGTCTTGATCGCGTCATGAATGTTGACGCTCTCGATACCCGCGATATGAAGCCCGGCCGCCTCCACCTCTTCCTTCAGCGCGTGAATGCGCTCCTGGCTCCACACTTCTCCCGGCGTAGTGTCATACAAGGTTGTAATCACGCCGGTCACACCCGGAATCTGGCGGATCTGTTTCAACGTGACGGTATCAAATTTGCTCCCGTACCACCTGAGTGTCATTTCCATAACTGCTGTCCCCCTTTTCATCTGCTTTTTTATTTTCTATTTTATAAATTTCTGCCCGGAACGTCAAGCCGAAGACTGCCGCTTGTCGTCAATCGAACTTCAAATAAGCGCCCTTCATCGGGGAAGCGGCCAACTCGGAGAACAATCGCAGAGTCCCGCGCGGATACTTCGCCGGCTTCGGCTGCCAGTTCTTCCTGCGCTCGGCGAGGATCGCGTCGATCTCCTCCGGCGTCCGGCGCTCCCCCTTGACGCCGACGATCTCCAGGACGCGCTGTTCCACATCCAGATGGATCAGGTCGCCTTCCTCCACCAGCGCGATCGGTCCCCCGGCCTGCGCCTCCGGGCTGCAGTGTCCGATCACCGGCCCGGTGGAAGCGCCGGAAAAGCGTCCGTCTGTGATCAGGGCAATCGTCCTGCCAAGCTCCTTATCGCTGGAGATCGCCTCCGAGGTGTAGAACATTTCCGGCATGCCGGAACCCTTCGGGCCCTCATAGCGGATAAACACCGCGTCGCCCGGCTTCACTTTATGATGGAGTACCGCGTCGATGCAGTCCTCCTCGCAGTCGAACGGCCTCGCATTCAGAACCGCGGAGAACATTTCCTTCGGGCATGCGGTGTGCTTGATCACGGCGCCCTCCGGAGCCAGATTCCCCTTCAGGATGGCAATCGAGCCGCCTGTCCCGATTGGCTTGTCAAACGGGCGGATGATGTCCTCCCTTGTAAGGCTGAGTCCGTATTTCTTGTTCGCCTCATCCAGCCAGTGCTGACACTTCTCATAGAATCCGTTTTTCTTAATATCTTCCAGATTCTCTCCGAGCGTCTTGCCGGTAACAGTCATCGCGTCCAGATGGAGCACGCTCTTGATCTCTTCCATGATCGCCGGGACGCCACCCGCATAGTAGAAGAACTCCGCCGGCCAGCGTCCCGCGGGGCGAAGGTCCAGAAGATAATGCGCGCCCCTGTGAAGGCGGTCGAAAGTGTCTCCGTCTATCTCAATGCCGTACTCGTGGGCGATCGCCGGAAGATGCAGCAGAGAGTTGGTCGAGCCTGAGATCGCCGCGTGCACCATGATCGCGTTCTCAAAGCTGTCCATCGTCACGATATCGGACGGACGCATATGCTCCATCGTCGCAAGCTTCACCGCCAGCTTTCCTGCTTCCTTCGCGTACTCGAGCAGATCTGGGCTGATCGCCGGAAGCAGCGCGCTCCCCGGAAGCGTCAGTCCGAGTGCCTCCGCCATAATCTGCATCGTGGAAGCCGTCCCGATGAAGGAGCACGCGCCGCAGCTCGGGCAGGCGTTGCACTTCGCCCAGTTCAGCTTCTCCTCGTCGATCTCGCCGCGCTCATACATCGCGCTGTACATGCCAAGCTGCTCCAGCGTCAGCAGCTCGGGCCCCGCCGCCATCGTTCCGCCCGTCACGACGACAGAGGGAATATTGACCCTGGCGAGTCCCATCAGGTTGCCGGGCATGCCTTTGTCGCAGCTCGCGATATAGACGCCGGCGTCAAAAGGCGTCGCGTTCGCCTGGATCTCGATCATATTCGCGATCATCTCACGGCTCGCCAGCGAGAAATTGATCCCGTCGTTTCCCTGGCTCTCGCCGTCGCACATATCGGTGGTAAAATAACGCGCGCCGTGACCGCCCGCCTCGGCGATCCCTTCCACCGCGGCGTTCACGAGCGTATCCAGATGCCCGGAACCCGGGTGGCTGTCGCCAAAGGTGCTCTCCACAAAAATCTGCGGTTTCCCAAGATCCTCCGGCTTCCAGCCCGTCCCCAGACGGAGCGGGTCAAGCTCCGGAGCGTTTTTTCTGAATTCCTGACTTCTTAACATATTCCGTCCCCTTTCATTTTTTCATATAAATCTCTATTCCGCCGGCTTCCAGTCGACGGCACAAATCGCAATGAAAATCTGCTTTCACACTATGAACTTCGCCTGTTCATCCACCCAGAACCTGGACAGATCATCCACCCCTGCATCAGACTGTGTGCCCGCAAAGACAGGATCCTTTCAGTCATCCACCATCCACAATCCCAGCGCAGGCGTCCCTACATAGTAGATTTCCTCGCCGTCTGGAAGAACATTCCAGCCTTCCTTCAGGGTATTCGGATCGTAGCGTTTGCACATTTCATTGTAATCCGCCCACTGATACCCAACGCTCTCGATCTCTTCTTTGGAGAGATTCTCCGGCCTGGTGGCGTAGGTAATCGTGAACCGCCCCTCCGAGGATCCCTGCATCAGATGCGCGGCGCTCATCAGCCGCCCCTCAAAAGCTCCCTGCCGATACAGCTCCAGGATATGCTCCGTCCCGGTGTAGCCGTACTTGCGCGTCATCCGGTCCATCTCCTCATTCTCACCGAAGGCGCGCACGCCCGGCGCGAGGATCAGAAGCTCGCCTCCGTCGGCGACCGCCATGCGCGTGCGGTAAACTCCCTTGTTTCCAACCCAGGTGGTCTTCAGCTCCTCCGGATCCAGATAGGTCACCAGCTTCTTTGCCCGTCGCTCGACATGGCAGATATTCAGCTTCTGGGAAAGCCCCGCGGCCATCTCAAAGGGCGTCCTGGACGATCCGATATACAGCCCATGAAGGATCACGTCGTCCTCCCGGCGGGTCGTCACCGTCTGCAGATACACCAGCGGAAGCTTCCCGTCGATGAAATGCCGCTGGGCGTAATCATACACTTTGCGCGCGGGACTGTCCGTCACTCCGAGCGCTTTCTCCATCCCGCAGATCGCGCTGAGCATGTGGGACTTGTTGATCATCTCCCGCCCGCCAGTGCCGACGAAAATATTTTTGGAATAGTTTGCCATTCCCACGACCTCATGGGGAACCACCTGTCCAACCGAAAGGATCAGATCATAACCTCCGTCCACCAGAAGATGATTTACCTCCACATCGATCTGCTCGGGAAACAGCCCGCCGCTGATCTCAGAGCAGACGTCCGCAGGGACATATCCCAGGCGAACGGTATCCGTCTGCCAGTGATGGACGAGGATCGCCTCCTTCGGAACGACGTCGCCGAAAAACTTATGCAGCTCGTCGTCATCCATCGGCATATGTGTGCCCAGCGCCGGCATGACATGCACGGTCGCAGAATCCGCAAGCTTCCGGTAGAGCAGCTGCGTGATGACTCCCGCATAGGAATAGCAACGGGTGTAGTCCGGCGGAATAATCAGCACCTTTCGTGCCTCCGGGTACTGCGCCAGAAGCTGATCCAGCATCTCCTCCAACTGCCCGGTGCTGATCCCTCTCTCTTCCTCTGTCAGATACAATTCTTTCATTGGAACTCTCCTTTTCCTGAAACAAGAACTTCCTTTCCCATATCCGTCGGGAAAACCTACGCCGATCTGGCTGCACGCAGGTTTCATCCATTTACGGCATCTCCACTACAACCTTCATGTAGCTGCCCGGGTTCTTTTCGATATCGATGATGGTCTCCGGAGCCTCCTCCAGAGAAATGGTCTTGGTGAGGATTTTCCGGACGTCAACTCTGCCGGATGTGATCAGCTCGATCGCCTCCTCGAACTCACCGGCACTGGTGCGGGCGCCGCGGATATCGATCTCCTTCCTGGTAAATACGTCGGTGGGAAGGGACGTCTCCTTCTTCGGCCAGCCCGTAAAGGTGATGCGCCCGGCGTTCGAGACCAGATCCAGCGAACCGCGGATACACGCGTTGGCTCCCGTGCATTCCATGACAAGCTGGGCCATATTGCCTCCGGTGATCTCAGACACCACGCTCACCGGATCCTCTCTGCCCGAATTGACAATGTACTCAATCCCCAGCTCCTTCGCAAAGTCAAGGCGCTCCTGAACAATATCGATCAGGATCGCGTGCGCGCCATAAGCCTCTGCCACCAGCCCGGCAAGCAGACCGATGGGCCCGGCTCCGTAGATCGCGCAGTACTCTCCGGCCTTCAGACCGCCCCGGTGAACGCCGTGGAGAGAAATCGTTAGCGGCTCCGCCATCGCTGCGAGGATCCAGTCCATATTTTCCGGCATCTTTACCAGCATATCCGCCGGATGACAGAAATACTCGGCCATTCCTCCGTCCACATGGACGCCCAGCACATGCAGGTCGGTACAGCAGTTGGTGCGCCCGAT
>CANQVT010000060.1 GCA_947627365.1 uncultured Lachnospiraceae bacterium | reverse complement strand
CGCGACGGCGACCGCATCGTGAAGGTGTTCACGCCGGAGCACGGCAAGGCGAATGTCTTCAACGAGGCGCTCTGCCAGGCACGTGTGGAAGAGAGCGGCTTCGAGATCCCGAAGGTGCTCGAGGTCACGCAGATGGACGGCGGCTGGGCGATCGCAGTCGAGTACGTAGAGGGCAAGACGATGGAGCAGATCATGCAGGAGGATCCGGCGCATCTGGAGCAGCACATGGAGGAGTTTGTCGATGTGCAGCTTTCCATGCACGCGAAGAAGGCGCCGCGCCTGACCTTGCAGAAGGATAAATTCGCCCGCAAGATCAACAGCCTGAAGGATGTGCTCGACGCGACGGCGCGCTATGAGCTCTGCACCAGACTCGACTCCATGCCGAACCACACGAAGCTCTGCCACGGAGACTTCAACCCGAGCAACGTGATCGTCTCCCCGGACGGGAAAAAGTGGGTGGTAGACTGGGCGCACGCGACGCAGGGCAACGCGAGCGGCGACACTGCGATCACCTACCTTGAGTTCGCACTGAAGGATAAGAAGATGGCGGATCTCTACCTTGAGCTGTTCTGCCGCAAGAGCGATACCGCGAAGCAGTACGTGCAGAAATGGATGCCGATCGCGGCCGCGGCGCAGCTGATGAAAGGGGTTCCGGAGGAGCGCGAGTTCCTGCTCCACTGGGCGGACATCATCGATTTCCAGTAAACATGAATTGAAACAAATCTCTGGTGTGTAAATTGATGCTGAATGAAATAAGGCAGAGCCAGCTCCTTTGCAGTTTGCTGTGAGGGAGCTGGCCTTTCTAAGAAAAAAATTTATAAATTGGGTAAAGGATGAAGAAGATGCTCAGCTCCGCCCGACCCATTTGTCGAGCGCTTCAAGCAGTTTCGGCACCTCGATCGGCTTCGCGATATGGTCGTTCATGCCGGACTCCAGGGCGTCGCGGATATCGTCCGCGAAGGCGTTGGCAGTCATGGCAATGATCGGGAGACGCTTTGTGTCTTCTCGGCCGAGACCGCGGATGCGACGCGTCGCCTCATAGCCGTTCATAACCGGCATCTGGATATCCATGAACACGAGATCATAGTAATTCGGCGGATTTTTCTCAATCATGTCCACGGCGGCCTGACCGTCCTCGGCTTCCTCTACCGTGACCTCGATGAAGCCAAGCAGCTCCTTCGCGATCTCACGGTTGAGCTCATTGTCCTCGACCAGCAGAATTCGCCTTCCGCTGTAATTCGCTTCCTCGAGCTTGTCCGCCTCCAGTTTCTTTCCCTTCTCGCCCTGCGCGAGCACAGATTTGAGTGCGTAGACGAGGCGGGAGCGGAAGAGCGGTTTCTCTATAAACGCCTGGATTCCGGCTTCCCTTGCCTCCGCCTCGATGTCAGACCAGTCGAAGGCGGAGAGGATGATGATCGGAATATCGTCTCCGACCTTCGCACGGATCTCCCGCGCGGTCTCCACGCCGTCCATGCCCGGCATTCTCCAGTCCAGAATCACAGCGGCAAAGTCATTTTCGGATTTGTGCGCCGCGACAATCCGTTCGACGGCCTCCTGACCGCTCAATACCCACTCAGACGTCATGCCGATGTTTTCCAGAATGTCGCAGGTGCTGACGCAGGAATCCTGGTCGTCGTCCGCTACGAGAACACGCAGATTCGCCAGATCCTGTACATCGTCTGATTCGAGCTCCTGCAGCTTCAGATGAATCTGTACGGTGAACACGGAACCGACTCCCGGCGTACTCTCCACATGGATATCGCCCTCCATCATGCGGACGATGTTGCGGGTAATGGACATGCCGAGTCCAGTGCCCTCGATGTTGTTGCTGACCGAATCCTTCGACCGGCTGAACGGCTCGAAGATCGTCTTGAGAAATTCACTGTCCATGCCGATGCCGGTGTCCTCGCAGATAAACTCGTAGCAGCCCATCCCGTGGATCCGCGAGTCGCACTCCCGGATGGAGAATGTGATCGTCCCACGCTCCGGGGTGAATTTCACGGCGTTTCCGAGAATATTCAGGAAGATCTGGCGAAGCCGCAGCTCGTCTCCGATCACGTCCTCGTGCCCGATATCCGCGATGTGTACTTTCAGATCCTGCCGTTTGCTGTTCGTTTGGCTGCGGATGATGGTGACGATACTATCCACCATATCGGCCATGTTGAACGGCTCCTCGGACAGCGTAACCTTGCCGCTCTCGATCTTGGACATATCCAGGACGTCGTTGATCAGCGCGAGCAAATGCCGACTGGAGATCGTGATCTTGCTCAGGCAGTCGGTCAGACGGTCCTTGTCGTCCATGTGCATCGCCGCCACGGCGGTCATGCCCATGATCGCGTTCATCGGCGTGCGGATGTCATGCGACATGCGCGCGAGGAAATCGGACTTCGCCTGGTTGGCGGCCTCCGCGGCCTCGGATGCGTTCCTGAGCGCGAGACGGATCTCGAGCTCGCGCTCCTTCAGAGCCGTGACGTCCTGGATCGCGTACAGGACGCTGGAAGGCAGGCCGTCTTTTCTCTCCAGACAGAGGATTGACATATTCTCCCAGCGCTTTCCATCCAAATCAATCTGATATTCAAACTGAAGATAAGGCACATCTTCCTTCAGATGCTCCTGCACATAGGCCTGCGAGATTACGGTGCCCATCTTCTGGCTGTTGTCGGCCTCCGCAATATACTTCTGATCGAGATAGCTCACCAGTTCAGAGTATGTGCCGGTTTTCGACAGGCCGATTTCCTGACCCTTTAGATATTCGTAGGTGTCCGTCTCATAGTCCACCAGTGCGAAGCGTGTAAAGAGTGCGGGGACGGCGTCCACGATCCGGGACATTTCCTGCTTCTCAAAGACCAGACGTCTGCGCTGCAACGTGTTTTTTACAACCAGGTACAGCAGGTAGAGGACGAAGACGGCAATGAGCTTGATCTCCAGTCGAATCCCCGCGGAATCGGCGCCTCTCGCCATGCTGAAGGTCAGAACAGAGGGGAAGCTTTGCATCAGCATCCAGTCGTCTCCCGGAAGGGGTGTAACGTAAGCGCTGCCAGCGCCGCTTGCGCCGTTGTAATTGAGGCTCGTGGAGCTGCCGTTGGCAAGAGCCTGCTCCAGCTTTGTGTAGTTGCCTTCGGACAGGCGGCCCTTTTCTCCGAGAGCGGACAGAAGATTCTCCGGCTGAGAGCTGTCGCCTACGGAGAGAATGACGGTTCCGCCATGATCCAGAAGATAGGTGCTGCCGTTCAGACCGAAATAGTCGGTGGTGAGCATTTCCGTCATGGTATCGCCGCGCATGATGCCGCTCAGCACGCCGATGATCTGATCCTCATAATAAAACGGAGTATAGAAGATCATCAGTGTCTCGTTGGTGATCCTGGAATTGTAGATCACACATTTGCCGCTGTTGCCCTGTATCCCCTGACGGAAATAATCGCGGTCCGAGAGATCCGCTGTCCGGCCGTCCGCCGTCAGATCCATTCCGTCCGCCGAGATGAACTCCACATAGTCGAAGGTGGAATGCTCCGTCATGTCCTGCAAAAGCGGCGCGTCGATCTTTGGCTGCGGAATTGTCGCGCTGTAGAGCCGGGCCATCATTTGCACATTCTGCTGAGAGGAATGGATCAGGTCGTTGACACGCTCGGCAGTCTGCCTGGTCGCTGCCTCGATAAAGCTGTCGTTCTGTTCGGTAATACGCTGACGATTTTCCTTTGCAAATGTATAAAAGGAAAAGATGATAAAAGCGAGCAGTACGCCGAGAAACAAAAGATCCCAGATGATGTTTTTGTTTTCCACTTTGGCGTTCGTACGAATGTCTGTCTTCATGGTTCCCCTCCATTGGCCGGTTTTTTGTAAAATCAGTCAAAATAAGGGGCGTCGATCACATTCGCCCCTGATTTTATCTGAACACGGAAAATATTTGACGTTGCTACAATTCTAACATGAGATATCGGAAGATGCAACAGGAACTGAGCGGAACATGTGAGCAGGCTGCAGAGCCGTGCACAAGCCCGAAAAAGCTGCGCTTTTCCGGGCTCACGGGCATTCGCCCTATCATCTGTCAGCAAAGTCAGACACATATGAGCAAGCTCCTGTGTCTGACTTTGCTTCCATCTGGCACGGCTCATTGCTTTCGTGAAAATTAAGATTCACGGGCTTGACTAATTTTTGAGAAAGGTGCAATATTATCTAGAGAAGTGACTTGGGGGAGTAGCTTCTGAAGATTTTGAGAAATAATTAATAATAGAAGGGTAAGGTACGAAAGTGAAAAAGAAAAGAAAAGGCCTGAAGATTGCTGTTATTATGATTGTCTGCCTGTTTGTGGCCGGTCTGGGCGCACTCGGATATTATCTGTATGGGCAGGCGAACAGCGGTCTTTTTTTTGAGGAGACGAAGCTCAACGGCTATGACGTCTCAGGAAAAACCTGCAAGGAAGTGCTGCTGATGATGGAGCGCGATTACAGCGCGCCGAAGGTGGAGCTTAAGGAGGGCGGCGAGACGGCTCTGACGCTGACGCTCGCGGATATGGGCTATACGGTCGATCAAATGGAGCTGCTGAGCAATATCCAGGAGTGCATGCGCGAGCAGAACGTCCGGCTGATCTTCAGCCTGATGGGCGGCAATGAGTTTGAAGTGAAGGTTCCGTTTGACTATGACGAGGCGGTCTTTCAGGGGGCGATAGCGTCCGCGAAGCTCGCGAAGCCGCGCGTGGCCAGTGTGGACGCCTCCCTTCAGTTTAACGGCACAGAGTATTACATCGAGCCGGAGGTGTACGGCAATGAGATGGACGACGCCGATCTGCGCGTGTTCGTGAAGGATTTCGTGGACAAGCTGACCGGAAATGACAGGCCGCAGCAGGACGCCTCGATCGATATTCCCGAATCATTCTATTTCGTTCCGGCGGTCACGCAGAACGACGCGAAGATGAACGCCCTGATGAATACCTATAATGCCTACTGCAAGGCGAAGATCTCCCTGCTGTTCGGTGAGAAGAAGGAAGTCGTGGACTGGCCCGTGATCCAGAACTGGCTTGATGTCGGCGAGAACGGAGAGGGCGTGCTGCGCGAGGAGGACGTTTACGATTATGTTTACGATCTCGCGGCGCGCTACGACACGCTATATTATGAGAGAGATTTCGTCACGCACGACGGGCGTACGATTTCCTACGAGTCCGGCGACTACGGTTATCAGATGGACAAGGACGGCGAAGCTGCGCAGCTGATCAGCGATATCTACAGCAATGCGGAGGTCGAGCGGGAGCCGGTGTACGCGGTCAGGGGCTACAAGCGAAACGGCAGGGACGATATCTGCGGAAACTACGTGGAGGTCAGTCTTACGGCGCAGCATCTGTGGTTCTACCTGGACGGGGAACTGATCGTTGAGACAGACGTCGTTTCCGGGCTTCCGAAGGACGAGCGCGAGACGGCGACAGGCGTATTCTGTATTCCTTACAAGAAGAGCCCGGAGACTTTAAAAGGCGATACCTGGGAGGAGAAGGTCACGTACTGGATGCCGTTTTACGACGGACAGGGACTGCATGACGCTCCGTGGAGAGGTTCGTTCGGCGGCAGCATTTATCTGACGAACGGATCGCACGGCTGCGTGAATCTCCCGGCAGACGCGGCACGGCAGATCTACGAGAACATGCCGGAGCGCTTCCCGATCTTCCTATATAAGTAATTGTGCTACGTTTTGACTGGCGGCGGGAGCAGGACGGCAGGAACAGGAAACAGATAATGTGCGCGCTGCCCGCGACTTAAGGGATTGGGCGGCGGACGGAGGATACAGTATGAAGGATAATACAAAACAGCGAATCAGGGAAGTCGTCGCGGACGCAATTGCAGACGGCGTGACGGCGGGAATGAACATTCTGGTGCTGCAGGATGGAAAAGAGGTTTTCTATGACGAGCAGGGTTACGCGGATCTGGAGAGGCGGACGCCCATCCGGCGCGATACCATTTTCCGGCTTTATTCGATGACGAAGCCTGTCACGGCTGCGGCGGCTATGCTGCTTCTGGAGCGCGGACAGCTGGATTTCTGCCAGTTCGTTTCGGATTTTCTGCCGGGCTTCGCGCAGCTGACGGTGGAAAAGGACGGCGAGATCGTACCCGCGCAGGTGCAGATGACGGTGCACCATCTGCTGAACATGACCTCCGGCCTCACCTACGGAGACGATGTGACGAAGGCCGGGAAGCAGGTATCTACTCTGATCGACGAGGCCGTGCGAAAGCTGCACACGGACGAGGCGATCTCCACGGTAGAGCTGGCGAACCGGCTCGGGAGTCTTCCGCTCGCGTTTGAGCCGGATTCCTCCTGGCAGTACGGGCTTTCGGCAGATGTGCTCGGCGCGGTTATCGAGAAGGCGTCCGGCGTCCGCTTCGGGGAATTTTTGAAAGCAAATCTGTTTGAGCCGCTCGGGATGCGCGACACAGACTTCTGGGTTCCAAAGGAGAAGCGGGAGCGCCTCGCGAAGACCTACGAGACTGTAGGCAAGGGCGCGATGCGGCTCTATGACGGCGACAATCTGGCTGTCTCCAATGATATGGAGCGTCCGCCTGCGTATGAGGCGGGCGGAGCCGGGCTGGTGTCCACGATCGACGACTACGCGCGTTTCGCGCAGATGCTGCTGGACCGCGGAAGCTGCGAGGGCAAGCAGATCCTTGCGCCGCGCACGGTGGATTATATGGTAAGTGGAGACCTGACGCCTGTGCAGCAGGAGGCGTACCGCAGATGGGTCGGACTGGAAGGCTTTTCCTATTCTCACCTGATGCGCGTGATGCGCAATCCGGCGATGGCCACGGGGCTTGCCGGCGCAGGCGAGTACGGCTGGGACGGCTGGCTCGGCTGCTATATGGCGAATTTTCCGCAGGAGCGCATCTGTCTGCTTCTGATGCAGCAGAAAAAGGACGCCGGCACGATCCCGCTCACGCGGAAGATCCGAAATATCCTGCTTGCCGGTCTGGAGTAAGACGGGGCGCAGGGGCGCAGCTTTTTTTTAAAAATAGTCAGTTGACAAACCCCAACGCCTGGTATATAATGAATTCCGCTGAAAAGATGTGCGCATAGCTCAGCTGGATAGAGCGTTTGGCTACGGACCAAAAGGTCGGGGGTTCGAATCCTCTTGCGCACGCTAGTATTGATAAAACAAGGATTGTTTAAGAAACTGCTAAACACTCGTTCAGGTTACCAAAGGTTACCTCGTTGTTTACGGTTGATACAATCCTTGTTTTTTGTTTAAAGGAGATTGCAGGATGATCGGTTCAAAATGTTTATATGAGATCGCGCCGGAAAGCAAGTTTGGAAAAATGAGTTTCGAAAAGGCGTATTTTGGAGGCACGCCGGAGGGAACCGTCGAGATCTACAGAGAGCGCCTGGTGTTCTATAAGAAGGGCGACCCGGCGTTTAAGATGCTGGGCCCGATCGGGGCCCTGATGGAGGGAAAAGGAGAAAGAGATCTCATCATATCCCGCTATATGATCGCGGAAAGCGAGAGAAACGGGGACGAATTTACCTTCACGACAAAGGATGAGAGAAGAGGATATATAAAGCTTCTCGGCTTTTCAAGGGAGGAAGCGGGAAACGCGCTGGAGGAGTTTTTGAGACCTCAGAAGAAACCATAGTTCGGGGCGAAAAAATGCTTTACCTGTCCAACCGGTTCATGATAAAATATCCGCGAAAGTAATGAGCCATAGGTTTCACGAGGTTAGCATGGCTCAGATTATATACATCACAAAGGAGAGACTTTCTATGGGCGGTATTTTCGGAGTTGCTTCAAAAACGAGCTGTACTTTGGAACTGTTTTACGGAGTCGATTATCACTCGCATCTGGGAACGCGACGAGGCGGTATGGCGGTGTACGGAGAGCAGGGATTTCAGCGGGCGATCCACAACATCGAGAATTCACCATTTCGTACGAAGCTGGAGCGCGACGTGGAGGAGATGGAGGGCAATCTCGGGATCGGCTGTATCTCCGACTATGAACCGCAGCCGCTTCTGATCCAGTCGCACCTCGGGAGCTTCGCGATCACGACGGTCGGCAAGATCAACAACATGGACGAGCTGCTAAAATATGTCTATGAGAACGGGAACGCTCATTTTCAGGAGATGAGCAGCGGGCAGGTGAACGCGACGGAGCTGGTCGCATCCCTGATCTGCAAGAAGGACAGCATCGTCGACGGAATCCGGTTCGTACAGGAGATCGTGGACGGTTCCATGACGCTGCTGCTGATGACAAAGGACGGCTTGTACGCAGCCAGAGACCGCCTGGGCCGGACTCCACTTGTAATCGGGCACAAAGAAGGTTCTTACTGTGTATCATTTGAGAGCTTTGCGTACCTTAATTTAGGCTATGCGGACTATAAGGAGCTTGGGCCGGCAGAGATCGTGTTTGTGACGCCGGACGGCGTGAAGACGCTTGCCGAACCGGGCAAGGAAATGCGGATTTGCTCGTTCCTATGGGTATACTACGGCTATCCGACCTCGTCCTACGAGGGAGTGAACGTCGAAGAGATGCGCTATCATTGCGGGAGCATGCTCGCGAAGAGGGATAAAGGAAACGTCGCGCCGGATATCGTGGCGGGCGTGCCGGATTCCGGCACCGCTCACGCGATCGGATACGCGAACGAATCCGGCTTCCCCTATGCGAGACCGTTCATCAAATATACGCCGACCTGGCCGCGCTCGTTCATGCCGACGAAGCAGAGTCAGCGTAATCTGATCGCGCGCATGAAGCTGATTCCGGTCAAAGCGCTGATCAAGGACAAGAAGCTGCTGCTGATCGATGACTCGATCGTGCGAGGCACGCAGCTTCGCGAGACGACGGAATTCCTGTATCAGAGTGGGGCGAAAGAGGTGCATGTGCGCCCGGCCTGCCCGCCGCTTTTGTACGGCTGCAAATATCTGAACTTCTCGCGTTCGAAGTCTGAGATGGATCTGATCACACGCAGGATCATCAGGGAGCGGGAGGGCGACAACGTCTCGCAGGAGGTGCTCGACGATTACGCGGATCCGACGAGCAAGCGCTACTCAGAGCTTCTCGAGGCAATCCGCAAACAGCAGAATTTCACGACGCTGCGCTACCATCGCCTTGACGACATGGAAGAGTCGATCGGCATCTCGCCGTGCAAGCTTTGTACCTACTGTTTCAGCGGAAAAGAATAAGGAAAAGAAAAGATATGATAGATACGATACTGTGGGACATCGACGACACGCTGCTCGATTTTCAGAGATCCGAGGCTTACGGGATCCGCGCTTGTTTTGCGGAGATCGGGTTTCACGGCTGCGACGAGGCGATGATTGCGCGCTATTCCGCGATCAACCGGCGCCATTGGGAGGCGCTGGAGCGCGGGGAGATGACGAAACCGGAGGTGCTCGTGGGGCGGTTCCGCTGCTTTTTTGAGACGGAGAAGATCCCCTGCCCGGACGTGGAGGCGTTCAACAGTTCTTATGAGAGGAAGCTTGGAGAGCACTTTTTCGAGAACGAGCGCTCGCTGGAGCTGTGCCGGAGATTGAAGGGCCGGGTGCGCCAGTACGTCGTGACGAACGGGGCGGAGCCGGTGCAGAAAAACAAGCTGAAGTATTCAGGACTTGGGGAATGCATGGACGGAGCCTTCATCTCGGACGAGATCGGCGCGGAGAAGCCGACGATGCGATTTTTTGAACATATTTTTGCGCAGATCGGGCGGCCGAAGCCGGGGACGTGCATGATCGTCGGGGACTCGTTGACGAGCGACATGCGCGGCGGGAACAACGCCGGGCTGGTCTGTTGCTGGTATAATCCGCAGGGGAAGGAGAACACCTCCGATGTGCGGGTGGATTATGAGATCCGCAGCATATGGGAAGTGGAGCGCCTGCTTGCGGAAAAATAGAATGCAGAGAAAACAGATCGCCGTATCGGAAGAGTAGAGGATGATCTGCAATGTCGCAGAGAGATTGACGTAGGCGGAAGGACTGCCAGGATATGGCGGATGTGGAGGACAAAAGATGACGAAGAAAAAACTGGCGCTGGAGATCATTGGGCGGCTGAAGGAAATGTACCCGGTAGCGGACTGCACGCTGGACTACGACGAGGCCTGGAAGCTGCTCGTGAGCGTTCGCCTGGCGGCGCAGTGCACGGACGCGCGGGTCAACGTGATTGTGGAAAAGCTGTATGAGAAATATCCGGATGTGGCGGCCCTTGCAGCGGCGGAGCCTGAGGAGATTGAGGAGATTGTGAAGCCGTGCGGACTCGGCAGGAGCAAGGCGCGGGACATCAGCGCCTGCATGCGGATCTTGCAGGAGCAGTACGGAGGTAAGGTGCCGGAGGATTTTGACGCGCTTCTGAAGCTTCCGGGCGTGGGGCGCAAGAGCGCGAACCTCATCATGGGCGACGTGTTCGGCAAGCCGGCGATCGTCACGGACACGCATTGCATCCGCCTGGTCAACCGGATGGGTCTGGTCGATGGCATTACAGATCCGAAGAAGGTGGAGATGGAGCTGTGGAAGCTGATCCCGCCCGAAGAGGGTAACGATTTCTGCCATCGCCTCGTGCAGCACGGGCGAGAGATTTGCACGGCCCGCACGAAACCGCACTGCGACCGCTGTGCGCTCGCGGACATCTGCAGGAAGAGAATTCGTGTTTAGTGCACAAAACCCGGACGCCCTGCAAGGGCTTGCAATGTCAGGGCAGACCCGCTCGCGCTTAATCGGGCACGCAGCAGTGCATAAGCTCGCTTGCGCTCACTAAGCACCGGCGGCCCTCAATGATCTGCCCTGACACAGCAAGTCCCTTTTGCTGGGCTGTGCGTTGGCATGCAACAGAGCATTTATACTCTTGCATTTTTGCAGAATAAATCAGCGAATTATGCTTCTATCACAAGCAGCCGCAGGAAAGCCGGATGTTGCGTGCCCGCACGCAAACGATAGGCAGTTCGACGCAGGATTCGCGAGCATAGCGACAGCTGTCGGAGCATGTCTGAGCGAAGCGAGTTTGCGGAGACAGCTGTCCATAAGCGGCGCAGCGAATCAAGGAGAACAACGTGTTTGCGGTGGGCACGCATATCGGCTCCTTCGGCGTCCGGATAGCCAATATGTGAACTAAACACGAAGAGCACCGTCTTCCGGTTTGGCCCGCCGGGCGACCCCCTCCAGGCAGAACTGATACATTTCCTCATAGGATTCCAGTTCTTCCTCCGAGGAGGGCAGCGCGGGGATCAGTCCCGTGCAGTCCGTTGCGGAGCAAATACTTTTAGAAAAGCAGGAGTCTGACAGATCGGCATGCCCGGTTTTGTCGGGCTCTTTTTTTCTGAAATCTTCTTTTGACCTTTCATTTTCTGGTTTGTTCTTGTCTGACATGATAATCCCTCCTTACTCTGATCGGGCAGTCCTTTGGTGTAAACTGATGCATTTGCCGACGGGATGAGATCGTATGAAAAGCTGTTATCAGTATGGCATACAGGCGCGGAAACTATTCAAACAAAAACGCATTCTTGCGTTGTGGAATGAGGCAGGCATCCATTTTCAAAAAGGAATAAAATAAAAATAATCAGTTGCATTATAAGATAAAATATGATACTATGAAAAAACATAAGGGGAGAGAGACAAGCAGGGAAAAGATAAGTGTTCAGTTTGGTAAAATCAGCAGTGCTCTGCGGTATTGAGTGCAGAATGATCTCGGTGGAGGCAGACGCGAGCGACGGACTTCCGGGTTTCGCGATGGTCGGGTATCTCGCGTCGGAGGTCCGCGAGGCGCAGGACCGGGTCAGGACTGCTCTGAGAAATTCCGGTTATCGTCTGTCGCCGAAGCGGGTCACAGTCAACCTCGCGCCTGCGGATATCCGGAAATTCGGCACGGGCTTTGATCTTCCGATCGCGGTCGCGGTGCTCTCGGCGCACGGATATCTACCGCAGGAGCTGCTGGATAAGGTCTTTCTGGCCGGAGAGTTGGGGTTGGACGGCAAAATTCACGGGATCCACGGCGTGCTTGGCATGGTTATGGAGGCCCAGAAGGCGGGGTGCGCCTCGTGTATCGTTCCGTATGCGAATGTACGGGAGGCAGCAGTGATACAGGGAATCGAGGTATATGGCGCCGCCCATCTGAACGAGGTAGTCGATCACATCGTTGCGGGAAAACCGCTTTCTAGAACTTTTGTAGATATAGAAGAAAAAATTTCGTCAGACCACGTCAGGACAATTCCAGATTTCTCAGACATCCGAGGACAGCATATGGCAAAACGTGCCGCAGAGATTGCGGCTGCCGGCATGCACAATCTTTTGCTTGGCGGGCCGCCTGGGTCGGGCAAAACGATGATCGCGAGTCGGATTCCGGGCATTCTGCCGCCACTGACTGTGGAGGAGGCGCTTGAGGTTTCCCAGATACACAGCGTAGCGGGGACACTCCCGGAGGAAGGGATTCTGACGGAGCGGCCGTTTCGGATGCCGCACCACACGGTTTCCCAGATTGGACTTGCAGGAGGAGGGACGAATCCAAGACCGGGCGAGATCAGCCTCGCGCACAGAGGCGTGTTGTATCTGGATGAGCTTCCCGAGTTCCAGAAGGATGCACTGGAGGTGTTGCGACAGCCGTTGGAGGAGGGAGAGATTCGAATCTCGCGCAACAGTGGACAATACGTCTTCCCCGCCGAAATTATGCTGGTGGCGTCGCGAAATCCCTGCCGATGCGGGTATTATCCGGATCGAAAAAAGTGCCGCTGCAGCGAGCTTGAGGTGCGCAGATATCTGCACCGGATCAGCAGGCCCCTTTTAGACCGAATCGATTTGCATGTCGAAGTGCAGCAGCTGCCCTACGAAGATCTGGTGCAGGGAGGACAGGAGGAGAGCACGGAGCAGATCCGCGGGCGTGTGCTTCGCGCGCAGGAGATTCAGAGGAAACGGTATCGCGGTACTGCGCTGCGGTTCAATTCTGAATTGTCCGCATCAGATCTGAAGAAATATTGCCCGATCGGTGAAGGGGAGGAGCGGAGGATGAAGCAGATTTATGAGCAGAAGAACCTGACTGCGCGGACATATCATCGGCTGCTCAAGGTAGCGCGTACGATTGCAGATTTGGAGGGGAGTGCGCAGATCGAACAGCGGCATCTGGACGAGGCTGTGCTATACCGTCCGGCTGAAGCACTGATGTGAGTGAGTTGCCAGACAAAATATCCGGAAGGGGCTGAATACATGGAGGAATACTGGGAATGGCTGTGCAGCGTGCCGAGTCTGTCACTGGCTCAGAAGGAGATGCTTCTGCGCTGTTTCGGCACACCGCAGGCGATTTGGGAGGCGTCAGGAGAAGAGCTTGCCTATCTGGAAGAAAGAGGCTGCAGCTGGATTGCCCGAGTGAGAAAGCTCCAGAGAGAGTTGACTCCAGAAAAAACGGTGCATATGCACAGAGAACAGGGAATACAATTTATCAGCCATGAGCATACTAGATATCCAAAGCGGCTGAGAAATATCACCGGAAGGCCATATGGGCTATTCTATCGGGGAGAGCTGCCGGAGGAAGAAAAAAAGAGCGTCGCTATCGTGGGCGCCCGGATGTGTACCCGTGCC
Source organism: uncultured Lachnospiraceae bacterium (assembly GCA_947627365.1). Classification (GTDB taxonomy): domain Bacteria; phylum Bacillota; class Clostridia; order Lachnospirales; family Lachnospiraceae; genus Choladousia. Next base: position 3,001 of record CANQVT010000060.1, on the reverse strand, counting down.
GGCAAGGAGATGGCAGAGCTGCTCGCACAGCGTATCGCTCGCGCAGGCGGACAGGTGATCAGCGGAGCTGCGTACGGAATCGACGGCGCGGCGCAGTGGGCGGCCCTGGAAAGAGGAGGCCGCAGCTATGCGGTGCTCGGCTGCGGAGTAGATCTTCACTATCCGCAGTCCAATCGCAGGCTGTTCGAGCGGCTGGCCGAGAGCGGGGGCATTCTCTCGGAATTTCCGCCGGGTACGCCGCCCATGCGTCAAAATTTTCCTGTGCGAAACCGGATTATCAGCGGGCTGGCAGATGTCGTGGTCGTGGCGGAAGCGAGATTGAGGAGCGGTTCTTTGATTACGGCGGATTTTGCCGCCGAGCAGGGACGGACAGTGATGGCGGTCCCAGGTCGCCCTGGAGATGAGATGAGCGCCGGATGCAATTTGCTGATTTCACAGGGAGCAGATATTATTTTGTCTGTGGATTCATTTGAGAAAACTGTTTTTTCGAAAATCAAAAATACGAAAAATCAATTATCCGATGATTTGACACTTGCGCCTGCTGAAAAATTAGTGTATAGTAGTCTCGATTTTCACGCGAGAAGCGTATGGGAGCTAGAGGAACAGACAAAGCTTTCGCTTGCGGAGCTTGGCAGCAGTCTTCTGACGCTTGAGATGAAAGGGCTTGCGAAGGAAACACAGCATAATTATTATATGCGCGCGCTATGATGGGGCGACGGTCCGGATTCGTCTGGACACATTGTTTTTTGGAGGGAAACGGTTATGCCGAAATATTTGGTGATCGTGGAGTCACCGGCGAAAGTCAAGACGATCAAGAAGTTTCTCGGTTCGAATTATGAAGTGATGGCGTCGAACGGGCATGTTCGGGATCTGCCGAAGAGTCAGATGGGAATCGACTTCGAACATGATTATGAACCGAAATATATTACAATCCGTGGAAAGGGGGATATCCTGGCCTCTTTGCGCAAAGCGGAGAAAAAGGCGGACAAGGTATATCTCGCAACTGACCCGGACCGCGAGGGAGAGGCGATCTCGTGGCACCTGGCTGAGGCATTGAAGCTGGACGGGAAAAAGCAGCAGAGGATTACCTTCAATGAGATCACGAAGACGGCGGTGAAGGAATCCCTGAAGCATGCGCGTGCAATCGATATGGATCTGGTAGACGCGCAGCAGACGCGCCGTATTCTTGACCGCATGGTAGGTTATAGCATTAGTCCGCTGTTGTGGCAGAAGGTGAAGCGTGGCTTGAGTGCCGGACGTGTACAGTCGGTCGCATTGCGCATCATCGCGGACCGCGAGGAGGAGATCAACGAGTTCATTCCACAGGAGTATTGGTCGTTGGAGGTTTCGCTGCGCGTGCCGGGGGAGAAGAAGCCCCTGATCGCGAAGTTTTACGGAAAAGATAAGAAAATGACGATCTCCTCAAAAGCAGAGCTGGATCAGATTCTCGCTGCGCTCGATGGGGCAGATTATGTGGTAGACGAGGTGAAGCGCGCGGAGCGCGTCAAGAAGCCGCCGCTTCCGTTCACGACCAGCACGCTGCAGCAGGAGGCCGCCAATGTGCTGAATTTTTCGACGCAGAAGACGATGCGGCTTGCCCAGCAGATGTACGAGGGCGTAGATATCAAGGGCAGCGGGACGGTCGCTCTGATCACTTACCTGCGAACTGACTCTACGCGTGTGTCAGACGAGGCAGACCGCGCGGCGAGGGATTATATCGGCGCACAGTACGGCGCCGAATATGTGGCGGGACATCCCGCTGCGGCAAAGAATGGACAGAAGATTCAGGATGCGCATGAGGCGATCCGTCCGACCGACATCACGAGGACGCCGGCCAGCCTGAAGGATTCGCTCAGTCGCGATTTGTTCCGGCTCTATCAGCTGATCTGGAGGCGCTTTGCGGCCAGCCGGATGGCGGACGCGCGCTACGAGACCACGACGGTGAAGATTGGTGCGGCAGGGTACAGCTTCACAGTTGCCGCGTCGAAATGTGTATTTGAAGGCTTCCGTACGGTATATACGGACAGTGACGAGGAGAAGGAAGAGAACAACGTCATCACGGGAAACATTGAAGCGGGGATGCGCCTGACCGCAGGGAAGGTTGACACGAAGCAGCATTTCACGCAGCCGCCGGCGCATTACACGGAGGCGTCGCTTGTGCGCACGCTGGAGGAGAAAGGAATCGGGCGACCGAGCACCTATGCGCCGACGATCACCACGATCATCGCGCGGCATTATGTGGCAAAAGAAAACAAGAATCTATATATGACAGAGCTTGGCGAGGCAGTCAATTCGATTATGAAGGAAGCCTTTCCGAGTATCGTGGACGTTGATTTTACAGCGAATCTCGAATCGCTTTTGGACTCGATCGGAGAAGGGGAAATCCCGTGGAAGACTGTTGTGGAGAATTTCTATCCGGATCTGGACGAGGCGGTAAAAGAGGCGGAGAAGACCCTCGAAAAGGTTAAGGTGGAGGATGAGGTCTCAGATGAGATCTGCGAAGAGTGCGGCAGAAACATGGTGATCAAGTATGGCCCGCACGGAAAATTCCTGGCATGTCCGGGCTTTCCGGAGTGCCGCAACACGAAGCCTTACCTGGAGAAGATCGGGGTGGCCTGTCCTCAGTGCGGGAAGGCGTTGGTGATCCGCAAGACGAAAAAAGGCAGAAAGTATTACGGCTGCGAGAATAATCCAGAGTGCGATTTCATGTCCTGGCAGAAGCCGGTAGAGCAGAGATGCCCTCAGTGTGGAGGCTTCATGGTGGAAAAGGGCAGCAAGCTGATGTGTGCGGACAAGGCCTGTGGATACATCTGTTCGAAAAATTAAAAATATTTTGTTCATTTGAAAAATATTTGGCATTATCGAGCAAGTGGACATTGAATTTCTGAAAATTGTATGCTATCATATAAAATGACGTAGAGCATGATTAAATAAAGAAAGGAGGTGCGAAATGAGCGTTCAATTGCTGGATAAGACCAGAAAGATCAATCAGTTGTTACAT
>CANQVT010000059.1 GCA_947627365.1 uncultured Lachnospiraceae bacterium | reverse complement strand
GGTAAATCGTGGAAGATCATGAGATTTCAAAAGTGGTGGTCAAGCGGCTGCCGCGCTATTACAGATATCTGGGAGATTTGCTTGAAAAGAAAGTAGAGCGTATCTCATCCGGAGAGCTGAGCGAGCTGATGGGCGTTACCGCGTCCCAGATCCGTCAGGATCTGAATAATTTCGGCGGCTTCGGACAGCAGGGCTACGGCTATAATGTGAAGTACCTGTACAACGAGATCGGCAAGATTCTGGGACTCGACAAGGTCTACAATATGATCATTGTCGGGGCCGGCAATCTGGGACAGGCTCTTGCCAACTATGTGAAATTCGAGAAGCGCGGATTCAGGATCAAGGGGCTTTTTGATGTGAATCCGAAGCTTTGCGGCCGCACAGTCCGCGGGATCGAGATCCGGATGACGGACGAGCTGCCGCAGTTCATCCATGAGAATGAGATACAGATCGCGGCACTGACGCTCCCGAAGAGCGGCGCCGAGGTGATCGCGCCGATCCTTGTGGAGAACGGCATAAAGGCGATCTGGAATTTTGCGCACACGGATCTGCATGTTCCATCCAATGTCGTCGTCGAGAACGTGCATCTCTCGGAAAGCCTGATGCAGCTTTCCTATAATCTGAACCATTCAGAACATACAGAATAGAGAATCAAGGGCCGGCGATGAGGGAACGCATCTGTCGGCCTGTCACATATTATTTCTGCCCGAGGTATCCGGAAAGGAAGAGAGGAAATGGAATTTTTACTGAACGCGCAGCAGATGAAGTATTGCGATAGCGATACAATTGAGAAAATCGGGATTCCTTCCCTTGTTTTGATGGAGCGAGCGGCGCTTGCGGTCGTTGATGAAATTTTTCACGCAGGCTGTGATCTCCGGTCGGTGCTCGTCGTCTGTGGCTCAGGGAACAATGGCGGAGACGGCTTTGCGGTCGCCCGTCTGCTCGACGAGCAGGGGGTGCGTGTGACAGTTGCTTTTGCTGGAAACGAGGATTCAATGACAGAGGAGACGGTAGCACAGAGGCGAATCTGCGAAAATTGCGGAATAAAAACCAGCAGTAATTTCATGCAGCGTGAATATACTGTTATAGTAGATGCCATTTTCGGCATTGGGTTGTCGCGGGAAATACAGGGACGTTACGCGCAGATCATTGACTGGATTAACCAACAGTCCGCATTTAAGGTGGCCGTGGACATCCCCTCGGGCGTCAGCGCGGACACAGGCAGGATATTTGGCACGGCGGTACAGGCGGATCTCACCGTTGCGTTTGCGTATCGCAAGCTCGGGCATATATTGTTTCCGGGGACTGAATCCTGCGGGAAGGTAGTGCGCCGGGACATCGGCATCACGGCCGACCGCTTTCAGGGAGGAATTCCGAATGTCTTTACCTACGGGGAAGAGGATCTCGCCAGGATTGCGCGGCGCAGACCGTATTCCAACAAGGGAACCTACGGAAAGGTGCTGCTGATTGCCGGAAGCCGTGGGATGAGCGGAGCGGCCTGTCTCTCGGCAATGGCAGCCTATCGAAGCGGGAGCGGCCTGGTGCGCGTGTTCACATCGGAGTGTAATCGTGAGATTATACAGACCTGTCTCCCGGAAGCGATCGTCACGACCTACCGTGACGATGGAATTCCGACTGGGGTACTTGAAGAAGCACTCGGCTGGTCTGATGTAGTGGGGATCGGCCCAGGGCTTGGCACGGGCCGGACGTCGGAGGAAATCCTTGCGACAGTGCTCACAGAGTACAGAAAGCCGCTCGTGATTGACGCGGACGGGCTGAATCTGCTGGCGCAGCAACCGAATCTTCTGTACGAGACGGAGGCGTCCGTGATTTTGACGCCACATATCGGGGAGATGATGCGGCTGACTGACAACACAAAAGAAGAGATTCTGGAGGACATCCTGCAGACGGCAAGGCAGTTTGCACGGGAGTACGGCGTGATCTGTGCGCTGAAGGATGCGAGGACAGTCGTCTCAGACGGCTCCAGAGTCTATGTAAACACATCCGGCAACAACGGTATGGCGGTCGGAGGCTCCGGAGATATTTTGACCGGCGTGATCTGCGGACTTCTTGCCCAGAAGATGCCGGCGTTTGACGCGGCCGCGCTCGGCGTGTATCTGCACGGACTCGCCGGGGACGCGGCGCAGGAGAAGCGCAGCGCCTATGGCATGATCGCGCGAGACATCGCGGATCAGATTGGCGAGGTGCTGAAGCAGATTGACGAGACAGAGCATTGAAGTATTTTTGCCGTCAGACGAAGGCGAGATCAGCTGCTGCGTGCGCAGAAGGACAAGAGTCGGATAAATGGAGGAAAAAGATGAGCAACGGAAGAATTACTGCATATATTCATATGGGAGCGATCGCTGAGAATTTCCGACTGATGAAGGAGAGGCTCAGGGAGGGCGTCCGCATAATCGCAGTCATAAAGACGGACGGCTATGGGCATGGTGCAGTGCCGATTGCCCGCATGGTCGAGCCTTACGAATATATCTGGGGTTTCGCAGTCGCGGCCGTCTCCGAGGCGGTACAGCTGCGCGAGGCGGGGATTGGGAAGCCGATTCTGATCCTCGGATATACCTTTGAGGAGGATTATCCGGAGATGGCAGCTCGCGGAATCCGTCCGACGATCTTTACGGCAGAAATGGCAAGAAGCTTTTCTGAGGCTGCGGAACGCATCGGGGTGAATGCTCCGGTCCATCTTGCGGTAGATACGGGAATGTCACGGATCGGTGTAGCGGATAACGACGCAGGGCTTGCAGAGACCGGGCGCATCGCCGCATATCCGAACATTCAGGTGGAGGGCGTGTTTACGCATTTCGCCCGGGCAGACGAGACGGACAAGAACTGTGCGCGCGTGCAGCTTGAGCGCTTTTCGGCATTCTGCGACCGCCTGGAGACAAACGGTCTGCATAGTTTTTTGCGGCATTGCTCGAACAGCGCCGGGATCATGGAGCTGCCGGAGGCAAATCTGGATCTGGTGCGCGCAGGGATCAGCATCTACGGTATCTATCCGTCCGGTGAAATGAACCATGGCTTTGGTCTTTGCCCGGCGATGGAGCTGAAATCGCACATTGTTTACATCAAGAACCTGGAGGCGGGTACTCCGATCAGCTACGGGGGCACGTTCGTGACATCGAAGACGACGCGCGTGGCAACGATCCCTGTCGGTTACGGAGACGGCTATCCGAGAAGCTTAAGCAACAAAGGATATGTCCTGATCCGCGGCAAGCGCGCGCCCATCCTCGGACGTGTCTGCATGGATCAGTTTATGGTTGATGTGTCAGACATAGAGGCGGAGCAGCTCGACGAGGTGACGCTTCTGGGACGCGATGGAGACAGTGAAATTACGATTGAGGAGCTGGACGCGCTCTCCGGACGTTTCCCATACGAATTCGTCTGCGACATCGGAAAGCGCGTGCCGCGGGTATATATTGACTAAACGAAATTTTTACTCACATGAATATACAGAAGAAACAAGGAGATACTTAAGGTAAGAAGCGGAAAATCCAAATCCTTGTATCGGAGTGTGAGTTTTGTGAATATCAGAAGAGGCGATATCTTTTACGCGGATCTCAGGCCGGTGGTCGGCTCGGAGCAGGGCGGCGTGCGCCCCGTGCTCATCATCCAGAACGATGTAGGAAACCGGCACAGTCCGACTGTGATCTGCGCGGCTATCACGTCAAAGATGAACAAGGCGAAGCTGCCTACCCATGTTGAGATCGAGTCCGGGCGGTATCAGATTGTGCGGGATTCCGTGATCCTGCTCGAGCAGTTGCGCACGATCGACAAAAGGCGTCTGAAAGACCGGGTATGCCATCTGGATGTGGAGATGCTTGAGCGGGTTGACAAGGCCCTTCAGGTCAGCCTGGAGCTGCTTACATAGGGCAAATATCAAAACTTGACGAACAAAGGCGAAGATGGTATATTAAATCAATGTACTTGAAGAGATATGTTTAAATTTAAGGAGTAACGCATTTTATGGACAGTGACACTGGCCGATGGGCCGGTACCATGCTTCTGGCAGTATTATTATTGCTGGACTTTATCGTAACCTTGTTTCACGCGGCGCTGGACGCGACGTCTGAGACCGAGCTGCAGTCGGCCTGTCAGGAGGCTGGGCGGGATCCGGACAGATTTCTCGAGCTGAAGGATCACCCCGGACGATTGGTCGCCACGAACTGGCTGACGCACACGGCTGCCGGTATTTTTGCGGGTGTGCTTGGGGTGCGTGCTTATGCGGCGTTGCCATGGTACACGACGTTGCCGATCCTTCTGCTCATCTGTTATCTGATCGGGTACTCGATCCCCAATATGCTGGGACAAAAGTATTCCGCGCGCTTTGTGCTGTCCCGGTATTCCCTGACGGCTGGGGTGATGACGGTTTTGTTCCCGTTTACATATGTGCTGACGATTCTGTCCAATCTGATCGCGCGCCTGTTTGGGATCGACCCGCACGCCCTGGAGCAGGAAGTGACGGAGGACGAGATCATCTCGATGGTAAACGAGGGTCACGAGCAGGGCGTTCTGGACGCGAAAGAGGCGGAGATGATTCAGAATATCTTTGAGCTGGACGATAAGAAGGCCGAAGATATTATGACGCGCCGCAAGAATATCATCGATATCAGCGGAGCTACGAACTTGCGGGACGCGATCTCCTTTATGGTAGAGCAGACCGTTTCACGCTTTCCGGTCTACGACGAGAGCATCGACAACATCATCGGCGTACTTCATTTCAAGGATGCAATGAAATTCCACACGATGGAGCAGTATGACGACTGGCAGATCCGCGATATTCCAGAGCTTCTGCGGAAGGTGCGCTTTATTCCGGAGACGCGGGGCATTCACGTCCTGTTCCGGAATATGCAGGCGGAGAAGCTTCAGATGGTGATCGTGGTAGACGAGTACGGGCAGACGGCCGGACTCGTTACGATGGAGGATATTCTGGAGGAGATCGTCGGAAACATTCAGGATGAGTACGACAATGAGATACCGCTGATCCGCCGCGAAGAAGGCGGGGCGTATCTGATGGACGGCATGGCGCCGCTCGACGATGTCGTGGAGGAGCTGGGTCTTTCGCTGGAGGATGATGAAGAAGGCTACGATACGCTAAACGGCTTCCTGATTTCCAGGCTTGACCGTATCCCGGCGGACGGAGAGCAGGCGGAGGTGAACGCAGAAGGTTATCACTTCCAGATCATGAAGGTAGAGGACAAGATGATTCGTCTTGTTAAAATTACGAAGGCTGCGTCATGATGCGCTTTTCGTAATGCGATACACACTAAAAAGCACAGGAAAAGGAGTGACATTTGACTTATGTCAGGACATTCGAAATTTGCTAACATCAAGCATAAGAAGGAGAAGAACGACGCTGCAAAGGGCAAGATTTTTACTATTATCGGCCGTGAGATCGCGGTGGCAGTCAAGGAAGGTGGGCCAGATCCTGCGAACAACAGCCGTCTGCGCGATATCATCGCGAAGGCGAAGGCCAACAATATGCCGAATGATACGATCGACCGCGGCATCAAGAAGGCTGCCGGCGAGATGGGGTCCGTAAACTACGAATACGTTACATACGAAGGCTATGGCCCGGGCGGCATCGCGATCATCGTTGAGGCTTTGACAGACAACAAGAACCGCACGGCGTCCAATGTGCGCAACGCGTTTACGAAGGGCAGCGGCAGCATCGGCACGCAGGGCTGTGTCTCCTACATGTTCGACCAGAAGGGGCAGATCATCATCGACAAGGAGGAGTGTGACCTGGATGCGGATGATCTGATGATGATGGCGCTGGACACCGGGGCAGAGGACTTTTCCGAGGAGGACGACAGCTTCGAGATCCTTACAGCGCCGGACGACTTCAGCGAGGTGAGGCAGGCGCTTGAGAATGAGGGCGTCACGATGGCTTCCGCGGAGATCACGATGATCCCGCAGAATTATGTTGCGCTCACGGATGAGAACGCGTTGAGGCAGCTCAACCGTACGCTCGATATGCTGGATGAGGACGACGACGTCCAGGCAGTATATACGAATCTGGAGGAGTAGACGGATGAACTACTATCTGACCGGGATCGAGGGCATGCCGAAGCTTCTGGAGTGCTGCGAGGATCCGCTTCCGAATTTCAAAAGAAATCTGTATCCGGATCATTTTCAGAAGCTGTATCAGATGAATGTTCAGACCTTTGACGCGATTGAGAACGGTTACAATTCCGTGATAGATAAGGATCAGTTCCTGAAAAATATGGCTGCAGCGCTTGTGGATTACGCGACCGGAAGGATGAATCAGTGCAGACGCCGTGGAGACAGGGAGCGCAGGATGCTGGATCTCAATATGGCGATGGTGGCGTTTGTTCTTCCTATGGTACTGGAATACAAAGGAAATTCGTCGGCTCCGCTTGCGGACAAGCTGACCGCGGGCTGGAAGGAGGCTTTCCCGAAATCGGATATCCAGGCGGCAACCTACGCAGAGATCGAGCAGGGTTTCCACAAGAAGTTCTGCTATATTACAACGGCGGTCTGTCAGACCTTTGGCAAACCGGACGACTGCTACGAGCTGACTTTGCTGCGCAATTACAGAGATACCTATCTTGCCTCCCTGCCGGACGGAAAAGCGATGATAGAGGAATACTATGATGTCGCGCCGTCCGTGGTGAAGCACATCGCCCAGCGGGAGAATGCGGACGAGATCTATCGCCTGATCTGGGAAAATTATCTTTCTCCGTGCATTCGCATGATTGAGGCCGGACAGAACGAGGCGTGCAGGCAGCGATACGAGGAGATGGTTCATACCCTGCGCGGGGAATATCTGTATCACTGAGAATTTAGTATTTCATAAGCTTGTTTCATATGGATATACAGGGGCTGCCGTTGCTCGGATTATCACAAGGCCGGGCATACGGCGGCTTTGTTAGTGTCTGTGGTATGCTTTCTTCGTTTTCGGGCAATACTGGTACTGAACGGATACGGACGTACAATATAATGTAGCAGAAGGAGGCCGCAGATGACAGAGGATATGAAAAAGCAGGAAGAGGAACACGACAGCGAAAAAGAGAATGAGGCGGAAGAGGAGCAGCGTGAGGCGATCAGAGAGACCGGAGAGGTTGCATTGAGCCATAGCATCCACCTGTTAAGTGTGATCGGGGAGATTGAGGGACACGAGTGTCTGTCTGCAAATTCAAAGACAACAAAGTATGAGCATGTGCTGCCGAGACTGGCGGCAATCGAGGACAGCCCGGACATTGAAGGCCTTCTGATACTGTTGAATACGGTTGGGGGAGATGTGGAGGCTGGGCTTGCGATTGCGGAAATGATCGCATCCCTGAGCAAACCGACCGTATCGCTGGTTCTGGGAGGAAGTCATTCTATCGGCGTGCCGATTGCCGTGTCAACAAACTATTCGTTCATTGTGAAGACCGGGACGATGGTGATCCATCCGGTGCGCATGAACGGCACCGTGATCGGCGCCCCGCAGACCTATGATTATTTCAAACAGATGCAGGATCGCATTCTGGGCTTCATTTCCGAGCATTCCCATGCAACGCGGGAGCGCTTGGAAGAGCTGATGCTGGATACCGGTATTCTCACAAAGGATCTCGGCACAATTCTGGTCGGCGAGGATGCGGTAAGAGAAGGGCTGATCGATGAGGTGGGCGGGATCAGTGATGCGCTTGGCAGGCTATATAAGATGATAGAGGGAAATGAGTGAAAAAGGTTTTGACAGGGTTTTCCGGAAAAAACTTGTCTCTCCTCAAATTGTCTGTTATAATAAATCAGTTATAATGCTTCTGAAACGGTATTTGAGCTAATAATTTGAGAAGTATAGGCGGGAGGATCCTATGTCTGTTTTTGAATCAATCCTACTTGGAATTGTGCAGGGTGTGACGGAGTTTCTGCCGGTCAGCAGCTCCGGACATCTCGCCATTCTACAGAATATTTTTCACGTTGAGACAAACGGGAGCATGCTGTTTGACATCATGCTTCATCTTGGCACGCTTGCGGCGGTGTTCATCGTCTATCACAAGGACATTTGGAACATGATCAAGGAGTTTTTCCTCATGGTCGGGGACGTATTTTCAAATCTGCGTACCTTCGTTCTGAATCGAATACATAAGACATCACTGAAATACAAAAAGATCGTGAGCAACAGCTATCGCAAGTTTGTAATGTTGATTCTGGTATCTACTGTGCCTACCGGCGTCATTGGTGTACTTGGCAAGGATATTGTCGAGGGCGCCTCGGAGACGCTTCTGATTCCGGGCATTTGCCTGTTGATCACGGGTGTGCTTCTTCTGATGGCGGAGCTCAAGAAAGAGGGAAACAAGACGCCGAAGACCGTCAGCTATGGGAACGGTCTTGTGATCGGTGCTGCCCAGGGACTTGCGACGCTTCCGGGCCTGTCGCGCTCCGGGACTACGATCGCGACCTGCCTTTTCTGTGGACTTGACCGCAAATTCGCGGTGAAATATTCTTTTATCCTTTCGATCCCGGCAATTTTAGGTGCTGCTGTGCTCGAGGTAAAGGATGTAATCGCGGAGCCGATTCAGGCGCCGCAGATTGCGATTTACGCGGTCGGTATGGTATTTGCGGGCGTGGTCGGGTACATCTGCATCAAGACAATGCTCGTCATTGTGCGCAGGAAGAAATTTAAATATTTCGCGTATTATTGTTTCGTTGTGGGAATCGTGGCAATCGTTGGCCACTTCCTGATCTGAGTCTTGCAAAAGCGGTGAGCCGCGCGGCCTTCTCTGAGGGCGAAGCGGTTCAGCAATGGAAATTTGTCTAAAGGGGAGAAAAAATTGGCAACGAATACGGCAAAGAAGAAAACGACGCCTGCAAAGGGGAGTACGGCGTCTCAAAAGAGCAGCGCTCAGGGGAAGGCGTCTGCGAAGACATCTCGTTCTGACACAAGGCGTGTCAATCAAAGCCCTGCGCCGGTACAGGAACCGGAGCGGGAGCCGGCAAATCCATTGATCATGCGCGAGGCTGCTCTGTGGCTCGTGCTGGCGGTCTGCATCCTGATCTTTATCAGCTATCTCGGGATAGGCGGTTATGTGGGCGCCGTGGTCTCTGATATCAGTTTTGGTGTATTCGGGATCACTGCGTATCTGTTTCCGTTTTTACTGTTCATTGCGGCAGCATTTTTAATCTCGAATCGTGGCAGTCATGTGGCGGGGATTAAATTCTTTTCTTCATTGGGCTTGTTTGTGTGCATCTGCAGCTTTGCAACCCTGTTCACGAAGGATTATCAGGGAATCACAGATATTACGGAGATTTACGAGCACAGCGCCTCCTACAAAAATGGCGGCGGTGTGATCGGTGGGGCTGTCTGCGGTCTGTTTCGACCTGCGTTCGGAGTGGTCGGAACCGGAATTGTGCTTCTGATCCTCACGATCATATGTCTTGTGCTGATCACCCAGAAATCATTGATGCGCAGCGTGAAGCATCAGGGCAGCCGCGTCGTTCAGTCTGCGAAGGAATCCAATGCGCGGCGAAGGGAGGCACAGCGCAGAGAACGGGAGCGCAGAGACGATTGGGATCTGCCGCGGGAGTTTATGAGTGAGTCAGAGAGCTCGGATATGCCGGGCAGCGCGCAGTGGACAAATGCGCCGGGCACCCTGCCAAGCGGAGCAGGACAGACACAGATGACAGTTGAAACGCAGATGCGGCAGAGGCAGCACGCGACGGGGAACCCTGTATATGGCAACGCGCAGCAGCCGGGACAGCCTATGTATGGAGGTACACAGCAGACGGGATCGGGAGCTGTGATGCCAGGCGACAGAAAACGCAGGGGAAAGCGCGGGACGCAGACGGTGAATTACGGACAGCAGGAAGCTGTGGTACATACGCAGAGGACCCAGATTGAAGTGCCGAATCTGTTTCCGGTGAACGGGCGTGAGCATCACAAGGTGTCCGGCGTGACGACGGATACGAAGATTCAGGGAGATCCGACCAGGATCGGGACAGAGGTTCACGAGATCATTCCTGGCAATACTGCCGCTGGGAACAATGCTTTCGCAGAGCGCGCGGGAAGACGCGCCGGCAGAAGCGGCGCTTCCGTGGGAACGGCTGGGAGAAACAGAGCTTCTGAAAACACGCAGGGAAGAGAAAGTTATATCGAACTGGAAAATGGGATCGGTGGACAGAATGCTCCATCGGGCGATTCCGGACTCGAGTTGTATCATGACATTTCCAGGCTGCATATTGAAGGGATTCAGACAGAGACGCGTGCAGACGCATCTCTGCGTGATAGCCAGACATCGTCAGGGGGAATACGTCGGGCGATGCCGGAGACTGTGGAGTCAGAGAAGTCTTCGGACGAATCCTACGAAAAGGAAGAGCCGCAGGCGCAGGAGACTGCTGTGGAGACAGAGCACACATCCTCGAAGCGAAATCCGCGCTCCTCGCAGAAGGAGATTGAGGAGGGAATTGCCTCTGTTGAGGCTGAGATGGCGAAGACGGCCGAGGTGGTACGCCCGGAATATATTTATCCGCCAATCGATCTGCTGAAAAAAGGCAAGGGCGGCAAAGGCGGCAACCAGGAGCAGGAGATTCGCAGCACGGCGGCGAAGCTTCAGCAGACTTTGGACAGCTTCGGCGTGCATGCGACTGTGACGAACGTGAGTTGCGGCCCGAGCGTGACGCGCTACGAACTGCTTCCGGAGCAGGGCGTCAAGGTGAGCAGGATCGTGGGCCTTTCTGACGATATCAAGCTCAATCTGGCGGCGGCCGATATCCGTATCGAGGCTCCGATCCCTGGCAAGTCGGCCGTGGGGATCGAGGTGCCGAACAGCGAGAACAGCGCGGTATCGTTGAGAGACCTGCTGGAGTCAGACGAGTTTAAGAATCATCCTTCTAAGCTCGCGTTCGCGACAGGCAAGGATATTGGCGGCAAAGTGGTCGTATCGGATATCGCGAAGATGCCGCACCTGTTGATTGCGGGCGCGACCGGCTCCGGTAAGTCCGTGTGCATCAATACGATCATCATCAGCCTGCTCTACAAGGCATCGCCGGAGGAGGTTAAGCTGATCATGATCGACCCGAAGGTGGTCGAGCTGAGCGTGTACAATGGCATCCCGCATCTGTTCATTCCGGTCGTGACCGATCCGAAAAAGGCAGCGGGCGCGCTGAACTGGGGCGTAGCCGAGATGATGTCGCGCTACGACAAGTTCGCCGAGGTTGGCGTGCGTGATTTGAAGGGTTACAATCAGAAGATCGAGGCGTTGAAGGATATTGAGGACGAGAACAAGCCGCAGAAGCTCCCGCAGATCGTCATCATCGTGGACGAGCTTGCCGATCTGATGATGGTCGCGCCGGGAGAGGTGGAGGATTCCATCTGCCGTCTGGCACAGTTGGCAAGAGCGGCGGGCATCCACCTGATCATCGCGACCCAGCGTCCGTCGGTCAACGTCATCACGGGTCTGATCAAGGCGAACATGCCGTCCCGTATCGCGTTTTCAGTTTCCTCGGGCGTGGACTCGCGCACGATCATCGACATGAACGGCGCCGAGAAGCTGCTCGGCAAGGGCGACATGCTGTTCTATCCGCAGGGCTACCAGAAGCCGGCGCGCGTGCAGGGCGCCTTCGTCTCGGACGAGGAGGTTGCGGACGTCGTTGACTTCCTGAAGAATGAGAATACGGCTGTGTCCTACGACGCGCAGATGGAGGAGCAGATCGCGAAGGTACAGCAGGCCGTCTCCGCGGCACGCGGAAATGAGGATATGGATGCTCTGTTCGCGGACGCCGGGAAGTTCATCATCGACAAGGACAAGGCTTCCATCGGCATGCTGCAGCGTGTGTTCAAGATTGGCTTCAACCGCGCGGCGCGCATCATGGATCAGCTCTCAGACGCCGGCGTTGTCGGTCCGGAGGAGGGCACGAAGCCCAGAAAGATCCTGATGTCGGCGGAGGAGTTTGAGAACTATCTGGAGCAAAATTAGTATTGCGGATATCCGGACAAAAACCTGTGTTATGATCCGTAAATTTGCCGTTGAATTTTTCAAATGGTTGTAATATACTGTATAAGATATGAACCGCCCGCATCGTATCTGAGGAAAGATCGTCGGGAGAATGGGCGGAAGTAAGGGCAGGGGCTTCCCTGTAAAGTACGAATATGGAGGTAGGATATGTACAAGATTCTGAAAGCAGGGCAGCTTGCAGCCAACATCTACGAGATGGTCGTAGATGCGCCCCGTGTTGCAAAGCGCTGCCTGCCTGGGCAGTTTATCATTGCCAAGGCGGATGAGGTCGGCGAGCGAATCCCGCTCACGATCTGCGACTATGACAGAGAGGCCGGGACGATCACGATCGTATTCCAGCCGATCGGAGCTTCCACAGAGAAGTTCGCGCAGCTGAAGACGGGCGATTCCTTCCGCGATTTTGTGGGACCGCTGGGACAGCCGTCCGAGCTGTGCCTGGAGAGCGAGCTTGAGGAGACGAAGAAAAAGAGGATCCTGTTCGTGGCCGGCGGCGTCGGCACGGCTCCGGTGTATCCGCAGGCGAAGTGGCTGCATGAGCACGGCGTCGACGTGGATGTGATCATCGGCGCGAAGACGAAGGATCTCGTCATCATGGAGGACAAGTTCAAATCCGTCTGCGGCAACCTTTACATAACGACGGACGACGGCTCCTACGGCAGGAGCGGTATGGTGACGAAGGTCATCGAGGATCTCCATGAGAAAGAGGGCAAGAGCTACGACCACTGTGTCGCGATCGGCCCGATGATCATGATGAAATTCTGCTGCCTGACCACGAAGAAATACAATCTCAAGACAATCGTCAGCATGAACCCGATCATGGTGGACGGCACCGGCATGTGCGGCGCCTGCCGCGTGATGGTCGGCGACGAGGTGAAGTTTGCCTGCGTCGACGGGCCGGAGTTCGACGGACATCTGATCGACTTTGACGCGGCGATGAAGCGTCAGGCGATGTACAAGACGGAGGAAGGCAGAAAGCTGCTCGAGTTCCGTGAGGGCAAGACGCATCACGGCGGATGCGGGAATTGCGGAGGTGACAAATAATGGCAGACGTATTGAAGAAGGTTCCGGTGAGAGAGCAGGAGCCGAAGGTGAGAGCGACAAATTTTGACGAGGTATGTCTCGGTTACAATAAGGAAGAGGCGGTCGAAGAGGCACAGCGCTGCCTGCATTGCAAGAACGCGAAGTGCGTGCAGGGCTGCCCGGTCAACATCAACATCCCGGATTTCATCGGCGAGCTGAAGGAAGGCAAGGTCGAGGAGGCCTACAAGGTGATCTCCGAGTCCAGCGCGCTTCCGGCGATCTGCGGCCGTGTATGTCCGCAGGAGAGCCAGTGCGAGGGCAAGTGCATCCGTGGTATCAAGGGCGAGCCGGTGTCCATCGGCAAGCTGGAGCGCTTCGTGGCTGACTGGGCGCGCGAGAACGGCATCAAGCCGCCCGCTCCGCAGGCGAAGAACGGCAAGAAGGTGGCCGTGATCGGTTCCGGTCCTTCCGGGCTGACCTGCGCGGGCGATCTGGCGAAGCTCGGCTACGACGTGACGATCTTCGAGGCGCTGCATGAGCCGGGCGGAGTGCTGGTCTACGGCATTCCGGAGTTCCGTCTTCCGAAGCTCGACGTGGTGGCGAAGGAAGTAGAGAACGTCAAGTCTCTCGGCGTGAAGATTGAGACGAACGTCATCATCGGCAAGTCGGTCACGATCGACGAGCTGATGGATGAGGAAGGCTTCGAGGCCGTGTTTATCGGCTCCGGCGCAGGACTTCCGATGTTCATGGGTATCCCGGGCGAGACCGCGAAGGGCGTGTTCTCCGCGAACGAATATTTGACGAGAAACAACCTGATGAAGGCATTCCGCGACGACTACGATACGCCGATCGTACACGGCAAGAAGGTGGCGGTCGTCGGTGGCGGCAACGTTGCGATGGACGCGGCGAGGACGGCGCTTCGCCTGGGCGCGGAGGTACATATCATCTACCGCCGCAGTGAGGCAGAGCTTCCGGCGCGTGCGGAGGAAGTGCATCATGCGAAGGAGGAGGGCATCATCTTTGACCTCCTGACAAATCCGACCGAGATCCTGGTCGACGAGAACGACAATGTGCGCGGCATCCGCTGCATCCGCATGGAGCTTGGCGAGCCGGATGCGTCCGGCAGAAGACGTCCGGTGGAGATTCCGGGCTCTGAGTTCGAGATCGAGGTGGACACGGTGATCATGTCGCTCGGCACTTCGCCGAACCCGCTGATCTCCTCCACGACGATCGGCCTGGATGTGAACCGCAAGAAATGCATCATCGCCGACGAGGAGACGGGCAAGACCTCCAAGGACGGCGTATACGCGGGCGGCGACGCTGTGACAGGCGCGGCTACGGTTATCCTCGCGATGGGCGCGGGCAAGGCCGCTGCGAAGGGCATCCATGAGTTCCTGAGCGCAAAGAGCTGAGCATAAATATACGGCGTAAAGCCTTAAGCGTCGCAAAATATATATGAAAAGCCGGAAAAAGGCAGCGCCGTGAATCGATTTGTAATTGGTTCGCGGCGCTTTTTCCTTTACTTATATATTGTTTTATGGTAACATTCATGCATATACTAACCAAACAGTATGGCTGAGGAGGAAAGAGTATGAAGAATACAAAAAGAAAACGCTCGCTTTTGCTGACTGTGCTTGTGTTGACAGTTATGTTTGGAGTGCTGGAGCCGAAGGCGGCTGCTGCTCCTGAACTCTCCGAAAAAAATGTAACTTACATGGTGGCGGATCCGGTGCCGTCTTATTCTCTGGATATTATGGGGGTAACAAAGAAGAGCAAGATTACAGGACTAAAGAGCAGCAAAGGCAATGTGGCGGCTGTTGCGATATCAAAAAGTCCGTTCTACAAGTATGTCCAGCTTGTTGTAGAGCCGCTGAATCCCGGAAAGACAAACATCAGCTTCAAAGTGAAATATGGAAATAAGACGAAAAAGCTGAGTCTTAAGGTGACGGTAAAGAAATATGAAAATGCCTGCGCTTCCTTTAAGATCGGTTCAAAAAACTATGCGTCTAAGTTCGGGAAAGGAATGTTTGTCACCGCAAAAAATCCAAAAAAGTCACAGAAAATTAGCATAACGGCGAAAAAGGGCTGGAAACTCATGGGGATCCGACTCAACACGAAGAATGGGAAGATAACTACAATCAAGAATAAGACGACAGTGAAGATGAAAAAATATATGCAGATCTATGCAGACTTCTACAACAGCAAAAAGAAGGTTTCTTCTTCGCTTGTGCTCAATTTGTATTGAGGTAGTCCATGACTTTGGGGTGACGTATGATTCCGAAGCAATATTTGAACTTTCGGTGAATGTACGAAATGAAGATTAGAATTCTCACAGCAGGAAAGATTAAAAAAAAGTATTTGCAGGACGGGGTTGCGGAGTACCAGAAACGGCTCGGAAAATATTGCAGGCTGGAGATTGTCGAGGTGGCAGACGAACGGACGCCGGACGGGGCATCCGCCGCAGAGGAGGATCAGATCAAAATGATCGAGGGAGAGAGGCTTCTGCGCTGTATCCGTGAGACCGATTATGTGATCGCGCTCGCGATCGACGGGACGGCGCTTGATTCGGTTGAGTTTTCTGAGAAGATAGAAAAGCTCGGTGTGCAGGGTGAGAGCAGCCTTGTGTTCGTGATCGGCGGTTCGCTTGGACTGTCAGGCGAGGTGTTGCGTCGCGCAGATTTTCGACTCAGCTTTTCCAAAATGACTTTCCCGCACCAGATGATGCGCCTGATCCTTCTTGAGCAGATCTACCGAGGTTTTCGTATCATGCGCGGTGAACCCTATCATAAATGAAGCATGAAATATCGCATCACATGTGACGTCAAAAGAATAATATAATTGCGAAAATGCCGTGGAGCCGACGCATACACTGCGTCTGTTGTCCGCGGCATATTTGTGTACGCCGGAACATAAATTGTAGGAGAGAATCCGTAGCGCAGAGGCATGACCCATATGAAGAAACAGCATCTGAAGCAATCAATGAAAGCCTTTGTGGAGGCGGCACAGATTCCGGAAGACTTTTTGAAAGGAAATGTTTTGGTCTCAATGGAAGGCCAGGAGCGCGTCGTCATCGAGAATTTCAAGGGAATCTCTTCCTATACGGAGCAGGAGATTCGTCTGGTCACAAACAGAAGGAAAATCTGCGTCAGCGGAAAGAAACTGCGGATTGTGAATTATACGAAGGAGGAGATCGAGATTTCCGGGTATATCAACAAATTGGAATATCTGTAAATTTATACTGCGGAGGGAGGAACAAAATGAGGGGACAGTTTTCAAATCTGCTGAAAGGATATGTGCGCATACGAATCATGGGAAGTTCTTACGACCGTTTTCTGAATCTGTGCGCTTACCATGAGATCAAGCTGTGGGAACTTCTGCCGGTGGATGAGGCCTACGAGGCGTATGTAAGCAGGAAGGATTTCAAGAGCCTGAAAACAATTGTTAAGAAGAGCCATGCGTCTGTCAGAATCACGGAGCGGCATGGGCTTCCTTTTTTTATGCACAGGTACCGGAAACGCGGGGTTTATCTCGTCGGGATCGCGGCGGCGTTCGCACTGATGCTCTGGCTCTCGGCACATATCTGGAACATCCGCATTGACGGGAACCTGTCGCAGACGGACGATGTGATCTTCGAATATCTCGGTCAGGCAGGGATACGACATGGCATGTGGAAATCCAGTGTCGACTGCAAGGCGCTTGCGTCAGAAATTCGAAATAATTTTACAGGGTTTGCCTGGGTGGCGGTTGAAATGAAAGGGACTCGTCTGCTCATCCATGTAAAAGAAGGGATCATGGGGGCTGACGACGAAAGGGAGATGGCAGCGCAGCAGGAGCCGTCCAGCCTTGTGGCATCACGCGCGGGAACAGTTGTTTCGATCTACGTAAGAGCCGGCCTTCCGGTTGTGCAGGCCGGAGCTCAGGTAAAGAAGGGCGATCTTCTTGTGTCCGGCTCCCTTCCGATCTACAATGACGGTGGAGAAGTGATTTCCTGGCAGCACGTCCCTGCGGACGCGGATATCGTAATCCAGAGAAGCCTGAAATACTACGATGAAGTGTCTTTCGTCGCACGGCAAAAGTATTACACCGGACAGGAAAAAATCTCCTGGATGATTCAGGCGGGGGATATGCCGTTTGCGCTTCCGGAAAATTTTGGTTCGCTTAAGCAGTATGATCTGATTTCTGAGCTCATGCAATGCCGTCTGGCGGAGAACTTTTACCTGCCGCTGTATCTTCGGAAGTATACGGCAAAGGAGTATGAGGCCGTGGAGGTAATCCGCACAAAAGATGAGGTCGCAGGGATATTAAAGGCGGATTTTAAAGATTTTTATAAAAATTTACAGGAAAAGGGGGTTCAATTATTTGAAAATGATGTTAAAATAGAATGGAATGAGAAGTC
>CANQVT010000058.1 GCA_947627365.1 uncultured Lachnospiraceae bacterium | reverse complement strand
GAAACTATCATTATTCTGAAAAAGGAGGGAAAAGCGCATGGGAAAAGGTTTTGATTACACAGCACTCACTCTTGTCATTATCGGTGCCGTCAACTGGGGCCTGATTGGAATTTTCAAGCTGGATCTCGTAAATCTGCTGTTTGGTAACATGTCGTGGATTTCGAGAATTATATATATTCTAGTTGGACTGGCCGGTCTTTATGTGCTGAGTCTCTACGGCCGTGTACGAGAAATGGGAAGAGAATAACCGAATCTGATTCAGAATAAAAACAACTGCCGCAGCTGATTTGGAATTATCCATGCAGTCTGCGGCAGTCGTTATGTATCCCTAAAATGCAAATCCTATAACGATGCAATGATATTCTCTTTGAACTTCGGGCCAAGCACGCTCTCATTGATCGAGATGCTGAACACGAATGTGACATTGTACTTCTCGCTGATCTCGTTGAGCCTGTCCAATATCTCATTCACAGTGCTCTCGTCTGTCTGCGAAATCTTCAAAAAGCTGTCGAGATAAATCTGCTCCAAATCATGATCCTGAGAGAGAATGCCATAAATGAATCCCACAAACTCTCCGCTGGATTTGAGCGCGAACGATGAGACATCGATCAGACGCACCCTGTTATTCAGTTCATACATATGCTTGGTACTTTTATCAAGATAAACGATACTTCCATGAGCTGTTTTGATCTCTGAATTCACCTTGTCAAGTAAGATCTTCGTCTTGCCTTTTCCTTTTTCGCCTAAAATCAACTGTATCATGGGTCGTCTCCTCCTTCGGTGGCAGATATTTGATAAGATGATTATAGTCTATCTGCACAAAAAATACAACACAAAAATGAATAATTCTGACTAATTTCCAGCCAGGGTCAATAGCTGGTTCATCTCAGGATATAGCGTATCCTTGTCTTCCGCGTGCAGAATAACCGCAATATATGGGTTTCCGTACAAATCCTTCGCCACAACTGCAAGACATGCGCCAGCATCGTCCGTCGTCCCTGTTTTGCCGCCGGAGATTGTCATCCCGTCCGGTTTCTCCGCGGCATTCGTAAAGTAAGAATTTGTAGACTCCCAGGTGACAGCGACATCCGTTCCATCCTGCCTTTTGTACTCCGCATAATAATTTTTGCGGCTGATGATGTCCTGAAACGTATCGTATTTGAGCGCGGCATTCAGCATCAGATAGATATCATAGACAGACGAATAATGATTCGGGTCGGTCAGGCCATGCGGATTCGTAAAGTGCGTGCCGGTAGCTCCCAGCGCGGCGGCTTCGTCATTCATCATCGAAACAAAATTTTCTACAGAGCCACCTATGTGCTCCGCGATCATCATAGCGGCGTCGTTTCCCGAGGCGACCATCATCCCGTAGAGAAGCTGTCTCAGGGAAAGCACGTCGCCTTCCTTCACGTCACACACGGAAGAGCCGAATTCGATGTCCTTCACGATTGGCGTCACGGTCACGATGTCGTCGAGATTGCCGTATTTCAGTGTGACAAGCGCCGTCATAATCTTCGTGATACTCGCCGGAGAGCGCCGTGCGAACACGTCCTTGGCATAGACGGTCCTTCGCCCATTTAAATCAAACAGGCCGGCTGAATAAGCCCCGATCGACAGCTTTGTGAGATTGACGTCCCCGTTTACCACACACAGATCCGAGGCAAACGGCTCCATGATGTTGTCTGAGCGCAGACTTCCGCCCGCGCCAAGACTGCTATCCGTGCGGCTATAAGGCCGAAACAGCGTGTAGTCATGGGATCGCAGCACAAAATAATAGACAAGGAACGCAAGCAGAGCCGCGGCCGCAAACAGGACGACGGCAACCAGGATCCTGCGGCGTTGCTTTTTTGATTCCTTTTTCTCTTTTTCCTGTATCCGCAACCATTCGCGCTCTGTATACATGGACGGCTGCGGAGTGTTATCTGTACATTTCACGCCACTCAAGATCTCCTCTGTCCAGTGATTTCAAAAGAACCTCCGCAGAGCCGATGTTGGTCGCCAGCGGAATATTGTGGATATCGCAGAGACGGATCGCCTTGTTGATGTCCGCCTCGTTCGGGCGGGAACTCAGAGGATCTCGCAGAAAGATCAGAAGATCGATCTGGTTCTGCTCTACCATCGCGCCGATCTGCTCCTCGCCACCAATCGGTCCTGCGAGTGTCTTGTGCACATTCAAGGCGGCAGCCTCTTCGATCAGTCGCCCGGTCGTTCCGGTCGCATACAAATTGTGCTTGGCAAGAATGCTTCTGTACGCGATACAGAGATTCTGCATCAATTGCTTCTTTGTGTCATGCGCGATAAATGCTACATTCATTGCTCTACCTCCTTTAATATTTTCTTGTCTGAAGTCCCACATTCAGAACAAAACCGATTCCGATACAAAAGCTGATCAGAGATGTGAGACCATTGCTCACAAACGGCAGCGTGATACCGGTGTTCGGGAGGATACCGGTCGCCACCGAGATATTGATAAAGCTCTGGAAAAAGATCAGCGAGGCCATTCCGGCACAGATCAGCGTCCCGGAAAGCACCTTCGCCCGCCGCCCGATCAGCAGACATTCCAGCGCGATCAGAAATTCCAGAAGCACAATTCCGCAACAGCCGATAAAACCAAGCTCCTCTCCCGCCACCGCAAAGATGAAGTCCGTCTGTGTCTCCGGGATAAAATTACCGTTCTTCACGGAGTCAATATCGTCGTTGTTCAGCCCCTTGCCGTAAAGCTGGCCGGAGCCGACCGCCTTGATCGAATTTTGCTGTTGATACGCATCCTGCGGATATTCGTCCGGGCGCAGCCAGGCGTAGACTCGTTTCATCTGGTACTCACTGATCAGCTTTTGCTCCGGCTGCATCAGGATACTCATGAGGATGACCATAACAGGAATCAGTACCACGAGAATACCGCAAATGATCTTGTAGCTCAGGCCCGCCATGAAGATCAGCACGCAGAACATCATCGCGACGACGATTGTAGTCGAGAGATCCGGCTCCTTGTAAACCAGAAAAAGCTGAATACCGATCAGCAGGATAGCAAACAGAATCGTCTTTAGCTTGTTGATCCGGTCCTCGCGCATCTCGAAAAACTTGGCAAAGAACAAAATCAGCATGATCTTCACGATATCAGAGGGCTGAAACTGGAAGCCGATGTTAATCCAGCGCGTCGCATTATTTCTTGTTATGCCAAGCGGCGAGAGCACTGCGACAAGCAGCGCGCTTCCCACCAGGTAGATCAGCCAGTAAAAATTCAGAAGCCAGGTATAATCAAACAACGAGACGAAAATCATGGCGACGACCCCGGCGATCAAGCCAAAGGTCTGCTTCATCTGGTATTCATGATTCGCGCTTCCGATGATCAGGGTCCCGAGAGCCGAGAGCACAACGACCCACAACACCAGCCGAAACCTGTAATCACTTAATCTGTATTGTCTTAACATTTCTTATCCCTCGTTTTGTCCTGCTGATGATCTCAAGCCTGATCTCGAAAAGATCCAGGTCAAGATCCATGTACTTCGAAAGAAGGTCCGCAACATCTTCCTGCAACTGCGCCATCTCTGTCTGATTGCAGTCGAGCCGGTCAGATGCAATGGTAAGCTTTGTGCGTGCCTTCGCGATTTTTCCTGACGTGCGCGTGTAACGTTCCTGATAACGTCCCATGCCAGCCCCTATTTCCTCCGAAACAGTGAAGCGACTCGATGCAACAAAGTCACACTGCTCTCCAGGTCGATGAGCGGTACCTTCTCACCCATGATCCGTCGCGCAATGTTCATGTAGGCCTGCCCGGACAGAGTGTCGCTTCCGACGACGGATTCCCCATGATTTGCTGCGATGACAACACTTTCCTCATCCGGAATCGCTCCGATCAGGTTGACCGCAAGGATGTCGAGCACATCCTCCACGGACATCATGTCTCCGCGCCTCACCATGTCGATCCGGATACGGTTGACGACAAGATCAATCTTTTTGATACCGCCAGCCTGCAGAAGACCAATGATCCGGTCTGCGTCGCGGATCGCCGATACCTCCGGCGTAGTGACTACAACCGCCCTCTGTGCAGCCGCCGTCGCGTTGCGAAAGCCCTGCTCGATCCCGGCCGGACAGTCCAGGAGCACATAGTCGAAGATCTGCGTCAGACTGTCCACAAGCTTGATCATCTGCTCCGGAGACACAGCGCTTTTGTCCCTTGTCTGCGCGGAAGGCAGAAGGTACAGCCCCGGATAATGCTTGTCCCGGATCAGCGCCTGCTTCACACGGCAATTTCCCTCCACAACATCCACCAGATTGTAGATGATGCGGTTCTCAAGTCCCATCACAACATCGAGATTGCGAAGGCCGATATCGGTATCGACAAGAACTACTTTTTTGTTCATACGGGCCAGACCCGCACCTATGCTGGCAGTCGAGGTTGTCTTTCCCACGCCGCCTTTCCCTGATGTAACAACGATTACTTCACTCATGTTTTCATCCTCCCATTTCCGTCTGATCACTCATCTGGTGTACCTTAAGAGAGATATTCTCCGAGCGTATCATTGGTAATGGGCTTGATCTGTAAATGATCGTCCCGGATATATACGATCATAGGCTCCACCGGATACTCTCCGCTGTCTGCCTTTTTTACAATTGCGCTGCGGGCTGTCTTGTCCGCGATCCGCACCTGCATCGGCTTCATCGTAAGTGCCGCCGCAAAGCAGCTCCGATCCCCGGCCGCTCCTGCATAAATATTTCCCATGCAGCAGCCAAGAATCACGATATTTCCCCTGGAGATGATCTGCGCGCCCGGATTCACGTCGCCGATAATGACAACGCTCGTCTCAGTCTCAAGTACCTGACCGGAGCGCAGTGTCCCGCGGTAGAATTGCCCCTGCGCAGTCTCCTGCTTTTCCAACGTATGTGTGACCGCCTTTCTGTAGTAGTCCT
Source organism: uncultured Lachnospiraceae bacterium (assembly GCA_947627365.1). GTDB lineage: Bacteria > Bacillota > Clostridia > Lachnospirales > Lachnospiraceae > Choladousia. The sequence goes on along the minus strand of CANQVT010000058.1, from coordinate 13,147 downwards.
CCGTTCCTTTATCCTCATCCACAACACAGATGACTTCGATTTTCGAATTCTGTATAATCGCTTCAATCAGCCGAGACTCCTGCTCATGCGTGAGTACCCTTCCCCGAAATGTCAGCGCAAGCTTCGCGTTTTTGAAAAAACCGGCGGAGCTTTTGAATTTCTCCCCGACCGCCGCGCAGAGCTCATCGAACGAAAGCTCCGGATCCAGGTTCAGAATCAGACCGTATGGATTGCTTTTGAGCGTTACTGCGCTTTGACTGTGGTCCATAGGGCGTCCTCCTTTATTGACAGATAAAACCTACGGATTGCTCCGTGCTGCGAACTCTGGCATTTTAGTCGTTGATGGCGTAATCGTCGTAAGTCTCCGACGCATGCCCCGTGATAAGCTGGTCCTCCGGCTCGACCTTATAATAATACGAGATCACGTCGCGTGCTACCAGCGCGGCGTTGGCCGAAGAATAACCGTTCGCAATACGCACGGCGATCGCAATCGCGTCCTCCGACTCCGGATTCTCATATGGCGCGTAGCCGATAAACAGGCCGTGGTTCGGCACATCCGTGCTCACCTGCGCGGTACCGGTCTTGCCGGCCACAGAGACAGCCTTGAAATCCTTGAACGCCTTATGGTTCTGTACTACGCCGCGCATGCCCGCATGGATCGTATTCCAGAGATCCTGCGGAAGTTCTACCGTATTGCGTACCTCGGCCTGATGCTTCTCAAGCACGCTTCCGCTCGAATCGGTGATCGCGTCGACAAGTGTCAGATTGTAGCATGTACCGCTGTTCGCAATCGTGCTTACATACCGGGCAAGCTGTGTCGTCGTGAACAGATTATCCGCCTGCCCCATCGCGGTACGCACCGCGTCCATCTGCGAGATGTTCGGCGAGGATTCCGGCACCTCAACGCCGGACTCTTCATTCAGGCCGAACATTGACGCATATTTCGTGAGAGCCTCAATGCCGACGGCATCCTCATACTCTCCGTTCACACTTGCAAGGCGGAATCCGATCGTGTTAAAAAACATATTGCAGGACTCCGTGATTGCCTGCTGAAGCGTGAGCACTCCATGTCCCCATTTATTCCAGCAATTGATCGCCGCATCCCACATCTCAAATTTTCCTGTACAGCCGATGCCCTCTCCGATGTTCAGCACGCCCTCCATCACGCCGGCCACTGCCGTGACCAGCTTAAACGTGGATCCGGGAGCAGTCGCCTCCTGCGTCGCCCGGCTGTAAAACGGCGACGATTTATCCATATTCAGCTTGTTGAAATAATCGCTGTCCATCTCGTTCGCAAGGCGGTTGTTATCGTAGCCTGGATAGGTTACGCAGGCCAGCACCTCCCCGGAATTCGGATCGGTCAGGACAATGGAGCCGGAGCACGGCGTCACAGCGAGCTGCGCCGGCGTGATCTCCAGATTGTAGATCTTTGACCGGATGAAATCGTATCCGCCGAGCGTTCCGTTCTGCAGATTCTCATAGTCCTCTGCGTTCATCTCCAACACGCCCTGGTCAAAAAGCAGCAGACAGATATCCGCGCCGCTGATGCGATCCTCCTGCAGCATGTAGCGATAAACCAGTTTACAGAAGTTATCGTCATCATAGAGATAATCCGCGATGTAATCCGCCAGAGTCGAGAACATTTCCTGCGTATCCATGTACGCGGCGTCTCCCGAAATCTTGGTGATGTCGAGCCAGTTCATTGAGATTGCGTGCGTCAGATATTCCTTGAGGCTGATGTTCTCATCCTCTGTCCACGCCTTGTAGACAGGATCTGTCTTATCGATTGCATCCTCATTCAGGATACCCGTGCCCTGCATCAGCATATCATTCACGATGTAGGACATGTAGACCTGGTACTGCTCGCCAATCTCATAGGTATCCTCCAGATCCTTGTAGGCCGTCGGGGCGTCCGTCAGAAGCTCGTCCTTGATAAGCGAAAAGGTCTCTGCAGCCTTGTCAAGGAACGCATTGTAAACCGCCTTCTCATTGGCCGACGCGTCCTTCGCCTTCAGATGGCTCACATCCAGGACATTGTTTTCAAAAAGCGCATAGTAGATATCATAGATCGGGATTTTCACCTCGTCAGACGAGGTGATCCATTCCGAATGAAACTCTTCCTCATTGATCGTCTGCGTATAGACGATACTGGCGATGTACTGCTCCAGAATCTGATAGGCGGCCCGCTGAAGATCCATGTCGATCGTCAGGTAGACGTCGTTCCCGGCCTGCGGCTCCTCGCGTGACGCGACGTCGAGCGTACGTCCGAGGCTGTCCACATAAATGACCTCCTGCCCCTTTTCACCCTGCAGCGTCGTCTCCAGCACGCTCTCCAGTCCGGTTTTGCCGACGATATCATTCGCCGTGTAAGAGGCGTCCTCCTCCTGAAGCTTCTCAAGTTCCTCCGCCGATACCTTACCAGTATACCCGATCAGCGGGGCGAGATACTCTGCATCCGTATAGATTCTGCGGTACTCCTCGGAGATCGCTACGCCAGGGAAATCCGCAATGTTTTCAAGAATCCGCGCAACAGACTGATCGCTGATGCCCCGAGCGATCGTCACCGCCTGATAGCGCTGGAAATTATTGGCTGCGATCGCCGCGCGCAGGGAGACAAGCTGCAGGATTTCCTCATCTGTATAGCTCTTTGGAAGTCCATATTCCTCCCGCTCGGCGTCTGTGACCTTTGCGTCGAAGATCCCGTAGTGCTTCTCATCACAAAGCATCGCCATCAAATCAGGCGCCGTGATATTCAGCTCCTCCTCTGTCAAATCGTCGATCAGCGCCTGTCCGAACAGGTCGGCCTTGAAACGATTCAGCGTGAAACCGCTTGCGTTGTATTCGTATGTGCCATCTTCCGTCAAATCCACCCTGAAGTCGCTCACGACGGTATCCCCCTGTTCCGCGAGCAGATTGATCAGGCGGTAAAGCATACCGTTGATCGCAAGGTTTTTTGTATGTGTATCCGGATAGGTCCCGCTGTCCTCAAAGGTCACACAGTGGGAAAGCTCATTGTAGGCGATGGGGTTGCCGTTGCGGTCGAAAATATTACCGCGCGAGCTCGGCAGGGAACGCTCCCTCGTGATATAGAGGGAAAAATTGTCCTGGAAGCTCTCGCCCTGTACGATCTGAAGCTCGAACAGCCGCTGGACCAGAACTGCCGCCATCAGCATGATCACGACGACCATCACGAGAACCCTCGAATTGACTGCCTTTATAAAGTTTTTCTTCATTTCATCAAACAAAATAGTCAACTCCTCTGTTGTCGCTCAGGTTGAGTCTCTGGTTGATCAGATACAAGATCCGATAACAGATGATCGTCACGATCAGAGTGTAGAACACCTCTGGAAGTATGACTCTCCCCAGATACCTGAAAAACTGGATGCGTCCGCGCAGAAGAAAGCGGAAGCAATACTGGATGATCCCATAGGCCAGATCGCTGACCGAGATCAGAAACAGCGGCGTCTTGATGTCGTCGTCATAAAAAATCCGGTAAAAGTAGCCGCTCAGATAGCCGACCCACATATAAATGATCGCGTTGAATCCGATGATGCTCTCAAAGAAGATATCTGCGAGCAGTCCGCAGAAAAATCCGATCATCATGCCCGATTTTCGCCCGCGCATGAGGCCGAACGACACGATCAGAATAATCAAAAGGTTTGGCTTGATCGAGGCTACCGCGATCTTCTGACAAAGCGTGGATTGCAGAAGAAGAAAGAGCAGGATCAACGCTGCCATCGTGATTTTTCGTTTCATAAATCAATCACTCCATTCCGCCGTCAGACTTTGCTGTCAGACGGCAGGGTTTTCTGTCTCACCAACACTATCTGTCTCATCGGTCGTATCCGGCTGTACAGACTTGGAATCGGAGGGCACATACACCTTCTTTTCCAGGATCACCAGCACCTCCTGCACATGGCGGAAATCCACGACAGGCGTGATATAGCCGGACTTCGTCAGGTTATTGGCGTCGTTGTTCAGCTCGTTGATGTAACCGACCAGAATCCCGGGCAGAAATTTTTCACTGATATAGGAGGTGACAACCTTGTCGCCGACATGAACCTTGTTGTCCACGTCCGTGAGCTGAATCAGATTCAGAGAGCCCTCGTCGATCAGGCGAAGATCTCCGGCGATAATACATTGATCCGAGGTCGTGGAAACCATTGCGCTCACGTTGCTGTTGTCATCGATGATCGCGCGCACCGTGGACCAGTTTGGCCCTGTCTCTGTCACAATTCCGACCAGTCCGCCCCCTGAGATCACGTTCATATCCGGTTCAATCCCGTCGTCAGAGCCCTTGTCGATCGTGAAGAGCTGAAACCAGTTGCCCGGCTCCTTCGCAATCACCCGCGCGCCGACCTTCTCATATTCGTCGTACTGCTTGTCCAGATCATAGAGCGTCTGAAGTCTGCGGAGCTCCTCTCTGTCCTGCACAAGCTGGCTGTTTTCCTCCGTCAGCGAATCCACCTTCGCCTGAAGCTCCTCATTTTCCAGCCGAAGAGTCTGCGCATCCTCGAAATTGTCCGTGAGTTCGGACAGCCAGGAGCCAAAGCCATTGATTCCCTTCTGTATCGGGGTGATCAGAAATCCGCTCACCTGCTTCACAGGCGCTACTACACTGCTGTCGAGGAACGATACCACGATCAGCAGCACGCACAGCGCGGAAAGCACCGCAAGCATGTATTTATTTTTCAATTGTTCGTTTGCCTTCTTTTTCATATTTGTCCGCCTTTATCGTCTCTGTCCGCTTTCACCGATCCTATCGTATTCGCGCAAGATCGTTCAGCGTGTAGGTAAATTTCCGCAGATCCTTGTTGTTCAGGATCTCTACCAATCCACGGATCGTGCTGTTGCGCGGATCCTGTATATGATGCAGCGGGATACCGATCTCCTTGCGAATATATTCCGGCAGGTTCTGGATCATGGAAACGCCTCCAGTCAGATAGATTCCCTCACGTGTGATATCCTTCATCAGCTGCGGCGGTACGCGGTTGTAGATCGACTTGATATTCTCAATGATTGCGTCGATTGTATCAATGATCGCGACACTGACTGCAAGCGACGGGATCAGCTCGGACTTCGGAAGCCCCGAGAGGGTATGGATCCCGAACACCTTCTGCTCCAGCTTCGGGCCGTTGATCATGAACGCCAGGTTGTTCTTCAAAGACTCAGCCGTCTGCTGTCCGATGCTGAGGTTAAACTTGCGGCGCACCATCGTTGCGATGTCTTCGTCGAGCTTGCGTCCGCCGATCTTCATCGTCTGGCTCAGGATCACTTTTCCGGCCGAAATCACGGAAATCTCCGTTGTGTCAGCTCCGATATTCACGATCATGTGCCCACATGTTGAAAGCACCGGGAGGCCTGCGCTCACCGCATCCGCGATCCCTTTGTCGATCAACCGGATCCTGCCTACGTTGATCTTTCCGCGCATGACAAGAAAGAACGCGCGCTTCTCTACCTGAGTGATATCACTCGGCACAGCGATACACAGCGACGCCCCGTTGTGAAAGATCCCGGAAAATTTCTTCAGAAGATGGGACAGCACCATCTCCATCTCCGTCGAATTTGCAATCACCCCTCCGGCCATCGGCCAGATGACACGAATGTTTGTGGGATTTTTCTCGTAAATCTCATATGCCGCATCGCCGATTGCAAGTGGAGATCCATCCTCCCGAAGCGCAATCACGTTCTTACTGTACAGAAAAAATTTGCCATTTTTATCCCGTATCTTAATCGTATCTGTTCCCAGATCGATCCCGCAAATCCTCTGAAATAACATGCAAAGTACCCCTCACAGATTTTTCCTCACGCCAGAAATCCTGCTCCCTCATGCTGATTGCCTGACAGTCCCCTATGATAATATGATCCAGGAGCTCTATCCCCACAATAGCTCCTGCCTTTCTGACACGCTGTGTCAGGATGATGTCATCTTTGCTCGGCGTCGGATCCCCACTCGGATGATTATGCACCAAGATGATGCTGACTGCCTGATTCCTCATCGCCTCGATGAAAATCTCACGCGGAGAGATCAGCGACGCGCGCACTGTCCCCTTCGAGATGACTTGGTCCTTCAGAAGCCGCCCCTTGCTGTTGAGCATGGCAATCATTATGATTTCCTGCTCCAGATGCCGCAGCTCCTCCATATAATATCTCGCCACCATCTCCGGCTCGTGGAAGGATACCCCTTCTGAAAACGTGGCTCTTGCGATCCGGCGCGACAGTTCAGCGATACATTTCAGCTGGATCGCCTTGACGCGGCCGAGTCCTTTTACCTTTGTCAGATCAGAGATCGACATATGATAGATGCCGAGAAGTCCACCAGCCTCTTTTGTCTGGGAAAGGACCTTCCTCGATAGCTCCAATGCAGATTCGCCTCTGATGCCTGTGCGAAGGATTACCGCCAGGAGCTCCGCGTCTGTCAGCGACTCCGCGCCGTGCTCAAAGCATTTCTCGTACGGCCGCTCCTCTTTCGGTAAGCTTCTCATTGTACGCGGAGCATCCCCCGAAAACTCCGCCTGGTTTGCAGATAATTCCGTATCTTTCATTGTTCATTCCTGATACTCTCTGCCCGTTCCGCATACGAAACCATTTAATATCTTACCACAATTTCTCAGTAAAGTATACACTTCAAACCATTAAAATTTCAGAAACTTGCATTTTGTATCGAATGACACACACATTCTGCGACGCGAATGCCGTCCACAGCCGCAGAAGTAATTCCGCCCGCGTAGCCCGCCCCCTCGCCGCAGGGATAAATACCGGGAAACGCGCTGCTGCGGCAGTCTTTGTCGCGTAGAATGCGCACCGGAGAAGACGTGCGGCTTTCCACCCCGGACAGCAGAGCGTCAGGATTGTCGAAACCGGAGATCTTCCGCCCAAAGCTGTGAATTCCCTCAATGACGCATGTATTTAACGCCTCCTGAAGGATCCCGCGCAGATTTGCCGGAGCATATGCGCCTTTGCACTGCGGGCGGACTGTTTTGAATTCAGTCGTCGGGACGTTCTTGCAGAAATCTTCAAACCGCTGCACCGGTATTTTTCCGCCGCCGCATGCGTAGGCGGCTTCTTCAAGCCTCCTCTGAAAAGCAATTCCCAGGAGCGGATTGTCCTTCTCAGCCTCTTGCTGACACAGGCTCTGAGCTCTCTCCGGCTGCTCATCCTTTGAATTCTTCCGCTGATCCCGGCAGTAGTCCTCCGGCGAAACCGTGACGACGATCGCGCTGTTTGCGTTCGCACTGTCCCGCCCGCTGTAGCTCATGCCGTTTACCGCCGTCCGGCCCGGCTCTGAGGACGCGTTTACGACATAGCCGCCCGGACACATGCAGAATGAGTAGACGCCTCTGCCGTCCGCGCATTTGTGCGTCAGCTTGTAAGGCGCCGCGCCAAGCTCATATGGGCAATTCTCCCCATACATCGCGTCGTTGATTTCCTTCTGCGGATGCTCAATGCGCAGGCCTACCGCAAAGGCTTTCGCCTGCATCGGAAGTCCCAGCTCATACAGCATAGAAAAGGTATCCCGCGCGCTATGACCAATTGCGAGGATCAAATGCTGTGTCTGAAGCGTGCGCTCACCGTGGTTGATTGACAATTCGTAAATGTCCTGCCCTGATGTGTCAGCTGAAATTCCGGTCAGGCAGCTGTTAAAATAGAATTCTCCGCCCAGCAACTTGATCTCCTCGCGGATCGTCCGGACAATATCCACCAGCACGTCCGTTCCGATGTGTGGCTTTTGATGGTACAGGATTTCCGTCGACGCACCCGCCCGGACAAATTCTCTCAGCACAAAACGGATCCTCCCGTCCGGATCCTTGATCAGCGTATTCAGCTTTCCATCTGAGAACGTACCGGCTCCGCCCTCGCCGAACTGTACATTCGACTGCGGGTTCAGCCGCCCGCTCTCCCAGAAACGGTTGACCGTGCGCACCCGCTCATCGACCGACTCTCCGCGCTCCAGGACGATGGGGCAAAGCCCTGCCCGCGCAAGCATCAACGCGCAGAACAGCCCGGCGGGGCCGCTGCCGACTATGACCGGCGGAAGAGATTTTTCCGTAAATTTCCCACAATAGGGGAACACATACTCTTTCTTCTCCACAAGTGTGACCTTGTTGCTGTGAATCCGCTTTATCACCGCGCGCGGATCAGGCACTTTGACGTCCACGGTGTAGACATATTTCAGCTCCGGCTTTTTTCGCGCGTCGATCGAGCGGCGCACGATCTCGTACTCCGGATTTTCCCCGTATAGCCGCAGAATTCTTTGTATTTCATGTGTAAGCTCCTGCTCCGTGTGATCCGGGCGAAGCTTCAGTTCATTGATTCTAAGTACCATAAATTCAGCCTTTCATCCATTGCGGATCTGTTTCAAAATACCGTATCTCGTTCCGTGAAGCTAAACGAGATGAACCCGCTCCCCGGTGCCAAGGAAATAGCAGTCTCCCTGCCACAGATCAGCTTCCAGAAGCCGGAACACAATTTTCTGCATCCGCTCATTCAGCTTGTGATATATGAGCTTTCTCTCCCACGGCAGTCCCTCGATATATTCTCGTTCCCGCTCATCCAGCGCAGTGAGCAGCTCGCGGTATTTTTCCGGCTCGTCGGCCGCCAGTAAGCCAAACTCACAGGCGGCGTAAGAATCCTTCGCTCCGTTTTCGGAAAGCTTGCGCTGAAGAAGCTCAAAAAGTCTTTTCTTTTCCGAGACGTGTGCCTTTATTTCCAAGGTACAAACTCTGTTCTCCTGCAAGGCAGTTTCAGAGACCATGCGAAAGCTCGTCCTCCCGTATTTATCATATTCCCGGACGAATTTAGAAGTCTCTCTCGGGCTCCCCGGCTCCTTCACAAGTATCATCTCAGTCTCCAGCAATCTTTTCCACATCTGCTCCTGTATCCGTTTCATCGGCGTCGGATAAGAAAGTGTTTCCCAGATCTGCCTCGCCGTATACCCCAAATCCGTCAGGTGCCGAATGGCACCGCCGCTCGCCACATCATAAGTAAAATTCGCTAACGTGGATAGAAACGGGGATCGCTCGTCCATATTCCTTCTTCTCCATTCTTCAACGTAATCCGGGATAAGATTTGTTGCGGTAGATCCCGTATTTCGTTCAGTATACCAGAACCATTTCATGTTTTCAATCGCACATCCGTATACAGTCTGTGTATTTTTCCTTTTTTGAGCGATCCTTTGTTGATGATTCTGACACAGTATGGTATACTTTTTCACAGATACAATCAGTAGTACAAGATCGCAGAGTCAAAACATGTCTTTGAATTCTTTAGACTGCATGGCAAATCGATCAAATCGAGTTGAAAGGTGGAAATCATATGTTAGAAGAACTGAAACAAAAGGTCTACGAGGCGAACATGGAGCTGCCGCGCCGTAATCTTGTCACCTATACCTGGGGCAACGTCAGCGGAATCGACCGTGAGAAAGGTTTATTCGTGATCAAGCCTTCGGGCGTCGAGTATGAGGAGCTGAAGCCGGAGGATCTGGTCGTCATGGATCTCAAGGGCAACAAGGTCGAGGGCGACATGAACCCCTCCTCCGACACGAAGACGCATCTCGTCCTCTACAACGCGTTCCCGGAAATCGGCGGCATCGTGCACACGCACAGCACCTACGCAGTATCCTGGGCGCAGGCGGGGCGTGACATCCCGGCCTACGGCACAACGCACGCGGACTATTTCTATGGCCCGATCCCCTGCGCGAGAAACCTCACGACCGAGGAAATCGAGGAGGATTACGAGACGAACACCGGCCATGTGATCGTTGAGACCTTCCGTGGCCGCGACATCAATCCGACTTATGTTCCGGCCGTTATTTGCCGCAATCACGGCCCGTTCACCTGGGGCAAGGACGCTGCGCAGGCTGTCTATCACTCCGTTGTGCTGGAGGAGGTCGCGAAGATGGCTATGTTCACCGAGCAGATCAACCCGAAGGTAGCCTCGGCTCCGACCAACATCCAGAACAAGCACTTCATGCGCAAGCACGGACCGAACGCGTATTATGGGCAAGGGAAACATTGAGACTTTAGAAAGTTCCCGCGATGGATTTCCTGGGTCATCGCGTTTGCCGCATAGTTCGAATGAACAAACTGGGTAAAAAAGACGAAATGATAAGGAGTTTACATAATGATTAAACTAAGTGCTTCTGTATTATCAGCTGATTTTGCGAGACTTGGGGCGGACTGCCGTGAGGTGCTGGACGCCGGTGCGGACATGATCCACTTCGACGTCATGGACGGACATTTTGTGGACAATCTAAGCTTCGGACTGCCCGTGCTCAAGGGGCTTCGCAACGCGCTGCCGGAAGCCTATTTCGATGTGCATCTTATGATCACGCATCCGCTGCCCTACGTTAAGAACTTTGTGGACGCCGGGGCGGACTGCATCTCCTTCCATGCGGAGGCAGCCAACAGCATCACCGCCACGATTGCCTCGATCAAGGCGTACGGCTGCAGTGCCGGGCTCGTGATCAATCCGACCACGCCTGCGGAAGCGGTCTTCCCCTTCCTGAAGGATCTGGCGCTCGTCCTCGTCATGGGAGTCACGCCCGGTCACGGCGGACAGGCCTTCCGCCATGAGAGTCTGGATAAGCTGCGCGCGATCCGTGCGGAGTGCGACCGTCTGGGGCTCTCCCCTTATCTCTCTGTGGACGGCGGGATCAATGTCGATACCACAGCCCCGCTCTGCGTCGAGGCAGGCGCAAACCTGCTCGTGTCCGGCAGCGCAATCTTCGGCGCTGAGGACAAAGCCGCGGTTGTACGTGCGTTCAAGGCGTTGAACGGATAGCAAAATTCATTCGTCTGTCAGATGAATCCAGTACCTTTCCACGTCTACTTTTTCATCTGGTTCGTAAACGGTTGATTCGTATATTCCGCCATTCTTCAGAATCGTTCTTTTGCTTCCTTCATTGCCATAGTCGCAGGTGATCAGCACCTTATCAAGCCCTAATTCCCTGCACTTTGGCAGCACCATTTTCAGCATCTGCGTCGCATATCCTTTGCGGCGTTCACTTGGCACAACAGAATAACCGATGTGTCCCCCAAACTTTTCCAGATAAGGATTGAAATAATGTCTGATCTGAATCATACCAACAATTTTTTCATCTTCTTCCCGCACAAACAAATACTGTGTTGCCGGAACTAGTCCCTGCGGCACTGCGCTTGGATCTTTACAGCGCTTGGAATGCTGTATCCAGTACTGCGGATTGTCCATTCTTCTAAGCGCGCCAGTACCGTCCATTGAATCGCCACGTTCAAGAAATTCTTTTCGGTATGCCATAATTTGCTGAGCATATTCCATAGTAGGCTCAATCAACTTCATAAAAGGTATCCTCCAATATTCTTCATATATCCGGAAATGCACCCTTCAACTCCGATTCATCCCAGCGCAAAATAAGGAATTGCCAAAGGATCATAGCTTTTCGCTTTAATCTTCACAGAATTTTTCGGAAAAACCTCCTCAATAATCTGATGTTCCAGCCTCCGCCTTTGCTCCAGATGTTTGATGAGTCCTCTCAATCCGCTTGCTTTTTGCATCCTCCCATACGGCGATTCTTCTACATATCGGATCATCTCAGAAAACCACGCTTCATTTCCCTTATCATCGGTACGCTCTTTTCGGATCCTGTCGATTGTTTCCGGGATATCTTCCACATCCAGGTAAATAATTCTGTATGCTCTGCTCCCGAGAGTACTTTTCAATCTTCTGTAAAAATCCAGAATTTCATCGTCGGACATTAAGAGATACAACATCTGATTTTCAATGATATTCTGAAAAACAGAACATTCAAAAATCTGTCCCTCCCCATTCCAGTTTGCAAACCTCTCCAGAATCAGTTTTTCAAATGCGTTTTTATCCAGATTTCCATTATATATCTCATATTTTTTCATGTCTTTATAAAACCCCGGAACGTCTGTTAGGATATTTGTATAACAGACAATTCTGTAGTTTCCTTCTTCAGTCGTTTTGGCTTTGATTTCCGCGGTGAGCAGCGGATACTCTTCCAATATTCTGTCGTATTGTTTTTCTGTAACATAAGCACACCATGCCAACTCGATGGGCGAATAATCTCCCTCTTGAAAAACCTGATAATCTTGCAGGTATGCCGAAATCTGCTTAACAAATGTAGTTTTTCCGGCCCCCTGCAATCCTTCGATAAAATAATTCCTTCTCATCGAGTATCCTCCAGCATTACTTTACTACAATCAACAAACTGTCCATCAAGTGTCAGATATAACCTCTTTCCCTTGCATAATCTCCAATGATAAAAGCAACTGCTATAATAAACAGAATAAATACAGATAATATATCCCAAATATCAATTACAGGCTCTCCAATCATTTTTGACAATGTACTGTTTATTAAAAATGTAAATGGGATTGCAAACAAGAATGTAATTCCTGTTGCCAGTAGTTTTCGTTCTTTAAGTCGACGATACATAATATAAATGATCCACAAAAATACAAGTGAAATAATCGACATTATCGCACCAATGTGAAATACCTCATCGACTTTTATCAAAATACTTAATATATACATAAATGGTACAATGAGAATGCTAATAGCAATCATTGCCACCAACGCACCCTTCTTTCCCAACAATATAAGCGGAAAAGATGCGATCCATGTAACCAAGACAGAGATAAGTACAATCAGTGACCATGTCAGGGTTCCCGAAATAGCAATATCACATATACAACATACCATAATACCAATAACCATAGCGATTGTGTATATTGTCGATATTATGGCGTTTTTGTTCATATTATTCTCATCTTTTCTTTTTAATTCAATGAGGTTTTCATTTACTTTTTCTTCATAATTATCCATTTCTATCCTCTCCCCAGTTAATAGTTCGTTGACAGTAACATCTAAAATATTGCAAAGTTCCAACATAATAGATGAATCGGGCATACTTTTTCCCGTTTCCCATTTAGAAACAGCTCTGTCGGTAATGTTTAACTTTTCTGCTAATTGAGCTTGCGTCAATCCTTTTTCTTTTCTGCAACCAGCAATAAACTTTCCTGTATCAGTTTGATTCATTCCAATATGCCTCCTTTCATGCTGCACTTTACATTGGCGTTTGCGAAACGCCAGAAGCCGCATAAATACGGCATCTTTTTTGTTACAAAATAAAACAACTCCTCACTGA
>CANQVT010000057.1 GCA_947627365.1 uncultured Lachnospiraceae bacterium | reverse complement strand
TAAAACCTGATTTTTTCATGCTCTAAAATGACTTTGGGCCATGGAAGACAAAGATTTTCGGACAATCTGGGGGGGGTGGACAGCATGATGAATGAGTTTGCTGCAGAAACAGAAGGAAAAACAGCAATACCGGTCAGTGAGAAATATTTGCTGACAATGCGGGAGGCATCTGAGTATTTTAGCATTGGAATTAAAAAGATGAGACGTCTGGCGGAGGATAATATAGGTCGGTTTGCAGTCTACAGTGGGAATCGCTATCTTATTATAAGAACAAAATTTGAGAAGTTTATCGAGGAGTCTTCTGCGATTTAAATTCTTTTTCTTTGCCAAACGTAGTTGACTTTTTGGGGCATCAGAGTGATATATGTCATGACCTTAAATCAATGGAATACCGAGAGGAGGTTGCGGTATGAAGGAGACAGAAAAAATAGCGGTTCCGGTCAGTGAGAAATATATGCTGACGATAAAGGAGGCATCCGAATATTTCAGCATTGGAGTTAAGACGATGAGACGTCTGGCAGAGGAAAATGAAGGTTCCTTCGCTCTGTATCTGGGGAACCATTATCTGATCGTCCGTGCGAAATTTGAAGATTATATTGAAACCCTCATAAGCAAAGAGGAGGAAACAGATCATGAAGAAAACGGCAATTGATGAGAAGGATATCCTGAATCAAGAGGAAACGATTGTTTTATTTGAGCTTAGCCGGCGGAAATTTTATAAACTGTTGAAAGAGGGAAAGGATATTCCTTTTATTGCAATGTATGGTAGCCGCAGGCTGATCCTTCGTACTGAGTTTACAAAGTATCTGGAGAAGCATCCGGAGTTAAGGAGGCGTACTTAATGGCAGGAAGAGCAGGAAACCGGAGAGACTCCAAACACAGAGTCCTTCGCAGGGGAGAATCCATCCGGGCAGATGGAAAATATCAGTTCAAGTATCATATCAACGGCAAACCGCATTTTGTGTATAGCTGGCGTCTGGAGCCTACCGATAAGCTGCCGGTAGGGAAGAAGCCGTGTCTTTCCCTCAGGGAGCTGGAAAAGCAGATCGGGTACGATCTGGATACGCAGGTGGATCCGATAGGAAAGAATATCACGGTTGAGGAGCTGGTGCAGCGCTATCTGATGACAAAGACAGGAGTAAAGCACAGTACACGAACTAACTATAATTTTGTACAGAACCTGCTCAAAAAAGAACCTTTCAACAGCAGGAAGATCGCCACCATTAAAACGTCAGATGCGAAATTGTTTCTGATCAAGCTGCAGCAGGATGGGAGAGGCAGCAGCACGATTAAAACGGTGCGTGGGGTTCTCCGGCCGGCTTTTCAGATGGCGGTGGACGATGATGTGCTTCATAAAAATCCTTTTGCCTTTGAACTGGCGACGGTGATTGTCAATGACAGCGTTACGAGAGAGGCCATCACAAAAGACCAGATGCGGAAGTTCCTGAAATTTGTCCATGATGATAATGTCTATTGCAAGTATTATGAGGTGGTTTACATTCTGTTTCACACAGGAATGCGGATTTCTGAATTTTGTGGGCTTACGCTCAAAGATATCGACCTGGAGAAGCGGATCATCAATATTGACCATCAGCTTCAGAGAACTGCAAATATGAAACTGATTGTCGAATCGACCAAGACGAATGCTGGGACCAGGAAGCTGCCGATGACAGAGGATGTGTTCCGATGCTTCCAGGCGATCATTGAGGATCGGGAAAAACCAAGGTATGAGAAGATGGTAGATGGATATACGGGATTCTTGTTTACAGACAAGGAGGAACTGCCACTGGTGGCAATGCATTGGGAACACCGTTTCAACCATATGGTAAAGCGGTACAATGAGATCTATCGGATACAGATGCCGAATATCACGCCTCATGTCTGCCGCCATACCTACTGCAGCAACATGGCAAAGTCGGGCATGAATCCGAAAACGCTGCAGTATCTGATGGGGCACAGTGACATCGGGGTAACGCTGAATACTTACACACACCTGGGGCTGGAAGATGCGGCAGAAGAACTGAAGCGAATGGAGGAGCTGGCAGAAGCCAGGAAAGAACTGGAAAAGGTCAAAGGAGAGGCTCCGGTGTCACAAAAGATATTTCGAGTAGTTTAATAAGGAAAGAAGATTATGGCGTTCTGCTTCGGTAGGGCGTCTTTTTATGTGGCAGGAAATATGATAATGTGATAGAATAGGTATTAGCAAATTTCGGTTTCGCGATATTCTATGAAATTTCATTAAGATTATGAAGACAAGAGTGAAATAGTCTACCAAATATTGGCTGGGAGTTTGGACTCCAGAAAGGAGGTAGTACTATGAACTTGAATGTCACGATTGATTGGAAATTTGTTCTTGCCCTTGGTGTGGATGTAGTTGGCATAATTTTTGCAGTGAAAATGGATGCAACTGCAGCCGAAAGAGTATTAACATGTATGATTGATACTCATAAGGGGTGTGTGATTGCCGGAAACGGTAGTTGCTAACTATGCTTGTTCAGGGCATATAATCTAAGGATTATGTGCTCTGTTTCAAGCATTTGATGGGAGGAGAAAGAGTGGATGTACGGAACAGAATGGCGGATGTGGAAAAATTGCGATGCAATGTTTGCCAAGACTTTTTGAAATTAATAATTCAGCCGGGCTGGCAGCAGATTTTGTATGACAAGGCAAAGAAGGAAGTCGAGACGAATTCAAAATTTAAAGATAAATATATTGCTGCATATGAAAAAATGCGAGATATAGGGATAGACCATTACAGTATTGATGATATGGATGTAACATTCATTTCTGAAATATTATCGTGGGGATGTAAATCTGTTGCCTGTGTGCAAGGGCAGACAAAAAGGGCAATGGAGCAGCTGCGTGAAGATAGGAATCTCAATGGCCATTCCAGTGAAAATGAAGAACCAGAAGAATTATACTTGAGGGCCTTATTGGCATTGTATAATTTAAAGAACTTTGTGAGGAAAGTAGACAGATATGAAACTACTATTGATGATGTAAAGAGACTTGATTTTCGTAAAAAATACATTAAAGAGATTGAAGAACTAAAAAATGTGTTAGATGATGAACGTATTTCACTTATTCAGAAATCAAAGGATATTCAGAAAGGTATTCAGAAGGCTTTGAATAGTAAAGATTCTCTAAGAGCATGGGTCGATCTTGAGAAATTATATATGGATCGTTTTTTGATACTGGAAAGGGATTATGATCATTATTGGGAGTTTTTTGTGAAATCTTCGGATGCAGGAATACCTCTTGCCCACATACGAGCAGCAGAATATTTCTTTTCTGTAAATGACCCTAATGAAGGTGAAAGACGATTGTTCATGGCATTTGAATCATATGACGTTCCACATGTCATGGAGTCAATCATTGATATGATAAACAGATATTTAAGAAAAGGAAATGTAATAACTGGTGGAATGAAAAGGCTTGTAGAAGGGATTAAAGCGAAAGGTTTTTTGGTGGAATTAACTGCAGATGGTTTCTACCGCTGGGATGATAGAAAGAAAAAAGCCAAGTAAGATTTGTCTCTTTTAGGTAGTAACCTACCCCACTTCCTACTACGTTTTTACTACGATTAACGTCCTCAACTTGCCTCGATTTGCTGTATTTTGCCCAGAATGTGATTTATTTAACAACTCTGTGGACAAAGGAAAACAGCGCAAATCGCGGCAAAACAGGGCAAATCAAGGCATTTTAGGAGGATTTTCATTTATGATAAAAATACTATTTGTTTGCCACGGCAACATCTGTCGTTCGCCGATGGCGGAATTCATTATGAAAGATTTGGTGCGGCGGCAGGGACTGGAGGATCAGTTTTATATCGCGTCCGCAGCGACAAGCCTGGAGGAGATCGGAAATCCGGTGTATCCACCCGCGAGACGGAAGTTGGCGGAGCACGGCTTGTCTTGCGAGGGCAAGACGGCTCGCAGGATGGAGCGCCGCGATTATCAGGAGTATGACTATCTGATCGGGATGGAGCAGTTCAACCTACGTAATATGATGCGAATTCTCGGGGACGATCCGGAGAAGAAGGTGAGCCGACTGCTGGATTTTTCGGACAGGCCGCGGGACATTGACGATCCATGGTATACAGGGGATTTTGAGAAAGCGTATCGGGATATCTTCGAGGGCTGTGAGGCCATGTTGCAGTACATTGTCCGGAAGGGAATCCGCTGAGAAGATGATTCAGGAGACTAGGTTCCAGCAAGAGAGCTAATGAGGCAGGGATTTTGCAGGGACTGAAAGCTATAGACAATATACAGAGGAGGGTATGATTATGTCAGATAAACGCAAGGATTATATTTCGTGGGATGAGTATTTTATGAGCGTTGCAAAGCTTGCCGGAATGCGGTCGAAGGACCCGAACTCGCAGGTGGGTGCCTGCATCGTGAGCGGCGACAACAAGATTTTGTCGATGGGCTACAACGGCTTCCCGGCAGGCTGTTCGGACGACGAATTTCCGTGGGCGCGTGAGGGTGACGAACTGGACTGCAAGTACCCATACGTGGTGCATAGCGAGCTGAATGCGATTCTGAATTATCGGGGTGGCAGCCTGGAAGGAGCCAAGCTCTACGTGTCGCTGTTCCCGTGCAATGAGTGCGCGAAGGCGATCATCCAGGCCGGAATTAAGACAATCGTGTATGACGACGACAAGTATCATGATGGATCGGCAGCCACCGCGTCGAGGCGCATGCTTGACGCAGCCGGGGTGCGCTATTACCGCTACCAGCACACAGGGCGGAAGATAGAACTTTCGGTTTAGCAACGAGCCATGCAAATACGGTGGAACACGAAATGCCTGCTCGCAGG
The DNA here is from genome assembly GCA_947627365.1 of uncultured Lachnospiraceae bacterium. Classification (GTDB taxonomy): domain Bacteria; phylum Bacillota; class Clostridia; order Lachnospirales; family Lachnospiraceae; genus Choladousia. The sequence goes on along the minus strand of CANQVT010000057.1, from coordinate 13,625 downwards.
CAATTTCATGAGACAGCGTATTTATAGGGCGACTGCGCGCGACTGACACATTTGCCATTTGGCGAGGTTATTTCGAGCCTAGTGGCAAAGCGCGCCTTGGTGGGAAAGCCGAAGGCTTTTCGGGGTTCGCAGGGCTCGTTGCTATTTAAGTGAATTGAGCACGGATTTTCTGTAGACATCCGAAACGAAATCTGATAAAATAACCCGGGATTCCGGGATAGAATGCGTGGAATCAAATAACGAAAAAGGGAGCCATGTGAAAAATGTCTCAATACAGAACACATAATTGTGGAGAACTCAGGAAAGAAAATGCCGGGCAGACGGTGACGATCGCCGGCTGGATGGAGAATGTGCGCGAGGTCGGAGGCAATCTGGCTTTCGTTGTCTTGCGCGATTATTATGGAATCACGCAGGTTGTCGTTGAAACCGAAGAGATGATGACAGCGGTCAAGGCGTTGAACAAGGAGTCGACGATCTCGGTGACTGGCATTGTGCGGGAGAGGAGCAATGTAAACAACAAAATTCCCACTGGTGAGATCGAGGTGGTACCGCAGGAGATTAAGGTGCTGGGACGCTGCCGGCATCAGGAGCTGCCGTTTGAGATCAATCATTCCCGGAACGCGGACGAGGCGCTGCGCCTAAAGTACCGCTATCTGGATCTGAGAAACCCGGCCGTGAAGAGCAATATCGTCCTGCGCTGCAACGTGGTGTCTGCGTTGAGAAATGCGATGACGGAGCAGGGCTTTCTCGAGATCACGACGCCGATTCTTACCGCTTCCTCGCCGGAGGGCGCCAGGGATTACCTGGTTCCGGCCAGAAAGCATCCCGGGAAGTTTTACGCGCTGCCGCAGGCGCCGCAGCAATTCAAGCAGATTCTGATGGCCTCCGGCTTCGACCGTTACTTCCAGATTGCACCCTGTTTCCGTGATGAGGACGCGCGCGGGGATCGTTCGCCGGGAGAGTTCTATCAGTTGGATATGGAGATGGCGTTCGCGGCGAAGGAGGATGTGTTTGCCGTGATCGAGACGGTGCTGCCTCCTGTATTTGCCAAATATGGCGCATATGATAAGACTTCGCAGACGCCGTTTGTGCGGATTCCGTATTCTCAGGCGATGGAGGAATATGGAAGCGACAAGCCGGATCTGCGAATCGACCTGCGGGTGACCGATGTAACCGAACTCCTGGGCGACATTGGCTTCGGCCCGTTTGAGGGCAATGTGATCAAGGCCGTTCCGGTCTCTGACTGTAAGCTCACGAGAAAGGCGATTGACCAGATCTGTGTGGACATCGAGGTGCAGGCGGGCAGCAAGGTATATTGGTTCAAGACGGATGAGAGTGGCGCGATCACCGGCGGTATCGCGAAGTTTATCAACGCGGACGCGGGCAAAGTTGCCGCGGTGACAGAAAAGCTTGGCCTGAAGCCAAACACGCTGGTTATCCTGTCTGCGGGCAAGCTAGGCATGGCGCAGAAGGCTGCGGGCGTCGCGATCCGGAAGCTCGGAGAGGCCTGCGAGGGACATATGGATAAAGAACGATACGAATTTTGCTGGGTCGTGGATTTCCCGATGTACGAGATCGGAGAGGAGTCGGGAGAGCTTGAGTTCTGTCACAATCCGTTCTCGATGCCTTCCGGAGGACTGGATGTGCTTATGAAAGCTGAGCGCGGCGAGATCGATCCGCTCGATATTCTTGCGGATCAGTACGACCTTGTCTGCAACGGCGTTGAGCTCTCGTCTGGTGCGGTCCGTAATCACGATCCGGAGATCATGATCAAGGCCTTTGAGCTTGTGGGTCTGGGCGAGGATGAGGTGAAGGCAAAATTCCCGGCTATGTACACGGCGTTTACCTATGGAGCTCCGCCACACGCGGGTATCGCTCCGGGCGTTGATCGTATGGTGATGCTGCTCTCCGGTGAGGATTCGATCCGGGAGGTTATCGCCTTCCCGATGAATAAGAACGCGCAAGATATTATGATGGGAGCTCCGTCGGCGGTAGAGCAAAAGCAGCTTGACGAGCTGAACATCTGCCTGAAGCCAATCGAGAAGTAAGCGGCATTTAGCTGCGCGGAAATTGATGCAAAAGAGGGAAAATCAGGCAAAAAAGGATTGACACGCCCGTTATGGTGTACTATAATATTCAGCGTGTCGCCAGTTATTTAGGATAACTGCGCTTTTACTTGTGTAGAAATGTCCTGGCCATAGCCCCGGTCGGACATTTTACCATAACAATAACAAGCGGCGAAATGCTCGGAGCGATCAGCAAAGCAGTCTCCGAAGCTTCGCCAAAAAGGATCTTCCGCGGGGAAGATCGCCGGGAGGGCGGAATTAAGCCTCTGCCAGATCGGAGCAGGTGAACGATTATAAGGAGGAAGACCAATGAAAACATTTATGGCAAGTCCGGCGACGATTGAAAGAAAATGGTACGTGGTGGACGCAGCTGATATGACACTTGGTCGCCTGGCAGCAGGCGTTGCAAGCGTTTTGAGAGGAAAGAACAAGCCGACCTTTACTCCTCACATTGATACAGGCGATTATGTGATTGTCGTGAATGCAGATAAGATCAAGGTGACCGGCAAGAAGCTGGATCAGAAGATCTACTATCATCATTCAGAGTACGTAGGTGGCATGAAAGAGACCACGCTGCGTGAGATGTTGGCGAAGAAGCCTGAGAGAGTTGTTGAACACGCTGTGAAGGGCATGCTTCCGAAAGGACCGCTCGGCAGAGAGATGTACAGAAAGCTCTATGTATACGCCGGACCCGATCACAAGCAGCAGGCACAGAAGCCGGAAACGCTGACATTTTAAAAGGAGGTAAAGGACATTGGCTAACGGAAGATTTTATGGAACAGGAAGAAGAAAGAAATCGATTGCCAGAGTGTATCTGATGCCGGGTACGGGCAAGATCACGATCAATAAAAGAGATATAGACGACTATTTTGGACTGGAGACACTGAAGCTGATCGTTCGTCAGCCGCTCGCGGCGACGGAGACCACAGATAAGTTCGACGTTCTCGTGAACGTACACGGCGGCGGGACGACCGGTCAGGCCGGCGCGATCCGTCACGGTATTGCGAGAGCGCTGCTTCAGGCGGACAACGACTACAGACCGACGCTCAAGTCCGCAGGTTACCTCACCCGTGACCCGAGAATGAAAGAGCGTAAGAAATACGGTCTCAAAGCCGCACGTCGCGCTCCACAGTTTTCGAAGAGATAAGGATTACTGCGAATCGAGACACACATACAAAGCCCCGAATGCTTGTATTCATGGGGCTTTTGTTGTGTGGCTCGATTCATTGGAATGCAAGAGACGACCGAGAAGGAGCGAAGCGGATTCGAGGTTAGCTCTTGCATTCGCAGTAATCTGAACGTTATTTATTTCTTTCCGTCATAAATATTGAACCCGTCTCGGCCGCCCTTTTTGGTCTTATAGAGCGCTTCATCGGCGGTGTGGTACAGCTCCTCGAAGGAGTTGCCGTACATCGGCGCATAGGATACGCCGATACTGCAGGTGACGTGTCCGTTCTCTCCCATATCCTTGAACAGATGCGTGCGGATACTCTCGTGAAGCTTTCTTACTTTGGCGATCGCGTTTGTATCTGAGACGATATTCTTCATCAGAATACAGAACTCATCGCCGCCGAGACGGCCGAGGATATCTCCCTCACGGAATTCCTGGCGGATGATATTACTGACTCCGCGCAGGATCTCATCGCCTACGGCGTGACCGAAGGTGTCATTGACTTCCTTGAAATGGTCGATGTCGATCATCACGAAGGCCTGAAGCCCGATGCGCTGCTCGCTGTCAAGCCACTGCTGGATCATCTCCTCGGTACTCTTTTTATTGAGCATGCCGGTCAGCAGGTCGCTCTGACCCATCTCAAGGAGCTCTGTCTGCGTGCGGTTTGTCGAGAGTAGAACGTTCAGCAGCAGAGCGGACATGCCGAGAACCAGAGTCACACATAAGATGACTCCGTAGCGTGTAATGAAATTGTACGGACCGCGCGCGACGGATCTTGGCGTGATATAGCAGAGCATCCATTCGTTGATGTCGAGCGGCTGATAAGCCATATAGTATTTTCTCTTCCGATAGGTTATGGATGTAAGCGCACGCCCCTGGGATTTAAGGTCCGATATCACTTCAGTGCGCGGCTTTGCCCTCGCCATCTTGATATTGTATAACTGATTGAAAAAGTTGGTCTTGTAAGTGACCAGCTCCGACGTCGTCTCGTCGGAGACATATGCGATCACGGATCCGTCCGAATCTGTGATCAGAACAACGCCCGAGCCGGAATAATCGTCTTCCAGAAGCATATCGGCCAGAGTGGAGAGCTTACATGATCCGCCCAGCACGCCGACCACTTCGCCGTCCTGAAAGATCGGAGCCGCGAGAACAATGCAGAGCTCGCCGTCCAGATTGCTCGCAAGAGGCTTGCTGAACGCGCGCTCGCCACCCAGTGCCTTCTGGAAAAAATCATTGGAACCGACCGGCCATTGGCTGCCGTCCGGATAATAGCCTGTGCCGTCTGGAGTGATGATCACCATCCGGTTCATGGTGATGTTCTCTGACATGGTGGCCAGCAGCTCAAGGCTTTTCTCGGATGTGATCTCCTCCTGCTCGCCGATGTATGCGGCAATGCCCTCTATGTACTGAAAGTGCTGGTTGATAATATTCCGAAAGTTCTGAGCCTGGTGATCGATGTTGCTGTTGATCGTGTTCCGCGTATTTTTCTCAACATCGTGAAATGTACAGATGAGAAAGACAACAGTGATAATGAATATAAAAATCAGAAAAATGCCCATCGGTAAAAAATGGGATTTGGGATTGGCAGTTTTGCTTGGATTTTGCATTGGTAACTCCTATATAATTTGTAAAACAATCCAACAACAGATCGTCGATTTGGGTTGACGGGTTTTGGAAAATGTGCCTGTATGCCAATGCACACTTTTATTATACCACATCCTTTGGTAAGTTTCAAAAGAATATTTGATAAATATAAAAAATATTCTATATCTATGTTATTATAGGACAGATATGGACAAATGTACAGTAATTTTGTAAGATAAGTAATATAAATATCGCAAAAATCTGCGAAGGTGCACAAAGCGAATGGAAACAGTGAGGCTGGCATGGAAGATCAATGGAAGAAAACAGGTGAAAAACATATCTGTCTGGGCATTCTCGCCCACGTCGACGCCGGGAAAACGACGCTTTCGGAAGGGATTTTGTATCTGTCCGGGAGCATCCGGACGCTCGGGAGGGTGGATCACCAGGACGCGTTTCTGGATAATTATGAGCTTGAGCGGGCGCGTGGCATCACGATCTTTTCAAAGCAGGCGGAGCTGACGCTCGGAGATCTTCCGGTGACGTTGCTGGATACGCCGGGGCATGTGGACTTTTCGGCGGAGATGGAGCGGACGCTGCAGGTTCTGGACTATGCGGTTCTCGTGGTCAGCGGGGCGGACGGCGTGCAGGGGCATACGGAAACGCTTTGGAGACTGCTGGAGCGTTATGAAATCCCGACATTTTTGTTTATCAATAAGATGGATCAGGAGGGAACGGATCGGGCGGCGCTTCTGGCGGAGCTGGAGAGCCGTCTCGACAGCCGCTGTGTCGATTTCGGGTCGCTGGATGCGTGGATGGGAAGTTTGGACGGCGCGGGCGTTTCACGGGATGATCCGGACCATGCAGACGGCGTACGGGGCACTTCGAATGCCGCGGACAATACAGTTCCGGAGGAATTCTGGGAGACGCTCGCGATGTGCGACGAGACTCTGCTGGATTCCTATATGGAAAACGGGGCGCTGAGCGTGAGGGAGATCGCGGACGCGATCGCCGCGCGCAGGGTGTTTCCCTGTTATTTCGGATCGGCTCTAAAGCTGGAGGGCGTGCGGGAGCTGGTGGACGGGATTCGGACTTTCAGCGTAAACTCCGTGTATCCGCGCGAATTCGGGGCGCGTGTGTTCAAGATCACGCGGGACGCGCAGGGAAACCGGCTGACGCACATGAAGATCACGGGCGGCCAGCTGCGTGTGAAGGCGCCGCTTAAAGGACGCAGCAGAGATTCCGGAGAGGAATGGGAGCAGAAGGCGGATCAGATCCGGATCTACTCCGGGAGCGGCTTCCGGGCGGTTCCGGAGGCAGAGGCCGGGATGGTCTGCGCGGTGACAGGCCTGGAATATACTTACGCAGGGGAAGGGCTCGGGGCTGAGACGGAGGCCGGGCTTCCGATCCTGGAGCCTGTGCTGTCCTACCGGCTCGAGCTGCCCCCGGACTGCGACGTTTACCATACGTTTTTGAAGCTGCGCGAGCTCGAGGAGGAGGAGCCGCAGCTCCATCTGGTGTGGAACGCTCAGCTTGGCGAGATTCACGCGCACCTGATGGGCGAGGTGCAGACCGAGGTGCTCAAGAGTCTGATCCGTGAGCGCTTCGGGATATGGGTGGAGTTCGGGCAGGGAAATATCGTGTACAAGGAGACGATCCGCACAGCGGTGGAGGGTATGGGACACTATGAGCCCCTGCGCCATTACGCGGAGGTGCATCTGCTGCTGGAGCCCGGCGAGCGCGGGAGCGGCCTGCAGTTCGAGAGCCGCTGCAGCGAGGATGTGCTCGACCGCAACTGGCAGCGTCTGATCCTGACGCATCTGGAGGAGAAGCAGCATCGCGGGGTACTCACGGGCTCAGAGATCACGGACATGAGGATCATGTTGCTCACAGGCAGAGCGCATCTGAAGCACACGGAGGGCGGGGATTTCCGCCAGGCGACCTACCGGGCGGTGCGTCACGGGCTGAAATGCGCCGATAGCGTTCTGTTAGAGCCGGTTTATGCGTTCCGCCTTGAGCTGCCGTCCGAATTGGTCGGCCGCGCAATGAACGATATCCAGAGGATGAACGGGAGTTTTGCCCCGCCGGAGATCGACGGGGAGATGGCGGTGCTCACAGGACAGGCCCCTGTATCCGAGATGTGGGGCTATCAGACAGAGCTGCTGGCGTACACGAAGGGCAGGGGCAGGCTTTCCTGCACGCTGAAGGGGTACGAGGAGTGCCACAACGCGCAGGAGGTCATCGACGCGGTCGGTTATGATTCCGAGGCTGATCTGGACAACCCGACAGGTTCTGTGTTCTGTGCGCACGGCGCGGGATATGTCGTGAACTGGGAGTATGTGCAGGATTATATGCATGTGGAGAGCGGGTGGAAGCCGGGAGCGGAAGCGCGCGAAGCGGGGCAAAATCCGGATGCTTTTGAAAAGAGCGGGAGCGGGAAAGCCGTGGAAGATAAAGACGGTGTGGAAAACGACAGTCTGCGTGAGAGAACGGGCTGGAAGAACGGGCCGTATGGCGCAGGCGTACAGCAGACCGGATCGCCGGTACGCTCCGGCAGCACAGGCAGTTTTGGACAGTCCGCAGGCGGCTATGCGGATGACAAGGAGCTTGAGGAAATCTTTGCCCGCACCTACGGGACGGCCTCGCAGGAGCGCAGACATTACGCAAAGAGCCGACGCGTGGAGGCGCCGGGGAACGCGAAGCCCCAGAAGCAGGAGCCTGTGGACGAATATCTGCTTGTGGACGGCTACAACATCATCTTCGCCTGGGATGAGCTGAAGGCGCTCGCGCAGGAGACGATCGAGGGCGCCAGGGGCAGGCTTGCGGATATCCTCAGCAACTATCAAGGCTGCCGCGGCATGCATATTATCCTGGTTTTCGACGCGTACAAGGTCGAGGGTGGCCCGGGCGAGGTGTTGAAGTATCATAACATTCATATCGTCTACACAAAGGAGGCCGAGACTGCGGATCAGTATATCGAGAAGACAGCGCGCGTCATAGGCAGGAAATATCATGTGACAGTGGCGACCTCTGACGCGCTGGAGCAGATCATCATTCTCGGCGCGGGCGCATCGCGGATGTCGGCGGACGATCTGCACGAGGAAGTTGAACTCGCGAATCGGGAGATCCGCAGCGAATATCTGCAGAAATCTTCCGGCACAAAGCATCGGCTGTTCGACGAGTTGGACGATTCTCTGCGTGGTTTTCTCGAGGAGCTGCGGCTGGGGCGGCGGACGCTCGGGCGTCCGGACGGAACGGAGTGAACAGATGTCGGACAAGACGGAGCGGGTGAATGCCGGCAGGTATCGCAATCGGGCATAAACAGCAAAATAAATCGTACCTTTTGAATAAAGAATCTGTAGCATAAAGCGCCAAATAATGGTATACTAAACGACAGATAGAACATAGTCCGACAAAAAAGAACGGAGGGTTAAAACGATGAGTGTAGATGGAAACAAAGCCAAAAATGTGATTGCAAGCGGAAAGGCAGTGCTCGGCATCGAGTTCGGCTCGACGAGGATCAAGGCAGTGCTGATCGATGACAACAACGCCCCGATTGCGTCTGGCAGTCATGAGTGGGAGAACCAGCTGGTGAACGGGATCTGGACCTACAGCCTCGATGCGATATGGAAAGGCCTGCAGGACTGCTATGCGGATATGCTCGCGGACGTGAAGAAGCAGTACGGCGTTGACGTCGAGAATCTTGCCGGGATCGGCTTCAGCGCGATGATGCACGGCTACATGGCATTCAACAAGGACGACGAGCTGCTGGTGTCGTTCCGCACTTGGAGAAATACGATCACGGGACAGGCTTCCGCGGAGCTGTTTGATCTGTTCAATTACAACATTCCGCAGAGATGGAGCATCGCGCATCTGTATCAGGCGATCTTAAACGGCGAGGAGCATGTGAAGGATATCACCTTCTTCACGACGCTGGCCGGCTATATCCACTGGCAGATGACGGGACAGAAGGTGATCGGCGTCGGCGACGCGGCCGGCATGTTCCCGATCGACATTGAGACAAGAGATTACAATAAGATCATGATCGCGAAGTTTGACGAGCTCGTGGCGCCGAAGGGCTATCCGTGGAAGTTGGAGGAGATCTTGCCGAAGGTGCTGCTGGCAGGCCAGGACGCGGGCACGCTGACCGAGGAGGGAGCGAAGAAGCTCGACGTGTCCGGCAAGCTCAAGGCCGGCATTCCGATCTGCCCGCCGGAGGGAGACGCGGGCACCGGTATGGCCGCGACGAACAGCGTGGCGGTGCGCACGGGCAACGTCTCCGCGGGTACCTCCGTGTTTGCGATGATCGTACTGGAGAAGGATCTGTCCAAAGCGTATCCGGAGATCGACATGGTGACGACGCCGAGCGGCGATCTTGTGGCGATGGTACACTGCAACAACTGCACCTCCGATCTGAATGCGTGGGTCGGACTGTTTAAGGAATTTTCCGAGACCTTCGGCATCGAGGTCGACATGAATAAGCTTTTCGGCACGCTCTACAACAAGGCTCTCGAGGGAGACAAGGACTGTGGCGGCCTGCTTGCGTACAACTACTTCTCAGGTGAGCCGATCACCGGTCTCGAGGAGGGACGTCCGCTGTTTGTGCGCAAGCCGGACAGCAAATTCAATCTCGCGAACTTTATGCGCACGAACCTGTACGCATCGCTGGCCACGCTGAAGATCGGTCTCGACATCCTGCTCAAGGCGGAGGACATCAAGATCGACAAGATCATGGGCCACGGCGGCCTGTTCAAGACGAAGGGCGTCGGACAGAGCATCCTCGCGGCGGCGATGAATTCCCCGGTATCCGTGATGGAGACCGCGGGCGAGGGCGGAGCGTGGGGCATTGCGCTGCTCGCGTCCTACCTTGTGAACAAGGGCGAGGGCGAGACGCTCAAGGACTTCCTGAACGCGAAGGTCTTCGCGGGCGACGCCGGCGTGGAGATGCAGCCGGATCCGGCGGACGTGGCAGGATTCGACGCCTACATCGAGGCGTACAAGGCGGTGCTTCCGGCGGAGCGCGCAGCGGTGGACAACATGAAATAAGTTGTCCTTACAGCGTTTTAAGTGTTGCAAAGAGATAAATTCCTGTAGAACAGGGCAAAGCAGAGAACTCCTCAGGTGCCGATATGGCAGCAGGGGAGTTCTTGTTGTTACTGTTCAGATCAGGCCGAAGCACTTGCTGCTGAGGCCGTAAGAAAGTGATTTAAGAGGCAGTTTGGGCTTCGCGAAGCGAATTCTCATGCCCAAACTGCTCGTTGCTGCTCACGGAGTGAGCAGTAACTTCTTGTTTTGCTTATGGGCATTTGCGGGATATCTTTCTCTTGCAGATTCCCGCAACTTATAATATAGTAGAGAGGAACTGCCAAAATCAATTTTATCAAATAAATTACACGGAGGAATCATCATGAAGAGATGGGCGAGATTTCTTTACCAGCCCGTACTACCCCTGGGGGAGGACGGCCGGAGAGTGACCGGAAGCGAGGAGCACATCGTGCTGTCGAGAAAGGCGGCGACGGAGGGCATGGTTCTTCTGAAGAATGAGAATCACGTCCTGCCTTTTTCTTTCGGGGAAAGAGTGGCTGTATTCGGCAAGGGCTGTGTGGACTATGTGAAGGGCGGCGGCGGAAGCGGCGAGGTGACCGTGGCATACAAAAGAAGCCTTCTGGACGGCCTGCGCGTCAAGGAGCAGGAGGGTAAGGTCACGCTGTTTGCGGAGCTCGGGGAGTTCTATGAGAAGGAAGTGCGCGCTCTGTACGAGCGGGGCGCCGAGCCCGGCATGACGGTTGAGCCGGAGCTGCCGGAGGATCTTCTGCGCCGTGCGGCCGCGTTTACAGATACGGCGGTCGTCACGGTCTGCCGTTTCTCCGGCGAGGACTGGGATCGTGCGGTGACAGGCACAGGCGCGCTGCCCGGAATGGGCTATATCGGGGAGATCGTCCGCCGTTCGCAGGAGATTTTCGAGAAGGGCGATTTTTATCTGTCGGCTGCCGAGCAGAGGATGATCGAGCAAGTGCAGAAAAGCTTCGCGCACGTTGTGGTCGTATTGAATGTCGGCGGTATGGTGGACACGCTCTGGTTCAAGGATAACGAGAGGATCGAAGGCGCGCTCATGGCATGGCAGGGCGGCATGGAGGGCGGGCTTGCCGCGGCGGATATTCTCGTGGGAGACGTCAATCCGTCCGGCAGGCTGGTCGACACGTTCGCGGCGCGGCTGGAGGATTATCCGTCGTCCGCCGGCTTCCATGAGTCGCCGGATTACGTGGAATACACGGAGGACGTCTACGTGGGCTACCGCTATTTTGAGACGATCCCGCAGGCGGCGGAGAAGGTGAATTACCCGTTCGGCTACGGGCTTTCCTACACGGATTTCGAGGTGGAATATATCCGCTCCTCTGTCACGGAAGAGCAGATACAGGCGGATGTTTTTGTGACAAATATGGGAAAGACGGCCGGAAAGGAAGTCGTGCAGCTCTACGTGGGCGCGCCCGGCGGCAGGCTCGGGAAGCCGGCGAGAGAGCTGAAGGCGTTTGCGAAGACGAGACTTTTGCAGCCGGGCGAGTCGCAAACCCTGCGTCTTACCGTGAAGGTAAGCGCGCTTGCGTCCTACGATGACTGCGGGGCAATCGAGAAGGGCGCCTGGGTGCTGGAGAAAGGAACATACGAATTCTACATTGGTGACAATGTGCGCGACGCTGTGCGTCAGCCGTTTGTCTATGAGCTCGCCGGGGATGTGGTCGTGGAGAAGACCGGGAGCAAATGCGCCCCGACCATGCTGACGAAGCGCCTTCGCCCGGACGGGAGCTATGAGGCTCTTGAAACACATCCGGAGCTCCAGCCGGAGCTGGATCGCAGCGTGGACAAGACTGCCTACACGCCGGAGACGATCGCGGCGCCGGGACGGGTGCTCGGCTTTTCCGTCGACAAAATGCCGGAGCCGCCGATCATGCTGGAGGATGTCTGTGATAAGAAGGCGACTCTGGACGAATTCATGGAGCAGCTGACGGACGAACAGCTCGTGCGCCTGCTCTGCGGCCAGCCGAACACCGGCGTGGCAAATACCTTCGGCATGGGCAACCTGCCGCAGTACGGGGTTCCGAATGTGATGACGGAGGACGGCCCTGCCGGAGTGCGCATCAATCCGGAGTGCGGCGTGAACACGACAGCGTTTCCGTGCGCGACGCTGCTCGCCTGCACCTGGGACGAGGAGCTCGTCGAGTGCGTAGGCCGGGCGGGCGCGCTTGAGGCGAAGGAGAACAATATCGGGATCTGGCTCACGCCGGGGATGAACATTCACCGCAGTCCGCTTTGCGGAAGAAATTTTGAGTATTATTCGGAGGATCCGCTGATCGCCGGGAAGATGGGCGCGGCGCTCGTGCGCGGAATCCAGTCGCAGAAGATCGCGGCGAGCGCGAAGCATTTTGCCTGCAACAACAAGGAGACGAACCGCAGAAACAGTGACTCGCGCGTGTCGGAGCGGGCGCTGAGAGAGATATATCTGAAGGGCTTTGAGATCATGGTGCGCGAGTCCGATCCCTGGACGGTCATGTCCTCCTACAATATTGTCAACGGGCATCGCGCTTCGGAGTACAAGGAGCTTTTGACCGGGATCCTGCGCGAAGAGTGGGGATTCAAGGGTATGCTCACGACCGACTGGTGGAATCTGGCGTCGCAGCCAAAGGAAATCCTGGCGGGCAACGACGTGAAGATGGGCTGCGGGTATCCCAAGCAGGTGATGGAGGCTCTGAAGAAGGGCGAGCTCACCCGGGAGGACGTGGCACAGTGCGCGAGACGTGTGCTCGAGATGATCATGAAGCTGGACTGATCAGGAAGAAATACGCAGGAAAGATCCGGACAAAAGGACAGGAATGCGGCATTGCAAAGAAAAAGAAGAAAAGGGAGAATTATAATTTGAAGATTCGGAAAGCGACGGAGAGCGATCTCGTGGAGATCATGCAGATTTACGCACATGCACGCGCGTTTATGGCACAGACCGGGAACCCGCACCAGTGGGGCGACGACGGCTATCCTTCGAAGGAGCTGATCCGCGAGGACATCCGGGAGGGCGTCAGCTACGTCGCGGAGGAGGACGGACAGATCGAGGCGGTTTTCCTGTTCCGCGTTGGCGACGACCCGACTTATCATGTGATCGAGGGCGGAAGCTGTCAAAACGACGAGCCGTACGGCGTCGTCCACCGGATCGCTTCGGCGGGCCGTGTGAAAGGCGCGGGCGCGCAGTGCCTGCAGTGGGCGTTTGCTCAGTGCGGCAATCTGCGTATCGACACGCACGACGACAATGCGGTGATGCAGCATGTGCTCGAGAAGAACGGTTTCGTGAAGTGCGGGCGCATTTATCTGGAGAACGGGGAGCCGCGCGTGGCGTTTCAGAAGTCTGCGCTTAGCCCGTTGCGGCGATAGTTCACGAAGCACGGAAACGGATGAAGATCGAAGTGAGGTGACTCATAGATGGAAGAAAAGGAGATTATGGAGCTTCGGGTGGGCAATTACGCCGACATCGACCTGGATCGAAGCGTTCGTCAGGGCATGCCGGAGGTGATCTACGGAGCCGGAAAGACGGCGGAGCAGATTGTTGGCATCGCTTCGGCGATGAGGGATCGCGGGATTGCGAATATTCTGATCACGAGGCTGGATCCGGAGAAGGCGGAGCAGGTGAGACAAGGAATTGAATTTACGTACGATGAGGTCGCGCGGATCGCAATCGTGAACCGGCAGGAGACCGAAAAACGGGGCAAGATCGTCGTGGTGGCGGCCGGGACGAGCGATCTTCCGGTTGCGGAGGAGGC
>CANQVT010000056.1 GCA_947627365.1 uncultured Lachnospiraceae bacterium | reverse complement strand
ACTCTTGTAATAGAAATATAGTCTATTATCCCATATTTCTTCGTCCCAGTCGAGGTACATGCTATTTACCGTTTACGGAAGGACTGGTTCTTCTGAGGGAGTTGGCTGTTCAGCAAATGCAGACTTTGGAGGCGATGGACATCGAGAATCTTCCACAGTTGACAGACGTAGAAAAATTGAGGCGGAATCACTTATTCCCTTAATTTTTGCGCCAATTTAAGGGAACGAATGATTGATTAAGGGAACCAGTTGATCTTGTATTTTGTCCGACAGATTGATTTTCGTCCAAAATTGAACTGTTTTGGACAAAAGCGATTACTATTGGACGAAAACCTTTTCACTATTTTTCATTATTATTGAAGAGAGGTGTACTATGAACCAAATCGAACTGATCAAAGCGCGTCACTCCGTCCGTAGTTATCTGGACAAGCCGATTGAGGCGGAAAAGGCAGAGAAGCTGAAAACAAAGATCGCGGAATGCAATGCGGCCGGCGGGCTGCACATGCAGTTCTGTCCGGATGCGGGGAAGACGTTTAACAGGGTGTTGAATAAATTTATGGGGCTCGGCAGCGCGCCCAGCGTGATCGCCTGCATCGGCAAGGATGGGGATGATCTGGAGGAGAGGATCGGATACTATGGCGAGCAGATTGTGCTTTTTGCGCAGGGGCTGGGATTGAACACCTGTTGGGCGGGAACGTTTAATCCGAAGAATGTACCTGCGGAGGTAGGAGAGGGCGAGCGGCTGGCCATTGTGATCGCGATAGGCTACGGTGCGAATCAGGGGAAGCAGCACAGATCGAAAGATCCGGAGAAGGTGATCGCCTCCGGCGGGGAGAAGCCGTACTGGTTCAACTACGGGGTGGAGATGGCGCTTCTTGCGCCGACGGCCATCAATCAGCAGAAATTTTTGATCGATCTGAAGGAAGACGGCAGTGTGACCTTTGCCGATCAGGGCGGAATCTTCAGCAAGGTCGATCTCGGTATCGTGAGATATCATTTTGAGGTCGGGGCGGAATTTGCAAAATCGAAGGATGCGAGCCCTCAAGATGCGAGCCCCCAAGATGCTTTTTCATGAAAGGAAACATATTAGTATTCAGCTAAGGGCAGGTGGGAATTCTCTCTCTTTTTATTGAACTCAGTTTCCGTATTTTTTGTGCAAATCTGCCTTTGACAGAATAAAATTCCCTGCGTATAATGACAGCAACGTGTGGCACTCGATGCGTAAATCCAGTTGAGTGCCGCACGTTTTTTGTGTGGTCGGGAACCTTTTCTGATTTTCTGTCACACGAAAGTATTTGTGCATGGGCACAGGCTTGCACATTTTTTGATAATAAGAGAAAAGAAAGAAGGCGTTTGTATGGAAAGGAAGGAAACTATGGAAGCAGAAACGAATCATTATCTGGGGAGCGAGCGCATCGGGAAGCTCATGAGCCGGTACGCGGTTCCCTGCATCATTTCCCTGCTGGTCGGGGCGTTGTACAACATCGTAGACCAGATTTTTATCGCCAATGCTTCGTATCTCGGGTCGTTCGGCAACGCGGCAAACACGGTGGTCTTTCCGCTTACCGTAATCGCGCTGGCGATCGCCGTCATGATCGGGGACGGCTGTTGCGCGTTTGTCAGTCTGAGCCTCGGCAGGAGGGAGTCGGGTAACGCGAGGAAAAGCGTCGGAAACTCGGTCGTTCTGGTCGTCGCGGGCAGCTTGCTTTTGTGCGCGGCCTATCTGATCTTCGCGCGCCCGATCATCATGCTGTTCGGTGGGACGGTCAACGCGGAGACGTTCCGGTACTCGCAGGAGTATTTCTTTTGGATCTCGATTGGGATTCCGTTTTACATGTTCGGGCAGGCGATGAACCCGATCATCCGGGCGGACGGTTCGCCGAAGTTCGCGATGATCTCCACCCTGCTCGGCGCTGTGATCAATGTGATCCTCGACCCGATCTTCATTTACCTGTTTAAATGGGGAATGATGGGAGCCGCGGTGGCTACGGTGATCGGTCAGGTGGCGACGGCGCTGCTGGCGCTCTGGTACCTCGCGCATATGAAGCTGACGAAACCGGCGCGGGCGGATTTCCGTCTGAGCCGCAATATCGTGCGCCGGACGCTGATGCTCGGGGTCACGAGTTTTCTCTCGCAGATCTCTCTGGTTGCCGCCATGGCGGCGATCAACAACATGATCCGCAAATACGGCGCACAGGACCCGGTGTTCGGGCAGGAACAGTACGCGCAGATCCCGATGGCGGTGGTCGGGATCGTGATGAAGTTCTTCCAGATCGTGATCTCGATCGTCGTGGGAATGGCGGCGGGCTGCATCCCGATTGCCGGATACAATATGGGCGCGGGTCTGAAGACGCGGGTGCGGAATCTGTTTACCAGGCTGCTGGCCGCGGAGGCGGCGGTCGGCGCGGCCGCGCTTGTGATCGTGGAGGCGTTCCCGGGCGCGCTGATCGGTATTTTCGGCGCGGCCAATGAGAGCGCGTATTACACGGACTTTGCGCTCAGATCGTTCCGCATTTATCTTTGCATGGTGGTGTTTGCCTGCGTCAACAAGGCGTGCTTCATCTTCCTGCAGGCGATGGGCAAGGCGGCCGCGTCGACGATGCTGTCGATGGTCCGGGAGGTCGTCTTCGGCGTAGGTTTCGCGTTCCTGCTTCCGTTGTTCTGGGGATTGGACGGGGTGCTGTACTCCATGCCGGTGTCAGACTTCCTGACGTTTCTGATCGCGGCGGTTTTGATCGCGCGGACGTACCGGGAACTGGGAGAAAAAGAAACCTCCGGCATGCAGACGTTTGCCTGCGCACCGAAGGCTGTTTGATAAAGTTAAGTCTGTTTCACGATAGACTTGGTCTTCCACCTGCCCTGGAAATAGCGCGCCACGCACACGAGGGCGGTGGTCGTCCAGGTGGCTCCGGTGGTGATCCAGATTGCCCAGTAGCCGAGCGCGGAGATCCGGATGAGGATCTGGGAGTACAGGATACGGCAGGTCACTTCCGTAAATCCGTTGATCATGGAAAACGTAGTATCGCCGCAGCCGTTCAGGAGCGCGCGGGGCACGTAGATCATGCCGAGGCCGAAATAGCACAGGCTTGTGATGCGAAGCGCTTTGTAACCAATCTCGATTACATCGGCTTCCTTCACGAAGATCCCTACGATCCGATGCCCGAACAGATACGCCGGGGGAATCAGCAGGAGGCTGAAGACCAGCACGATCAAGGTGCACTGAGCAAAGCCCTTTTTGACGCGGTCAATCTTTCCTGCGCCGATGTTCTGTCCTGCGTAGGTGGTGAGGGCGGCTCCCAGGGAGCTGTAAGGCTGCTGCACGATCTGTTCCACGCGGTTTGTGATGGTGAACGCCGCCATCACGGTGTCTCCGAAACTGTTCACTACGCTCTGGAGTACCATGCAGGAGATGGCGATCATGGAATTCTGCAGGGCAAGCGGCAGACCGAGGCGGAAGGAACGCACGATGATCGCCCGGTGCGGCGTCAGCTCTTCCTTGCTCAGACGAAAATACGGTACCTTGCGGTATGCGTAAAACAGGCAGGAGGCCGCCGAGATGGCTTGGGCGATGATGGTCGCGAGGGCCACGCCGAAGACGCCGAGGCCGAACGCGAGCACGAAGGTCAGATCCAGTATCACGTTGATGATGCTTGCCAGTATGAGGAAGTACAGGGGCGTTTTGGAATCGCCGAGTGCCCGCAGGATGGCGGCGGATCCGTTGTAGAGCGCGATGCCGACGATCCCGGCGCAGGTAGTCCTCATGTAAGTGAGAGAATCACCGATGATATTGTCCGGCGTCAGCAGGAGGCGCAGCAGTGCGGGGGCGAAGAGAATGCCGATCACGCTGACTGTGAGTGCAGCCGAGATCAGGACGTAGAAGGAATTTGCGATCGTGCTGCGCACGTTTTTTTCGTCCTTTGCCCCGAAGTACTGCGCCACGATGATGCCGATGCCGATCGCGAGACCGGAGCTCAGGGAAAAGAACAGGAAATTCATGGAGCCGCAGGTTCCGACCGCCGCCAGGGCGTTCTTGCCCACAAAATTTCCCACGACAATAGAGTCCACCATATTGTAGAGCTGCTGGAAAAGATTTCCGATCAGCAGCGGCAGGGCAAATTTCAGAATGTGCCATGCCGGGCTGCCGACGGTCATATCGGTTATATTCTTGGTGTTCATGCTTTCCTTTCCGGGCGGGAAAATGATCTGTCTATATCCCGTTCACAATCTGGTTGGTATATTCCTATATAAGATGAAATCGTTTATTACCGCTGGTCAAGCTGTATTCTACCCGAGCACGACCTGCGCTTCCGACAGGCCGGAGGTCAGCTTCAGCACCGCGCTTTTTCCGGGCATTTCCAGAAGGTAATCACCTTTGAAGCCCTTCGCTTCTGCGAAGCCGTTCTCGTCGGTACAGATCTCACAGTCCGTCCACCACTCTCCCTTGATCAGACGCATCAGCATCTCGTAGACAGGCTTGATGGAGTTGTCCTTGCGGATCACGCCGCTGGGCGCGTTCAGCCACGCTCCGTCTGCGAAATCCCAGCCGGTGATCGCCTTCACCTGGGGATGCGCGAACAGGATCCGGTACATCTCTTCCGCCTGCTTCATCTGGCGCTCCTCTCCCTCAGGAGTGGTAGGCCATTCCGTTACCTGAAAATCGTTCAGGTCCTCGATCTCCGGCGGGATCAGACTGCCTGACACGAGCGTGTTTTCGGTAAAGTGAATCGGGAGTCCGAAATGCTCGTAGCGTTCCAGCACCTCCTCCAGCTTCTCCGCGCCCCAGTAGCCCTGATGCTGGTGAGACTGAATCCCGATGGTATCGATGGGAACGCCTGCCTGCAGACAGCCGTCGATCAGGATCTCGTAGGAGATGGAGGTGTTGAAATCATTGAGCAAAAGCTGCGCGTCGGGGTTCGCCGCCCTGGCCGCGGCGAAGGTCTCCTTTATGATACCGACCCGGCCGATGTCCTTGCAGACTCTGGTGATGGCGTTGTCATATTTGTCGAAGATGGGCATGATGACCACCTCGTTGATCACATCCCATATATCGACGATGCCCCGGAAACCCTTTACTTCCCGCTCGATCCGCCGCAGCTGTTTTTCTAGGATGGTCTGATTGTCATATTTCATCAGCCAGTCCGCGCACACGGTATGCCAGCACAGTGGATGCCCCTTCACGGTCACGTTGTGCTTTTGAAGAAATTTCGCGGCGCGGAGCCTGCTTTTCGTCTGGGGGTTGCCTTCCACCGGCTCAAACCCGCCCCAATAGAAGGGGATAGTGCCGTAGTTGTACAGCGCGAGCCATTTGTCGATCCGGTCCTGCAAAGCGGCGTCCGCCTGATGTGCGGAATCCGGTGCGTCCGCGGGATTTGCAGAGCCTGCCGTGTCGGCCGCAGCCGAATTTGCAGAATTTGTCGAACTTGCCGTATGTATTGTGTCGGCTGTATTTACCGTGTTCGTGTACGGCATAAAGTCGAACGCGCCGCAGCCAAACAAAAACTCATGTCTCGTCTGCTGCAGGCGGAGCCGGGTATTGGCTATGGGATTGCCCTGCTGATCTGTTACGCGCAGCAGGCAGCTTGCTTTTCGATGGGACAGATCCTCATTCTTTTTCATGTGACTTTCGCTTCCTTTCTGATCTCAGATTTTCGCAAAAAATATTCTGCGCCACAGTGAGATTATAATCATTATTTTACCGGGAGACTAATTATGCCTTGTCAGATTATTCTTATTTTTTGTCATTTTGCGCTTGATTTTTTGCGTACAGTCAGGTAAGCTTTGTGCAGAAAGGGTGTGATGGCAGGAAATGAACTTCATGATTTTTATGAGGAGATGACAAAAAATGCAAAGAAAAAGTTCTCATGAAAACATATATTACAACGGGGCTGTGAACGTGATCAGCGCGGATGATTTTCCGAAGACCTTCCCGCTTCACTGGCACAACCATGTGGAAATCGCGGTCTGGCCCGAGAATCCGGACGCGGACAAAGATATAGATAAGGATACAGACAAAGATACAGATAAGGAAAGCTGCGCGCGCGTGGACAAAGCTGTAGGCGCAAGCGCAGATGTGAACATAGACGCGGAGGCAGGAAAGGATGAATCCGCCAACGTGGGCAACCTTCCGGTACTGCAGGTCAACCGGACCGCATACCGGATGGGCCCGGGGGATATTCTGTTCATCTGGCCCGGCGAGGTTCATGAAATTGTCGAGAATACAAGCGGCAGACTGGTCGGGCTTCAGTTCCCCGTGGCGCTGTTTGACGAGCTGCCTGATTTTAAGCCGTTTTTCCATTTTTTCCGGAACTTTCACAGGATCTCCGGCTCAGAGGAACCGGATCTGGCGCTCCAGATCATGGCGCATATCAGGCGTATGCTTTCTGTTCAGGAAAAGAGGGGCACGTTTTCCGGAGTGGAAATGGTGATCTGTCTGTATGAGATGCTGATGGATTTTGGAACCTATATTATGAATACTGTGCCGGAGGAGGGCAATTCCTCTTCCGTCGGAGCCGGCAGAGTTTTTGAGAAGATCAGCGCTGCCTGCAGCTATATCATTGACAATTGTGAGCATGAGCTTACGCTGGAATCAGCCGCCGCGCAGGCCGGCTTCAGCACCTGCTATTTTTCGCGTATCTTCAAGCAGTTCACAAATTACAATTTTGTGGAATACCTGGCGCTGCAGCGGATCAAAAAGGCCCGGCTGCTTTTGTCCGATCCGGACAAGAGCATTACGGAGATCTCTTACCAGGCGGGCTTCAAGAGCATCTCCACCTTCAACCGTGTGTTCCGGCAGTACCGGGGGTGTTCGCCGAGCGAGTACCGGAAGTATTATCTGAGGTAAGAGCGGGCGTTTTTTGGTAAGCGGAACGAATGATTGCCCTGCACTTCGGACATTTGCTGTCGCGGCGGCATCGATCGCAGACGGAGGATTCCCACTCGTATCCACAATAGGCGCATTTCCACCAGACTTTTCTTCCGGATCCGGAGGTTACTGTATCCGGTGTCAGAGAGCTGTTTTTTTCAAAATTCCATGCAGCGGCGACGTCCGGATGTGTGACGGATAGAGGGGCCTTCTTCTTGAGCAATGTCTGCTGCCGATTGAGGGCGCCTCTTTTTGTTCCGCATTCAGGGCAGCCGCTTCCCGCCGCCCGGGTTCGGGACACTATACTGGCGTTCCACTGATTTTGGCAGTGTTTGCAGATCCACCAGACTTTTTTTGTGCTGCCGCAGGTGACTTGTTCCGGGAGAAGGCTGTTTTTATCGAAATCCCATTCGGCTGCAAGATCAGGTCTGTTTTGCAGCAACGAGCCGCTCTTGGACACGTAGGTTTGAGCGACATGAATGCTCCGCGCTTTTTTGGAGCAGGCGGGGCATGCTGCGCCATGGTATCTGTCGGTGATCGAAGCCTTCCATATGTGTCCGCACTCGTGGCATTTCCACCAAACCTTTTTGTCGGAACCGATGCACGCCGTCTCCGGATTTTCCTTGTTTTTTTCAAAATTCCAGTCAGAAAAGAGATCCGGGACAGAGGCGACGTCATTATATCCCTTTAATGCGATCCGGTTTGCGCATATTGGACACCCGTTTCCTCTGTTTCGCGAGATGATCGATGCTTTCCAGGAATGATTCTTTTTACATTTCCACCATACCTTTTTTCCGCTGCCGGCAGTGACTGTCTGAGGAGTGACAGGAGCGTTTTTCTCATAGTCCCATTCCGCAGAGACAGCCGGATTTACCGTAGCAAGGTCATTAAAGCCCTGCAATATTCTTTTCCCGGAACAATATGGACAGAGCCCGCTTTTCGCTTCATATGCTACAGGGCTTATCCATTCATGACCGCAGGCTCCAAGCCACCAGACTCTTTTGGAGGACGCGATGGACACAAATTCAGGCCGCAGGCGGCCGTTTTTTGTGGGGTGCCACATTCCGGCAACCTGCGGGGCTGTCTTTTCCAGTGAATTCTCTTTTTCTGAATATTCGATGAGAGAATAAATACTGCCGGAATCCCGTTCCGGATCGATCATATCAGAAGCGAAAGGAAAGCGGATTCCGAGGATATCAGATAAGCTTTCCAGAGCCGTCCTGACAGCATCGTATACAGTGTCTCCGGGCTTCAGGGCATAGTCAATAGAAGTTGAATTTAATGGCGGACAGCCATATTCCCGAATCCGGATAAGGGTGATTCCGTTATCGGAACAAACCATATTCTTTCTGATGTCACGGGATACTCCGGCTTTTTTGGAATGACCGTAAATACCATCGTATTCTATACCGGTTTTATATTGGGGCAGATAGATATCAAGTTCGTATGATTTTAGCCAGGGCTGCCGATAATTTGCTTTAACATCAGACACAATCTTTGAAATATAATATAAAATCGCTTTTTCGGGAAAAGAGACTCTTCTTTCTCTGGAGCATATCGGACAGCCGTTTCCCTTGACCCTGTCGGATACGACTGACATATACTCATGACCCTTCGGGCAGATCCAGGATACTCTTTTTCTGGAAAAACAAGCGGTATCTGCCGGGGATTCAGGATTCTTTTCGAAGTTCCATTCTTTGGCGAGATCCGGATGCAGACTCAGCAGATCTGTTTTCCCCTTATAGACACGTACGTGGGCGCAGGAAGGACAACCGGTGCCCCGGTGTCTTTGCATAATGCCGGTTCTCCATTCATATCCGCATTTGTGGCATTTCCACCAGACGACTTTTTTTGAGCCGGCAATGACTTCTTCCGGGTTTAGCTCCTTGTTTTTTTCATAGTCCCAGTCGGGCAGCAGATCCGGGCGAGTTGTGGCCAGATCATTGTAGCCGCGCAGAACCTTTCGATTGCAGCAATATGGGCAGCCTCTGCCGGCTACCCGGCTGTTGACCTGGGCAAACCAGGAATGTCCGTGGGCGCATTTCCACCAGACTTTTTTCTGGGAGCCTTTTGTGACGTCCTGAGGCGTCAGAGGATCATTTTTGCCATAATCCCAATCGCTCAGCAGCTCCGGATTTGTGGTCGCAAGATCATTGTATCCGGGACGGGTCTGAGGGCCGGGTCGTTTGCGGATCATTTTTTTGTAAGTCTGGGTTGAGATAGTTTCTTCCATGATTACAACAGATCACATCCTTTGCGTATAGATAAATAATATCAGGCAGCGGAAAATATGGCAAGAGTCAGAAGGTTCTTACAGGGAAGCGGTTGAAAAATAAAATATTACAAAGCCTATTGACATACTAGGAATATGGTAATATAATGCAGCTATCAATTTCAAAGGAGAGTATGGAAATGGGTAAATACAGATTTGAGACATTACAGCTTCATGTAGGACAGGAACAGGCAGATCCGGCGACGGATTCAAGGGCGGTGCCGATCTATCAGACCACATCGTACGTATTTCACAATTCCGCGCACGCGGCGGCGCGCTTCGGACTGGCAGACGCGGGCAATATCTATGGGCGGCTGACGAACTCCACGCAGGATGTGCTCGAGAAGAGAATAGCGGCGCTCGAGGGCGGCGTGGGAGCGCTGGCGCTGGCTTCCGGCGCGGCGGCGATCACATACACGATCCAGGCGCTCGCGCAGGCGGGCGATCATATCGTTGCTCAGAAGACGATCTATGGTGGCAGCTACAATCTGCTGGCGCACACGCTTCCGCAGTATGGGATCACGGCTTCCTTTGTGGACGTTCACGATCTTGCGGAAGTAGAGTCCGCGATCCGGGAGAATACGAAGGCGATTTTCATCGAGACGCTCGGCAATCCGAACAGCGATATTCCGGACATCGACGCAGTCGCGGAGATCGCGCACAGGCACGGGCTTCCGCTCGTCATCGACAATACCTTCGGTACGCCGTATCTGATCCGTCCGATCGAACATGGGGCGGACATTGTGGTGCATTCTGCGACGAAATTCATCGGCGGCCACGGCACGACGCTGGGCGGCATCATCGTGGACTCCGGCAAGTTTGACTGGAAAGCGAGCGGCAGATACGCGCCGATTGCCGAGCCGAACCCGAGCTATCACGGCGTGTCGTTCGTGGACGCGGCAGGGCCTGCGGCCTTCGTTACCTACATCCGCGCAATCCTTCTGCGCGACACGGGCGCGACGATCTCCCCATTCAATGCGTTCCTGCTTCTGCAGGGCGTGGAGACACTTTCCCTGCGGCTTGACCGTCACGCGGAGAACACGAAGAAGGTTGTGGAGTATTTATCGAAGCATCCGCAGGTGGAGCATGTAAACCATCCGTCGCTGCCGGATCACCCGCAGCACGCGCTCTATGAGAAGTATTTCCCGAACGGTGGGGCGAGCATCTTCACGTTCGAGATCAAGGGCGGCCAGGACGAGGCGTGGAAGTTCATCGACAATCTGAAGATCTTCTCGCTGCTGGCGAACGTGGCGGACGTGAAGAGCCTGGCGATCCATCCGGCAACCACGACGCACTCCCAGCTAAACGATGAGGAGCTTGCGGATCAGGGGATCAAACGCAACACGATCCGTCTCTCGATCGGCACGGAGCACATCGACGACATCATCGAGGATCTGGAGAACGGGTTCGCGGCGGTGCGATAAACATACTTCTGAAATCGTTGAATTTCGGTCGGATATCTGCTAAAATAATACAGAAGCAAAAAAAAGAAAACGAAACAACAGCGGAGAAAACGATGGGAAACAACGAAGACAGGAGGCTTTGGACGATGAAAAGACGTAGGCGTTTGATATCCGTAATCTGTGGAATAGCGGCGTTTCTGTGTCTGGCGCTTGGAATGACTGCGCTGGCAGAGCCGAAGGCATATGATCTCTTGCTGCCGGATGCAGCTGTCCGCGATTATACGGAGGACGAGATCAGGGATCTGCCGCCGCAGGTGATTACCTACGCAAAGAACGAGATTTACGCGCTTCATGGGAGAAAGTTTGTGTCGCAGGAGTTGACGGCCTGGTTCAACGTGCAGCCTTGGTATTATGGAACGGTCGAACCGGAGGATTTTGATCCGGGCGTTCTCAACGCTTACGAGACGGCGAACATTGCGGCGCTGGAGAAAGCAGAGCAGGAGCTTGGCGAGAACGCCTATACGCTTGACCGGGCTGGCTGGGATACACAGGTAGTCGATGACTACTTGTCGGCGCAGATTGCGGGCGGTTCATCGTCCGAAAGCGGGATTGCGGACGGTATGGAGGTTAGGACTGTTTTTTCCACGGACTATTTCAGTTTTGAGATTCCGGCTGCCTGGATGGAAGGAGCGGGTTATCTGTGCTTCCCTGAGGCGGACTCGATCTCGTTTTGCTGTCAGGAAGCTTGGGATGCGGCGGGTCCGGAGGACGGAAATGTCTGTACGATTCTCCGACAATACGAATATGTTGAGCCGGATTATTTCCCATCTGCGAGTTATCTTGGGACGAAGAATGACAGCTATTTCTATTTGCTTTATCCGACGGATGTGAGATACGATCCATCCAATGAATTTGTGGCACAGCGGTACAGCGCGATGCTTGAGGCGGCGGATGAGATCGTGACGACCTTTGAGCTGAAATAAAAAACAGAGAAGAGGGATAAAAGAAAATAGAAAAGAAAAAGGGGGACATTTTTAATGAAAGTTCTGATCATCAACGGAAGCCCGCGCAAGAATGGCAACACGTCCATCGCGGTGCGTGAGATGGAGAAGGTCTTCGCAGAGAGCGGCGTCGAGGTCGAGACGATGCAGATCGGTAATCAGGCGATCCGGGGCTGTATCGCCTGCGGGAGCTGCGCGGAGAAGGGAAAATGCGTTTTTGACGACGCGGTAAACGAGGCGGCGCCGAAGTTCGAGGCGGCGGACGGCCTTGTGGTCGCGAGTCCGGTCTACTATGCATCCGCGAACGCGACGTTGATCGCGTTTCTGGATCGTCTGTTTTACAGCACAAGCTTTGACAAGACGATGAAGGTCGGCGCGAGCGTGGTCTGTGCGCGGCGCGGCGGTTGTTCGGCGACCTTTGATGAGCTGAACAAATATTTCACGATCGCCAATATGCCGGTAGCGTCGAGTCAGTATTGGAACAGTATTCACGGACGAGGCGCCGGCGAGGCGGAGATGGACGAAGAAGGGAAGCAGACGATGCGCGTGCTCGCGCGGAATATGACTTTCCTGATGAAGAGCATTGCGCTTGGCAAGGAGCAGTTCGGCTTGCCCGAGACGGAAGAGCATGCGTGGACGCATTTTATTCACTAGAGCTTAATCCCAGTACGCGCTCTTTGCACGCGCTGACCGGGTACCAGGAGCAGTCGCCGCAGATGTAGTCCATGATTTCCGGCGTGGCTGCCTGGCGGATTTTCCGTATTACGTCCTGATAAATGTACGTTTTTTCTTTCAGGTGGAAGCATTCGGCTGTCTTACGGTCAAATGCTTTCACTTTTTCATTTGTGCGGCAGTGATCCTCACCGAGCCGGTTGGGACATGCGCCGCACAGCTCGTCCGTGGAAAAGACGAGTGCCACCGGGGTACGCTTCTCCGTGCGCAGTCGACGGACGATCTCGTCCATATGCGCCTTGAATTTGTCGTCGTAGCCCGTCCCTGAGTAACCTTGCGTGCAGAGAAGATGGTGGGGGCGGAGACGAACGCTCTGTCCGTCTGCATTCAGCTCCATGCCAGACGCACCAGCCTTTCGCGGATCTTGAAGCCCATGACGGAGGCCAGCACGGCCTTGATAACTGCCGTGGGAATAAACGGCAGGACACAGGCGGTGACGCCGGTCATGACGCCGGATTTCGTGATCAGGCAGAAGAACAGCACGCCGATCACATAGTTGACCGCGGTGCCGAGCGCCAGCCAGAGCACATAGACCCATTTGGAGTGATGACAGCGCTCCGCTCCATACCCGATCGCGAATGCCATGAGCGGGAAAGACAGCAAAAAGCCGCCGGTCGGGTCGACGAAATACTGAAAACCGCCGGTGAAGCCGGCGAAGACGGGTGCTCCGACCGCGCCGAGCAGAAGGTAGGTCAGCGTGGCGAGCGTCCCCTTTTTTGCGCCGAGAATAACGGCGGCGAGCGTGATCGCGAAGGTCTGCATCGTCATCGGCACGCCCATCGGCATGGGGATGGAAATCTGCGCCATGACCGCGATGACCGCGGTGCACAGGGCAATCATAGTCAAGTCTTGAATCGAAAGCTTTGTTTTTTCCATTATGAAAATCTCCTGTCTTATCATGCTGCCGAGGACGCTCCGGAAAATCCCAGATGAACCGGAAGCGCCCTCGATTGCAATGTACTGCAAGTATAAAGGCTGTTTGACAAATTGTCAACCAAAAATATGAAACGGTTGACAAATAAAATCGTCTGAATTTTTGCGTGCGCCCAAAATATGGGAGACATTTCCCGCGAAGTGTGCTAGAATGAAAGACAATGTTGAGATAAATCAGGCGGAGGTGGTATACATGGCACTGAAGGATTACAAATTCGACGGGAGCAGCAAGCTGAATCTGAAGAAGCTGCCGACGAACAGCAGTAAGGATAAGGCAGACAAGGAAGAAATCCTGAAGAGAACAGAGAAAAACCAGCTGAAAATACAGGGGCTTCAGGACAGATTATACGCGGATGGCAGGGAGGGTCTGATCATTGTGCTTCAGGCGATGGACGCCGCCGGCAAGGACAGTACGGTCAAGCATGTGATGGGAGGCGTGAACCCGCAGGGCGTGGACGTATACAGCTTCAAGCAGCCGAACTCGGAGGAGCTGGCGCACGACTTTTTGTGGCGTGTGAACAAGTGTCTGCCGCAGCGCGGGAAGATGGCCATTTTCAATCGTTCTTACTATGAGGATGTGCTGGTGGTTCAGGTGCACAAGCTGAACAAGACCTATCACATGGCAAAGAGGATTACCGGGCAGAATGACAAGGATTTCTTCAAAAAGCGTTATCGTCAAATTTGCAATTATGAGGAGTATCTGTACGAAAACAGTTACCGCACGGTCAAGATCTTCCTGAATGTCTCGAAGGAGAAGCAAAAGGAGCGCTTCCTCGAGCGCATCGACACGCCGGCGAAGAACTGGAAGTTCTCGAGCTCCGACTTGAAGGAGCGGGCGCTTTGGGATACCTATCACAAGGTCTACGAGGACGTAATCAACGCGACGGCGACGAAGGAGAATCCGTGGTATGTGCTTCCGGCGGATCAGAAATGGTACACGCGCTATCTCGTATCTGAGGCGGTCTTAAGGACGCTCGAGGAGATCGATCCGCAGTACCCGAAGATGCCGAAAGAGGAGCGGATGATGCTGAAGGATTGCAGGGAGCAGCTCATGAAGGAGAAGTAGAGAAACCGACATGGCCAGGAGATGATGTAGAATCCTGACAGGAGCAGAATACATTTAGAATGAGAAGAATTGGGACGAAGGATCCCGGAACGGAGTGAAATTATGGGCAAGTATTTCGGAACGGACGGTTTTCGCGGTGAGGCGAACAAAAAACTGACGGTGGAGCATGCGTTCAAGGTGGGGCGTTATCTGGGCTGGTACTACGGGCAGGACTACAAGGCGCGCATTGTGATCGGCAAGGACACGCGGCGTTCCAGCTACATGTTTGAGTACGCGCTGGCGGCGGGGCTGACGGCCTCGGGCGCGGACGCTTTTCTGCTGCATGTGACGACGACGCCGAGCGTCTCGTACGTGGTGCGGACGGAGGATTTCGACTGTGGTATCATGATCTCCGCGAGCCACAATCCCTACTATGACAATGGACTGAAGATCATCAGCGGCAGCGGCAAGAAGATTGAGGCGGAGATCGAGGAGCGGATCGAGGCGTACATCGACGGGGAGATCGGAGAGCTCCCGCTCGCGACCGGTGAGAATATCGGCCGCACGGTGGACTATATTGCGGGCCGGAACCGCTACATTGGGCATTTAATTTCGCTGGCGACGCGCTCGTTCAAGGACACGAAGGTGGGGCTTGACTGCTCAAACGGCAGTTCCTCCTCCATCGCAAAGAGCGTGTTTGACGCGCTCGGCGCGAAGACCTACGTGATCCACAACGAGCCGGACGGCACGAACATCAATAAGGACTGTGGATCTACGCACATCGAGGAGCTGCGGAAGTTTGTGCTGGAGAAGGGACTGGACGTCGGCTTCGCCTATGACGGCGACGCGGATCGCTGCATCGCGGTGGACGAGAACGGCCGCATCATCGACGGCGACCTGATTCTTTACATCTGCGGCAAGTATCTGAAGGAAGAACACAAGCTGGCGAACAATACGGTCGTGACGACAGTCATGTCGAACCTCGGACTTTACAAGGCGTTCGACAAGGTCGGAATCAATTATGTGAAAACGGCGGTCGGCGACAAATATGTCTACGCGAACATGGTGGAGAACGGGCACTGCCTTGGCGGCGAGCAGTCCGGGCACATTATCTTTTCTCAGTTTGCGACGACCGGCGACGGCATTCTGACCTCGCTGAAGGTTATGGAGGTCATGATGGAGAAAAAGATGAGCCTTGCTGCGTTGGCCTCGGAGGTGCGGATCTATCCACAGCTTCTGAAGAATGTCCGCGTGGCCGACAAGCAGGCTGTGAAGGACAACGCGGCTGTGCGCGCGGCGGTGGAAGAGGTTGAGAAGGAGCTGGGCGAGGATGGAAGAATTCTCGTCCGCGAAAGCGGTACGGAGCCGGTTATCCGCGTTATGGTGGAGGCCGAGAGCGACGAGCTCTGCGCGAAGTATGTGGACAGCGTGATCACCGTGATCCGGGAGCAGGGTCTGACGCAGGAGTGAAGAGGAAATCAGGAAAGATAAGACATGCTTCGGCATTGATGAAGATAATAAGTGCCGGATAGCGATGATGACCGCTGCAGGAAAATAATATGTGCGGCGGGAACCGTTCGGAGAAACAGGAAGAGTACAGAAAACAGGAGGGACAAGGCTCACATGGAGCACAAATGGAAACGCCTGATCGCGTATTACAGGCCGTACCTGAAGCTGTTTTTCAGCGATATGTTTTTTGCCATTTTGGGCGCGGGTGTGACGCTCGGAATCCCGCTGATCGTGCGTTATGTGACGACGAGCGTAGTCCTGCTCCCGGGCGGAGAGGCGATGCGGATCATCCTGCGGCTGGGCATGCTGATGGCGGGCCTGGTCGCGCTGGAGTGCTTCTGCAACTTTTATATCGCGTATTTTGGACATATCATGGGAGCGAAGATTGAGCACGACATGCGCAATGAGATCTTCGGGCATTATCAGAAGCTGTCCTTCGCCTTCTACGACAACCAGAAGGTCGGGCAGCTCCTGTCGCGTATCACCTCGGATCTGTTTGACATCAGCGAGCTTCTGCACCACGGCCCGGAGGATGTGGTGATCTCTCTGATCAAATTTATCGGCTCGTTTGTGATCCTGCTTCAGATCAACGCGACGCTGACGCTCGTCGCGTTCGCGTTTCTGCCGGTGATTGTGCTCTACGCGGCTTATTTCAATCGCAAGATGAAGCGTGCGTTCAAGCAGAACCGCGCGCGGATCGCGGACATCAACAGCCAGATCGAGGATAGTCTGTCCGGCGTGCGCGCCGTCAAGTCGTTCGGCAACGAGGCGGTCGAGATGCGGAAATTCCGCGAGGGCAATGAGCGTTTCGTTGAGTCGAAGCGCCGCAGCTACTGGTACATGGGCTGGTACAATTCCGGTCTGGGTGCGCTGACGACGCTCGTGACGATCGCAGTGCTCGTTGTCGGGGCGGCATTGATGACGGGCGGACGCATGGAGGTCGCGGACCTCGTGACCTTCCTGCTCTACATTAACAACTTCACAGAGCCGATCCGGAAGCTCATCAACTTCACTGAGCAGTTCCAGAATGGCTACACGGGCTACGAGCGCTTTCTGGAGATCCTGGCGATCGCGCCGGACATCACGGACGCGCCGGACGCGGTCAGCATCCAGAACGCGAAGGGCGATATCCGCTTCGACAATGTATCGTTCAAATATGAAGACAATCTGGACACGGTGCTCAGCCACATCGACCTGCACGTGAAGCCGGGCGACTACCTGGCGATTGTCGGCTCATCGGGCGGCGGCAAGACGACGCTGTGCAGTCTGATCCCGCGCTTCTACGATGTGGACGCAGGGCGGATCCTTTTAGACGGCACGGACATTCGCAAGATCAAGCTTGCGGATCTGCGCAGGCAGATCGGTATCGTGCAGCAGGACGTATATCTGTTCGCGGAGAACGTCATGGAGAATATCCGCTACGGCAGGCCGGACGCCACGGACGAGGAGGTCGTCGCGGCTGCGAAGCTTGCGAACGCGCATGAGTTCATCGAGCAGCTTCCGGACGGATATCTGACCGACATCGGGCAGCGCGGCGTGAAGCTCTCCGGAGGGCAGAAGCAGCGGCTGTCGATCGCGCGCGTATTTCTGAAGAATCCGCCGATCCTGATTTTCGACGAGGCGACCTCGGCGCTCGACAATGAGAGCGAGAAGATCGTGCAGCAGTCGATGGAGGCGCTCGCGCACGGCAGGACGACCTTCGTGATCGCGCACCGTCTATCGACGATCCGCAACGCGCAGAAAATCCTCGTGCTCACGCACAAGGGCATCGAGGAGCAGGGCACGCACGAAGAGCTGCTCGCGAAAGATGGGATTTACGCGAAGCTCTATAACTTATAATAGATAGGAGTAACTTGCATGAGAGAGTGGGAAAATAATATCCGGAAGGTAACGCCATACACGCCGGGAGAACAGCCGAAGCAGCCGAACGTGATCAAGCTGAACACGAACGAGAATCCGTACCCGCCTTCTCCGAAGGTGCTGGACGCGCTGCGGCAGATGACGACGGAGACGATGCGGAAGTATCCGGATCCGACGGCCGGGGAGCTGGTCGGCGCGATCGCGAAGGAGTACCGGACGCGCCCGGAGCAAGTGTTCGTGGGCGTCGGTTCGGACGATGTGCTGGCGATGAGCTTTCTCACCTTTTTCAATTCCCAGAAACCGATCCTGTTTCCGGATATCACCTATTCCTTCTACGACGTGTGGGCGGATCTCTTCCGTATCCCGTACGAGTGCCCGCCGCTGAACGAAAAGTTCGAGATCGTGAAGGAAGACTATTACAAAGAAAACGGCGGCGTGATCTTTCCGAATCCGAACGCGCCGACCGGCGTGCAGATGCCGCTTGACGATATTGAGGATATCCTGCAGCACAATCAGGACGTCATCGTCATCGTGGACGAGGCGTACATTGATTTCGGCGGACTCTCCGCGCGCGCGCTTCTGGAGAAGTATGAGAATCTGTTGATCGTGCAGACCTTTTCAAAATCGCGCTGCATGGCAGGGATGCGCATCGGCTACGCGTTCGGCAGCGAGGAACTGATCCGCCACTTGAACGACGTCAAATACTCCTTCAACTCCTACACGATGAATGAGGCTGCGATCCGTCTCGGCGCGGCGGCGGTCAGCGACAGCATGTATCTGATGGAGACGCGCCACAAGATTGTCGAGACGCGGGAACGCGCGAAGAAGGAACTGGCGCAGCTCGGCTTTTCATGCACGGATTCGCTGGCGAACTTCCTCTTCGTAACGCATAAGACCTGCCCGGCGAGGGAGCTTTTCGAGGCGCTGAAGGCGCAGGGGATCTACGTGCGCTATTTCGATAAGCCGCGAATCGACAACTACCTGCGCATCACGGTCGGCACGGACGAGGAGATGGACGCACTGTATCGCTTCCTGAGAGAATATCTTCGTGTATAGTGCACATATTAGCCATCCTGACGCCTTGCAAGGGCTTGCAATGTCAGGGCAGACCCGCTCGCGCTTAATCGGGCACGCAGCGGTGCATAAGCTCGC
>CANQVT010000055.1 GCA_947627365.1 uncultured Lachnospiraceae bacterium | reverse complement strand
CGTGCCCGATTAAGCGCGAGCGGGTCTGCCCTGACATTGCAAGCCCGTGCAGGGCGTCCGGGTAGCCAATATGTGAATTAAACACGAAGATAGTATATTTTGAGAGAAGGAGATCCTCCTGCGGGACGAAGGCGTCCCGTCAGGGGGATTTTGCGCTTATAAGGAAAAGGGGGTATATAGTATGGCGGCGTTTGAGAAGATCAAGAGCGGAATGCCGGGGCTGGATCAGGTGCTCGACAACATCCGGCTGGGAGACAACGTGGTCTGGCAGGTGACGAATCTGGAGGAGTACAGTTATTTTGTGCAGCCGTACGTGCGTCAGGCGATTGCAGACGGACGGAACCTGATCTACATTCGCTTTGCGCAGCACGAGCCGATTCTGCCGGAGATGGAGGGACTGAAGATCTATCAGTTCGACCCGGACGAGGGCTTCGAAAAATTCACGGTTGACATTCACAACCGGATCACCGAGGAGGGGCGGGACGCGTTCTACGTCTTCGACAGCCTCTCGGAGCTGCAGTCGGCCTGGTATACGGATCTGATGATGGGAAACTTTTTCTGTGTGACCTGCCCGTACCTCTTTATTCTGGACACGGTCGCTTTCTTCCCACTGATCCGCGGCAGGCATTCCTTTGAGGCGGTCGCGCGCATCCGCGAGACGACGCAGCTTCTTCTGGACGTCTACTCGGACGGGGACGTGCGCTACCTGCATCCTTTAAAGGTCTGGAACCGCTATTCGACGACGATGTTCCTGCCGCACTGCTGCGGGAAGGGGAGCGGCGTTTTTGAGCCGCTGACGGACGGCGTGGCGACGAGCCGTTATTACAGCCTGATTCAGTCGTCGGCCGGCTATGTGCAGGATCAGTCGAGCGACAGCCACGACCGCTTCTTTATCAAGGCGAAGGCAGATTACTTAAGCGGGCAGTTCACGGACGAGACGGAGGATATGATCATCGAGAGCACGATGACGCGTGATCCGAAGATGCACGCGCTGCTCAAGCAGTATTTTGAACCGGCAGACTATTTCGAGGTGAGAGACCGCATGATCGGCAGCGGCGCGATCGGCGGAAAAGCCTGCGGGATGCTGACCGCGCGAAAGATCGTGGACAAGGCGCTGGAGGGTTATCATAAACATTCTGAACAGCACGACTCGTTCTACATCGGCTCAGATGTGTTCTATACCTACATCGTGTCGAACGGCTGCTGGGAGACGCGCATCCGGCAGAAGACGGAGGAGGGTTTCTTAAGCGCCGCGCAGGAACTGAAGGAGGCGCTGCTCTCCGGGCAGTTCCCGAATAATATCCGGGAACAGTTCCGCAACATGCTGGAGTATTTCGGTCAGAATCCGATCATCGTGCGCTCGTCGAGCCTTCTGGAGGACGGCTTCGGGAATGCGTTCGCCGGAAAGTATGAGTCGGTGTTCTGCCCGAACCGGGGTGAGCTTGAGGAGCGGATGCAGGCGTTCGAGGACGCGGTGCGCACGGTCTACGCGAGCACGATGGATCCGTCGGCGCTGGAATACCGTCAGAAGCGCGGACTTGCCGACAGCGACGAGCAGATGGCCGTGCTGGTGCAGCGTGTGTCGGGCTCATATTACGGGCCGTATTTCATGCCGTGTACGGCGGGCGTCGGCTACAGCTACAGCGCTTACAAGTGGATGCCGGACATGGATCCGGCGGCCGGGATGCTGCGCATCGTGATGGGGCTCGGGACGAAGGCCGTGGACCGCACGGAGAACGACTATCCGCGCCTCGTGAACCTGGATCGGCCGGAGGTGACGATGCTCGTGAAGATCGCGGATAAGCACCGTTTCTCCCAGCATAAGATCGATGTGATCAATATGGCGGAGAACCGCACGCAGGAGGTGGCACTGGCGGAGCTTTTGCCGCATCTGCCGCAGTGGTACAAAAATGTGGTATTGGAGCATGACTACGAGGCGGAGGATCGTCTGCGCGAGATGGGCAGGCCGCGGGACATCTATTTCGTGAGCTGTCAGCGCCTGCTGGCGAACCGCAAATTCACCTCGATGATGAAGAAAATGCTGCACGAGCTGCAGAAGGCCTACGACAACCCGGTGGATATCGAGTACACGGTAAACTTAAGTCAGGGCGACGATTTCGTCGTCAATCTCCTGCAGTGCCGGCCGCTTTATGTCGGAAAGGATGAGGTCAGCACGCAGATGCCGGAGGTCAGCCCGGAGCGGACGTTCTTCGAGATCACGGAGTCGTCGATGGGGCAGTCGATGGCAAAGCAGATCGACGTGGTGATCCAGGTGGAACCGAAGGAATATTATGAGTTCCCATACGCGCAGAAGCCGTGCGTGGCGGACGCGATCGGAGCGGTGAACAAGTATTACAAGGGCAAAGAAAAAAATATTCTGCTCACGGTGCCGGGGCGCATCGGCACTTCTTCGCCGGAGCTCGGCGTGCCGGTGAAGTTCGTCGATATTTCCGGATTCTGCGCGATCTGCGAGGTCACGGACAACCGCGCCGGATATATGCCGGAGCTGAGCTACGGCAGCCACATGTTCCAGGATCTGGTCGAGTCGGAGATCTTCTACGGCGCGATCTTCGGGGACCGCAGGACGAAATGCTATCAGAGGGACTACTTTGAAGGACGCACAAATCTCTTCCCGGAGATCTGTCCGGAAGAGGCGGAGCTCTCCGGCATCCTGCGCGTCTATGAGGTCGAACGCTTGAAGCTCTGGGTGGACGGCGTGAACAACCACGCGCTGTGCGCGGAGGAGTAGAAATTGCATCTTGATATCCTGCTGAAAGCGGCTATAATAAAGCCGGATTTTTATAATTGATATTTTTCAGTATTTGGGCTATACTATGTATATACAAGTCGATGGGAGGTTTTTCTATGCAGGCTCAGGTAAAGGCTTGGGGAAACAGTCAGGGGATCCGATTGCCCAAGGAAGTGTTGAAGCGTGCGGGGATTATTTTGAATGAAGTGCTGGATGTTAAGGTGTCCGATGGTGTCATTACTTTGGCGAAACCATTTCGTCATAAAACGTTGGAAGAAAGAGCGGCAGAATTTGACGGGAAGCTTATGCTTGACGGCGAATATGATTGGGGAGAGCCTGTTGGACGAGAGGTTTGGTAATGGAAGGATTGCATCAGGGGGATATTCTGAAAATTGAAGGTATTAAGCATCCGATATTGGTTGCCAGCAAAGACTTTTTTAATGCAAACGGCGAGATTATTGGCTGTCCGATCATATATAATTCCGGGCCGGGACCTCTGCACATATGGATGTCTGCAGAAAATACGGAAGGATATATTCACTGTGAAAAACTTGCGCTGCTGGATTTGTCCGTTCGGGGCTATCGAAAAATGGGCAGATTGCCTCTACCTGAAATGATGAATGTATCCGACGCGATTCAAGGTATTTTCGAGTATATATGAAATGCTGTATTTCGTAATCCAGGGAGGAGAACTGTGATGAAAGAACGATTAAAATCCGCGAACCCTTATCTTCCGCTCTGGGAGCATGTCCCGGACGGAGAGCCGCGCGTCTTCGAGTACAACGGCGAGAAGCGCGTTTACGTCTATGGTTCGCACGATACCGAGCGCACCGGCTACTGCGGCAAAGATCAGGTGGTCTGGAGCGCGCCGGTGGACGACCTGACAGATTGGACCTGCCATGGCGTCTGCTACCGCGCGGCCGACGATTCCATCCTTTTCGCGCCGGATGTGGTGCAGAAGGGAGATACCTTCTATCTCTATGCCGCCGAGGATCGCGGCTCGAGGATCATGGTCGCGTCCTCGAAGAATCCGGCCGGGCCGTTTGAAAATCCCAAACTCACACAGCTCGGATTCGACCCAGGCATTCTGGTGGACGACGACGGCAGGGTGTACGCGTTTTGGGGATTCTGTCGGGCGTTTTGTGCGGAGCTCAACGAGGACATGTGTACGATCAAAGAAGGCACCCTGCGTTGCGATCCCATCGGGCACACGCCGGATCCGTGGAACGAGAAGAACAACGAGGTCGGCATCGACCTGAGAGATGCCTTTTTCGAGGCGTCCTCACCTAGAAAGATCAATGGGAAATATGTCTATGTCTATTCGAAGCGCTATGTGACGCCTGTGCCAGAGCTTGGCGTGTACGGCCCGTGCAACGGCTTCTTAAGCTACAAGTGGTCTGATCGTCCGCTTGACGGGTATCGGGACGGGGGCGATATTTCGTTCAATGGAGGAGAGATTCTGCAGCTTCCGGACGGCAGCGGGCAGCAGACGTACCGCTGGGGCAACAATCACGGCGGGCTTGTGGAGATCGGCGGGCAGTGGTATATTTTCTATCATAGACAAACTGGTATGGACGAGTTTGCCAGACAGGGCATGATCGAGCCGGTCGATATCGCGGTCGGAAAGGACGGCAAGATCTACATCGGCGACATCACCTATATAGACGGTGAGCCGGTGAGCGCGAGGCCGGTGGAGGAGACATCCTCGGGCGCATCGGTAGGCGGTATTGACGCATACAAGATCGTCTCTGCTGGCTACGCCTGCCACATCTCGCCGCTCGGACAGGCGTATGTCAAGCCGGTGTACGAGCAGATAGACGGCGTTTCTGCTCCGGTTGTGAAGATCACAGACGGCACGACCGTCGGCTTCCGCTATCTGCAGTTTGGTCTGAACGCTCCGAAAACCTGCACCGTCTCGGTAACCTGCAGCGCAGGGTTGCGCGTGAACATCAGAGTCGACGCGTGGCGCGGAAGAGTGGCCGCGCAGTTCGACGCGGAGCCGGGCAGGACGGAGTATTGCGTACCGCTTGACTGCGGGATCATCGGCAGGCGCGCGGTGTACTTTGAATTCCGCGGAGACGGCGAGGCGGCGTTCGACTGGTTTACGTTCGACAGGTAGCGCGCGGCGTTGGCGGGAGACGGGAACACGCGTAGAGGTGCCTGCGGGAGCGGATCTTTCAGGAACGCAAATTTCAGCAGAAATGGGGATAAGCTATGTGGATCAAAAACGGAACGATCCTCTCACCCGGATCGAAGGAGCAGTATCGCGGCGACATCCGGATTCTGGATGGGCGGATCGCGGAAATCGTGAGGGATAAGGCTGACAGGAACGGAGGGCCAGGCGCGCAGGACACGGAGGAAACGGTCGACGCTTCCGGCTGTATCGTAGCGCCGGGCCTTGTCGACGTGCACGTGCATTTCCGCGATCCGGGACAGACCTGGAAGGAAGACCTTCATACCGGAGCGCTTGCGGCGGCGGCGGGCGGATTCACAACCGTTGTCTGCATGGCGAACACGCGTCCGCCGGTGGATTGCGAGGACGTGCTGGGGGATCTCGTCGAGCGGGCGAAGGATGAGAAGATCCGTGTACGCTTCGCCGCGGCCGTCACAAAGGGATTGAAAGGGCAGGAGCTGACCGATTTTGCCGCGCTTGCGGAGGCCGGAGCCTGCGGCTTTACCGACGACGGGAGCCCGCTGCTCGATGAGAAGTTAGTAGAACAGGCCATGCGATCCGCCCGGGAGCTCGGCATGCCGCTCTCATTTCACGAGGAGCATCCGGCCTATATCGAGAAACCGGGTGCAAACCGCACCGCTCCTGCGATCGCCGAAAACATTCTGGTCGAACGCGACTGCGGGCTCGCCCTGCGTACCGGTGCATCGATCAATATCCAGCACATCAGCTCCGCACGCTCCGTTGAGCTTGTGCGTACCGCGAAAGCGCGCGGGGCGCAGATACATGCTGAGGCCACGCCGCATCACTTCTCTCTGACGGAGAAGGCGGTTGAAACCTATGGCACCTACGCCAAGATGAACCCGCCGCTGCGCACGGAGGACGACCGGCAGGCGATCATCGAAGGACTGCGTGACGGAACGATCGACCTGATCGCGACCGACCACGCGCCGCACAGCACCGAGGAAAAGCGGACGGAAGATTTCTTCGCTGCTCCGAGCGGGATCATCGGCCTAGAGACCTCGCTGGCGCTTGGCGTCACAAATCTGGTTCGCCCCGGGTACCTGACGCTTATGCAGCTTCTGGAGCGCATGACTGTCGGCCCGGCGAAACTGTACCGGCTGAATGCGCTGGCACAGCAGGAGGGAAGCGCAGAGCCGCGTTTTTACGGAATTATCGCTCCGGGCTGCGCCGCCGATCTTGTGATCTTTGATCCGGACGAGAGCTTCATTGCCGGGAACTATCGCTCGAAGTCCGAGAACAGCCCGTTTACGGGGATGGAATTGTACGGGAGGATCCATTTTACCGTCTGCGGCGGGGAGTTTGCGTATGATTTTTCTCCGAAAGAAAGAATATTATAAAAATAAGTTGAAAAAAATGATAAGATACGGTAAAATATTACAGATTGTGTGAGTCGATGAGATCCTGTCTGGATATGGATGCCCACGGGGCGGCTTGCGATTCATGTCTCTGCAGGGCGGAAAAGTATAAGGAGGAAGACAGATTATGATTTCAGCAGGTGATTTTAGAAACGGTATTACCCTTGAGATGGAGGGGAGCGTTTACCAGATTCTCGAGTTTCAGCATGTGAAGCCGGGCAAGGGCGCTGCATTCGTCAGAACGAAACTGAAAAATATCATCAGCGGCGGCGTGGTTGAGAAGACGTTCCGCCCGACGGAGAAATTCCCGCAGGCGCGTATCGACCGTCAGGAGATGCAGTACCTCTATTCGGACGGCGACCTGTTCCACTTCATGAACACAGAGACCTACGATCAGATCGCGCTGAACCAGGAGCAGATCGGCGACGCGCTGAAGTTCGTGAAGGAGAACGAGATGGTGAAGATCTGTTCCCACAACGGCAATGTGTTCGCGGTGGAGCCGCCTCTTTTCGTGGAGCTTGAGGTGACGGATACCGAGCCGGGCTTCAAGGGCGATACGGCGACAGGCGCGACGAAGCCGGCTACCGTGGAGACGGGCGCTACCGTTTACGTTCCTCTGTTTGTAGAGACCGGAGACAAGCTCAAGATCGATACCAGAACGGGCGAGTATCTCTCCAGAGTGTAAGCTACCGTTGTTTTCAGTATAAAGCATAAGAAGAAAGAGAAGCTCTCTGGCCGGCAAACGGTCGAGAGCTTTTTGCTATAATTTTATAAAATATTTAGAAATATAAACTTGCAATATGTGAGCATATATGATATATTATGAGGTATAAATCCAGACATAAAAATGTCGTCCCGTGCGGTCGCACACAAATCTCAAAGAGGTAAAAAAATTTAGAAAGGTGGTTTGCAGTTGGAGTATCAGAATTTTTTGGAGTTGATCAGGGATTCTGTACAAAAGAAAGCGGGAGAGGCTTGCAATGTTAGGCTTGCCTCTGTACTAAAGAACAATCGAAACTACGTGGACACGATCACAATCATAAACGTGGGCAGCAATGTCGCGCCGGCGATCTACCTCGCTCCATATTATCAGCGTTATCTGAATGGCGCGCCCGTAGGAGAGCTCGCGGAGCAGATCGTGGAGTTCCATCGCCAGCATGCCAGAGAGGAAAAATATGATCTTTCTTTTTATACGGATTTTGTGCAGGTGCGAAAGAGAGTGGTATGCAGGCTCGTAAATTATGAAAGAAACAGGGAGCTGCTCAAACAGGTGCCGCACAGGCGATTCCTGGATCTAGCGGTCGTGTATTATTATAAGCTGGAGGATGACACATTCGGGGACGCTGGAATTCTCGTGAAGAATGAGCACATGGAGATGTGGGACGCAGATTTGGAGGAGCTCGACGATGCGGCGATGAGCAATACAGCCCGATTCATGCCTTATGAGTGTATCTACATTGCCGACGTGATCCGGGAAATGACCGGGATCCGGCTCGAGGAGGGCTGCAAAGACCAGATCCCAATGTACGTCCTGACGAATACAGAGAAAAGCTTCGGCGCCGCCGTGATCCTTTATCAGACGGTGCTGGAAGCGGTCGGGGAGCGGTTAAAAAA
The DNA here is from genome assembly GCA_947627365.1 of uncultured Lachnospiraceae bacterium. GTDB lineage: Bacteria > Bacillota > Clostridia > Lachnospirales > Lachnospiraceae > Choladousia. Next base: position 11,081 of record CANQVT010000055.1, on the reverse strand, counting down.
TGATTTCTTTGTACTTCCGAGCAGCGTGCATGAGTGTATGATTATTCCGGCTATGGAGGAGTTCAAACCAAAGGAGCTCAGGGAGATTGTCTGTGAGATCAACGAAGAATGTGTTGCGGAGGAGGAGATTTTGGGAGATACTGTGTACCGCTATTTTCGGGAAGAGAAGAGACTATCGGCGGTCGAGCCAAAGGAAGCGGCCTGATAAAAATGTTTTTGTGTGCCCGGGACTGGCCTGAAAGACCAATTCCGGGCTTTACTTTTCAAAAAAACTATGTTAATATGATTGAGCAATTTTTCAGCTGCACCTGTAGCTCAGCGGATAGAGCAGCGGTTTCCGGTACCGCGTGTCGGGGGTTCGATTCCCTCCAGGTGCGTTCTGATACAGACGATGCTGTGGACGAATCCGTTCACAGCTTTTTGTTGGTTTTCTTATGATTCTCTTAAGAAAAGCGCGCTTTACATCTTTGTATAAATATGCTAAAATTATCCTGATATTAAATGAGATTTTTGAAGGGATATGAAAATCGAGGGGGACAGAACAATGTTAGATGATATCAGAGAGTGGATTTCCGATAATTTGAGATATATTCTACTTGGTGTTGCGGGACTTCTTCTTATACTGATTATCGTGTTTGCAGTCCGGTTGATCGGAGGACGAAAGAAATCAGGAGAGAGTCAGTCGAAGACAAAGGTTGAAGAGACAGATTCGCAGACGAAGAAAGAGGACGACGACACGTCGGCGGATTTGCCAATCACTACAGCCGGAGATCCGCTTGAGCGGAATCAGAAGGATGTCCTGGATCTCGTGACGCGCTTCTATACGGCCAAGCTGAATCAGGACTATGATACGCTTGAAGAGATCTGTGAAGTGGTGGATGACAAGGCAAAGGAAGACAATGAAGCCATGGATGATGCGATTGAGGCATACAATAATCTCATGACATATTCCAAGGCAGGACTTACAGAGGATTCTTACGTCGTGTTTGCCTATTTTGACGCGAAGCTTACCAATATTGATACCCCCATACCTGCGCTGCGGGGATTCTATCTGGTCACGAATGAGGATGGGAAGCTTATCATATCAGACACAGACAGCCACCCGGACCAGAAGGCCTATCTGGAGCAGGTACTGACAGACGATGATGTGCAGGTGTTGAATAAGGATGTCGCCGACAAATATGATGACAGCATCGCGCAGGATCCGGACCTTGCCTCATTCATAGAGTCCATAACGACCGAGAATGGGAGCGATGCGAATGCCGAGACGGATGGAGATGGCTCGGGAGACGACGCTGGGGACGGCACTTCAGGAGACGCCGGAGAGGGCAAGCTTGGTACAATGTTTGCTGCCACGGGAGTAAACGTCCGTGCGGAGCCTTCGGCGGAGAGTACGCTGTATGCTACATTGTCGACCGGCATGCAGCTGGAGGTGCTTGAGAACCTCGACAACGGATGGTCTCATATCAGCTTCTACACCTCGAACGGCACGACGATGGAAGGCTATGTGATGACACAGTATCTCAAAGATACAAATTAGCAACAGAAAAGAACTGCGAGAAGGGCTGCCGCCAGATCAGAGGTATCTACATACTTCTTTTGCGGCAAGCCCTTTTCTTTTTTTGTGAAGTATTGTTTTGGATTTCGGAATGTGATAAGATACGGAAAGACAGACGGCAACCGGAGAATTGAGGATGTGGCCGGCAGGCGGAAAGTCAAAGGAATGAGGAGACGGCTGGCAGACGGAAAGCCAAAGGAATGAGGAGACGGCCGGGAGACAGGCAGGTGGATGGATGAGGACGGATGGTACGGCAGGACATAAGACGCCATTGCGTACAGACAGGCGCGGGGAGAACGCGAACCACAGGTTTACAAAGGAAAAGACGACGGGCGAGGTGCGCCTGAATAAATATTTGAGCGATGCGGGCTTCTGCTCACGCCGGGAGGCCGACCGCCTGATCGAGGCAGGAAAGGTGCTCGTCGACGGACGAAAGGCGGTGCAGGGTCAGAAGGTTTTGCACAGACAGCAGGTGCAGGTGAACGGCCGCAGGATTGAGCCAGAGCAGGAGATGATTCTGCTGGCAGTCAACAAGCCGCGCGGCGTGGTCTGCACGACGGACCGGCGCTGGGGCGACCGGACGATCTACGACGTGGTGAATTATCCGAAGCGCCTCTTTTCCGTCGGGCGCCTTGACAAGGATTCCGAAGGGCTGCTTTTGATGACGAATTACGGAGATATCCTGAATAAGATCATGCGCGCCGGGAATTATCATGAAAAGGAGTATCTTGTCACGGTGGACAAGGATATTACGCCGGATTTTCTGAACAGGATGGCTTCAGGCATGTACCTGAAGGAGCTGGACGTCACTACGCGCCCGTGCCGGGCGGAGCTCGCGGGAGAATGTCAGTTTCGGCTGGTGCTCACGCAGGGGCTGAACCGGCAGATACGGCGAATGTGCGAGGCGCTCCATTATAAGGTGAAGCGTTTGGTGCGGGTGCGCATCATGAATATAGAGCTCGGGAATCTGAAGCCCGGCGAGTACAGGGCTGTGACGCGAAAGGAATATGCACAGCTTCAGAGGCAGCTGCAGGATTCCACAAATCCGGGACAGCAGCAGGAAAGGAATCGGAAAAGTCGATGAATCAGCAGATTGAGCGGATGAAGGAATTGTCGGAAAAACTTCGCGCGGCTTCGAAGGCATATTATCAGGAAGACCGCGAGATCATGAGCAACCTGGAATATGACAGCCTGTATGACGAGCTCGTAAGGCTGGAGCAGGAGACCGGGACCGTGCTGGCCGGCAGTCCGACGGTGACGGTCGGCTATGAGGCGCTCGACGCCCTTCCGAAGGAGCGGCATGAATCGCCGATGCTTTCCCTCGGAAAGACGAAGGAGCGGGAGGAGCTGAGAAGCTTCGCGGGAGAGCACGAGGTGCTTGTCTCCTGGAAGCTTGACGGGCTCACCGTGGTGCTGACCTACAGGAACGGCACGCTTGAGAAGGCGGTTACAAGGGGCAACGGAGAGATCGGCGAGGTGATCACCAACAACGCGCGGGTCTTTCAGAACATTCCCCTTCGCATTCCTTATCAGGGTGAGCTGATCCTGCGCGGAGAGGCGGTGATCACATATTCCGAGTTTGAGAAGATCAACGGTGAGATCGAGGACGTGGAGGCACGCTATAAGAATCCGCGCAATCTCTGCAGCGGTTCGGTGCGTCAGCTGAACAACGAGGTCACGGCGAACCGCCACGTAAGGTTTTACGCGTTCGCACTGGTGAGAGCGGAGAACGTTGATTTCGGAAATCTGCGCAGCAATCAGTTTGAGTGGCTGAGGCAGCAGGGATTCGAGACGGTGGAATACCGCCATGCGACGGCTGAGACGATCGGTGAGACCGTGTCCTGGTTCGCGGAGAAGATCCTGCATTACGACGTGCCTTCGGACGGGCTTGTTGTGACATACAATGACATCGCGTACGGGCAGTCGCTCGGCCGCACGGCCAAATTCCCACGCGATTCGATCGCCTTCAAGTGGCAGGACGAGACCTGCGAGACGACGTTGCGGGAGATCGAATGGAGCCCGTCGCGGACCGGGCTCATCAATCCGGTCGCGATCTTTGACCCGGTCGAGCTGGAGGGTACGACGGTCAGCCGCGCGAGCGTACACAATCTGAGTATTATGAAAGCGCTGAAGCTCGGGATCGGAGACACGGTCACGGTCTACAAGGCGAATATGATCATTCCGCAGATCGCGGAGAACCTGACCGGGAGCGGGAATATCGAGATCCCGAAGATCTGTCCGGCGTGCGGAGGGCGCACGGAGGTCCGCTCCGTAAATGACGTGGAGACGCTCTATTGCACGAATGAGCAGTGCAGCGCGAAACGGATCAAATCCTTCACCCTGTTTGTGAGCCGGAACGCGCTGAACATCGAAGGCTTATCGGAAGCCACACTTGAAAAATTTATCGCGAAAGGGTATATTCATACGTATGCCGACATCTTTCATCTGGACGATCACCGCGGTGAGATCGTGGAGATGGAGGGCTTCGGCGAGAAATCTTATGCGAATTTGATCGAGAGCATTGAGGCGGCCAGACATACGACGCTGCCGAGACTGGTCTACGGGCTCGGGATTCCAAACATCGGCACGGCCAATGCGGGACTTCTGAGCAGGTTTTGCGGATATGATCTCGCAAAGCTGAGGAGCAGTACCGCGGAGGAGCTTGCCACGGTGGAAGGACTCGGCGAGGTGATCGCGGCTTCTGTGGCGGATTATTTCGCCGATCCGCAGAACAATGAGGCACTGGACCGGCTTCTGAAAGAGCTGGAGCTGGAGGAAGCACCAGAGGAGACTGCGCCGCAGGCTCTTGCGGGAAAGACGTTTGTGATCACGGGCAGTGTAAACCATTTTGCAAACCGTGACGAGCTGAGGGCGTTTATTGAGGAGCGCGGAGGCAAGGTGGCAGGCTCCGTGTCGAAGAAGACGGATTACCTGATCAATAATGATACGACGTCGAGCTCTTCCAAGAACAGGAAAGCCGCAGAACTCGGGATCCCGATCCTTGCGGAGGAGGATTTCCTCGCCCTTGCGAATGGGCAGGCGGAAGAAGCATAACTCATAGAGACAGCCGGGCGATAAGGGTCAGGTGAAGAAAAGGAGAGAGACAGGACATGCCGATAAAAGTACAGAGCAATCTGCCGGCGAGGGAGATTCTGGAGAGAGAGAATATATTTGTGATGGATGAGAACCGGGCGATCCATCAGGACATCCGCCCGATTCACATCGCGATCCTGAACCTCATGCCGCTCAAGGAGGAGACAGAGCTTCAGCTTCTGCGTTCCCTCTCCAATACGCCGCTGCAGGTGAACGTGACCTTTATAAAAACCAGCTCCCATGAGTCAAAGAATACGTCGACAAGCCATCTGAACGAGTTTTATCTGGAGTTCGACGATATTAAAAGCCGCCGCTTTGACGGCATGATCATCACGGGCGCGCCGGTGGAGCTGATGGAGTTTGAAGAGGTGGATTACTGGGAGGAGCTGACGCAGATCATCGACTGGACGGAAGCGAACGTCACGTCGACGATTTATCTGTGCTGGGCTGCGCAGGCCGGATTGTATTATCACTACGGACTTCAGAAGCGCATACTGGAGAAAAAGATGTTCGGCTTGTTCTGGCACCGCGTGCTGAACCGTAAGATACCGCTGGTGCGCGGATTTGACGACGTATTTCTCGCGCCGCATTCCAGACATACGGAGGTGCCGATCGAGGAGATCCGCAAGGTGAAGGAGCTGACGATCCTCGCGGAGTCCGATGAAGCGGGGCTCTTTCTCGCGATGGCGGACAATGGGCGAAAGATTTTTGTGATGGGACATCCGGAGTACGACCGCGTGACGCTGGACGGAGAGTACCACCGGGATCTGAGCAGGGGACTGCCGATTGAAATTCCGAAAAATTATTATGAGAATGACGATCCGAATATCAAGCCGCTGCTGCGCTGGCGTTCCCACGCAAACAACCTCTACACAAACTGGCTCAACTATTACGTCTATCAGGTGACCCCGTACAACATGGTGGGGGCGCCGGATTTTCGCTGAAACAGGAACGAACGGTCTATTTTCGTATGGATGTGCGGCGGCCTTTTTTGTCTTCGTACAGCAGTTTGTCCGCCGCGGCCACGATCGACTGAAGGTCAGTCTCCGGCTTCAGCTCGAATTGCACGATCCCCATGGAAATCTCTACATAGTACGGTTTATCGGAGGATTCGTTCAGCTGACGGCACGCCATGTTGATGCGCTCCCGGAAGATGGTCTCAAAGTTTTCGGATCCGGACGTCACGAGGGCGACGAACTCGTCCCCGCCGACACGCGCGAGGATATCGGAGTCACGCAGAGAGGATTTCAGGATATTGCTCACGGACTGAAGCGCGAAATTCCCCTCGATATGTCCCCAGGTGTCGTTGATCTCCTTGAGGTGATCCAGGTCAGCATAGATCATATGCGCGTTTTCCATGGTGACCATCCGGTGAACCTTTGTGATCTTGTCTGTCAGGCCGTGCAGGTTCAGCAGTCCGGTCAGCTTGTCGTAGCTGGACTTGATGTCGAGCGCGCGGTTCTCCCTGCGGATCTTCTTCATGTCGTTCGACATTGCGCGGCGATGCTCGGCCTCGATCTTGCTGATCTCCAGATAGCGCAGAGACAATCCGATCTGAAGGCTGAGAAAATAGAAGAAAGAGAAATCCTCGCTCTTGATGTCGCACAGCAGAAGGCCGTACTGCTTCTCACCGGAAAACAGCAGGAAGGTCATGAAACTGTGCGGGTCTCCGTCGTATGTGAGCTTGGAGATGGAATTGTCCGCAGTCACATGCGGGCGGTCGGACGGCTCATAGGAGACAGAGCGCCCGTTGCGGTAGAAGGAGGCCAGTCGGAGCGTCTCGGGACACGTCCAGGCACTTTCGCCGTCGTAGGAGATCGGCGGGTCGAGCAGGAAAAGATAAGACGCCTTCGTGCGCAACTCCCTGATCCTCTCCATGATCTGGAGACAGAATTCCTTTTCATCCTCCATATAATCGTTCAACTCGCGGGCAATGATCGGGATAAACCATGATTTGCGCTGAAAGTTTGTAAATTCAGTCTTCATATCGGAGATTGTCCGGGTCAGTCTGTGAACCTCCTGCGCGAGATCCGTCACAGCAGCTTTTCCAGGCTTTTCCGCAGGCGGACAGCCACAGGATTCCCGCTGTACAAACGCTACGGGGACACGTCGGGAAGCGATACTTTCATGCTGCAGGACGTGCAGCATGTCCTGAACCGCTGTGCGGGACATGAGCCTTCCGTCCTGCGCGACCGTGGTGAGCGGCGGATTCATGCTCCCGGCAATCTCAGAGTCGTCAAATCCGGTGATGAAGATATCTTTGCCGACAACAAGACCGCGCTTCTCGCAGACCTTGTAGCCGGCAAGCGCCATATCGTCGTTCGCAAACACAATCGCCTGCGCGTCGGCGTTGTTGTCAAGGAGTTTTTCCACCTCGGCGTTTACAAACTCGGTAAAATCTCCCGTGCCGATCATTTCCGGAGTGACGGGAAGAGAATGCCTTGCCATCGTGTCCAGATAGGCCTGCTTGCGCTCGATCGAGTCTATGTTGCTCGTCGGTCCGGTCATAAAGAGGATGCGTTCACAGTGATGCTTGGTGATCAAGTGCTCGACGATCACAGAGATTCCCTGGTAATTGTCCGAGATCAGGGAATGGTAGCCGGGGAGATCGGTCAGGGCCGTCATAAAGATCGTGGGAATGTGACTGAACTTTCCGGCAAATTCCTCCAGAGTGATATCGCCCATATACCGGGCAAGCGTTCCGTAGCTGATGATCAGCCCGTCGAGCCCGCTGATCAGGGCATAGTCGTATACGGTGTTGAACTGATAGTCGTAAGTGTCCTGCTTGTATTCGTCCAGCAAGATATCCTGAAAATATCCTTTCGTCTGTGTGCCTAGAAAAAGGCAGATATTTACATCAAACTCGACGCCGGCCGCGATTGCGCCGCTGATGATCTGCTTTGGGAAAGTGCCGTGCATACCGCCGACCATGACGCCGATCGTATATCTCTTTTTCGTCTTCATATTGTCCCAACCTTTATATCAAAATCCAATGGAAATCAATTAGTTGAAATTTGTATCCATTATATGATTTGGGCAATAAGATTGCAAGTATTTTCCCAAATATGCCCACGAATAGTATTCGTTGACATATTTTTGCAGGCAGACTATACTTGAAAAAATACATTTCGGAAAGAAATATTTTTGACTGGAGGGGCACTCGTATGGCAAAAACCTATGACCTGACAAACGGAAAGGCATCAAAGCTGATTCTGCGTTTCTTTTTTCCCATGCTGCTGACAAATCTGCTGCAGCAGGTTTATTCGATGGCGGATACGGTGATTGTGGGAAAGGGGCTCGGCGATCTGGCGCTTGGCGCGGTCGGAAACCTGTCTTCGCTCACGCTTCTTGTGATCGGTTTTTGCACCGGTATGATGGGTGGATTTTCCATCATCGTCGCGCAGCGCTTCGGCTCCGGCGACCGCAGCGCGCTTCGTCAGTCAATTGCCCTCACGCTCAAAATAAGCGTCGTCCTGTGCATCGCTTTGACTGCTGTCGGCCTTTTGGCGCTGCGGCCGATCCTGCTTCTCATAAGGACGGGAGAGGAGATCCTGGACGACAGCCTGCTTTACGGATATATCATCCTGGGCGGTCTGACCGCGACCGCCGCGTACAATCTGTGTACCTCTATCCTGCGCGCGCTGGGCGACAGCCGGACGCCGTTTTTCGCGATTATCATCTCGTCTGCTGTCAATATCGCTCTGGACTGTATCCTGATCTTCGGACTGGGAACAGGCGTAGAAGGGGCTGCCGCCGCGACGGTTTTTGCGCAGGCTCTCTCTGCGTTTATCTGTTATCGAAAGCTTCGCAGGATCGAGCTGATCCGTCTGTGCCGCGAGGACTTTCGCAATGACGCGGCTACATACCGGGAGCTGCTGAAAAACAGCCTTCCGACAGCCTATATGAATTCACTGATCGCGGTTGGCTGTATGATCGTGCAGGGATTCATCAATAATCTCGGGGTCACTTATACATCTGCCTATTCTGCCTGCAGCCGGTATCTGAATCTCTTTATCCTGCCGGGCATGACCATCGGGGCTGCGTTCCTGACGTTTACAAGTCAGAATTATGGAGCCAGAAAGCCGGAGAGGATACGCGAAGGCATGCGCTTCTGTGCCATACTTTCGGTTCTATTTTATCTGCTGACGATTGCCGCTGTATGTCCTTTCGCGGAAACGCTTGCAGGCGCCATGCTGAACGAAACGGAAACGATCCGCCTTACGGCGGTATACCTTCGGATCGTCGCGGTTTCTCTGCTGATCGTGAATTTTGTCTTCCCTCTGCGAAATTGCGTGCAGGGCATGGGGCATCCGCTGGTCCCGATGTGCTCCGGTATTGCCGAAATGGTTCTGCGGATCCCGATCATTATGTATTTTCTTCCTCGGGCAGGCTTTCAGGCCGCCGCTTGGGCGGAGGTCGTCGCGTGGGTCGGTTCGCTGCTACTCAACGGCGCCGCCTATGTCGTATATATGCGCGGGATACGGAGCAACAGTTCGTTGGCGACTGTCAGAGAAGAGTGAAATGTCAATTTTGCAGGGTGTATAAAGCCATTCAAATTCATTGAAAAAAGACAGTTTTCATGATATTATATTAGCTATGGAAAACAGGGATATCAGGTGGATTATTCTCCCTTGCAATGAGACAGAACAGCGGGAGCTATAATTCAGAAATCCGGGAGGGATACGCAACAAAAGCGTAAGTGTGAAAAAGGAGCAATATTGACGATGAGTAGAAAAAATTACGGGAAAATGTTTGTGGCTGCCGCAGGTCTTTTGGCCGTTTTTATGTTTGCCGAGGCCGGTATATGCGCAGAGGCGGAAGATCCGCAGCTGGAGGCAGCCTATGAAGCCTATCTTGAACTGCTTGTGGATAAGCAAGCCGAGATTGACAGCTATGACTGGCAGAAAGGCTACTTTGATGAAATGGAAAAGTATCTGGATGAAAATACGGCCCGCTCGGTTGCATTCTCTGATGTCACGGGTGATGGGATTCCGGAGCTAATCTATATGGAGGGCGTTGTCAATGAGTATGGCATCAATATATATGCAGCCCTTAATATCGTGACCTATCAGGACGGAGGCGTTAAAACGCTGCACAAGTCCGACGGTTGGGACGTCAATGCGGGAGGCGGATCATCTTATTGCCTCTTTAAGAAGCATGACGACAGTGCTCTGTATGCTTATGAAGACGGAGGGGACGAATACTGGATTTATTCCTGCAGTTGTTTTTCGGAAAATGAAGATGGGGAGTTGGAAAAGAGCGAAATTTGCAGGCGTGAAGATGGCGCAGACTATGTGGATGAGACTTGGGTTGACGTCCATAACTATCTTGTTTCCGGGGAAAATGTTACAGAAGCGGAGTATTTGAGCGCGATTGAGGAATTAGAAGAGAACACGTCAGAGATCCTCATGTATAGCGCCTATGCGGGGGATTTCACGGAAAGATATGTGGCTCAGAATGGCTGTCAGGCTAAGACATGCGGTGAAGCCATCACATATCTCAAGGAATTGATCGATGTGGATCATCCGAAGGGAGAGAGAATTCCGGCTCCGGATTTGTTCTCCCAGATACCGTCAAACTATGTCTTTTCCAGTGGCGCCGGAGCCTGGGGGACCTATCTTACGGTCTATCCGGATGGCAGCTTTGAGGGAGAGTACAGTGATTCTGACATGGGTGACAGCGGCGACGGTTATGACGCTACGCATTACAGTTCTGTTTTCACAGGAAGATTTATCGATCCGGTAAAGATTAATGACATGGTCTATGCCTTTGAATTGGAATCTATTTCCTATGAAAAGCCTGTTGATACGGAAGAAATTGTATCATGGGATGGCGGCGAAACCCATGTGCGCGAGATCTATACGGATGCGTACGGACTTGCAGGCGGCAAGACCTTTTATCTGTATGTTCCGGGCATACGGGTTTCCAAACTGCCGGAGGAGTGCATCAACTGGACTTATGGCGTAGGCGGCCTCAGCGAAGATAAAAAGACGCTTGAAGCATACGGTCTTTATAATTCGGACGAGCAGCTGGGATTCTTCGGCTGGCCTTCACAGGACAGCCCTTCGTGAGTTGATTTATTGGAGGTCATGATGAGCAATACAGAATGGGTCATGCCAACTCATATCATTGCGGCAGCGGGTATCGTGATTAATGATAATGATGATATCCTGCTGGTAAAAACACATCGCGGAGGGTGGGAATTTCCAGGAGGGCAGGTCGAAGTCGGGGAAAACGTGATCGACGCTGTTAAAAGAGAAGTTATGGAAGAGACAGGCATTGATATTGAGGTTGGAGAAGTGTTTTGCATATCATCAAACACTTGTAAATATCCCGGGTATAACGGGGTCAAAGAAGTGCCCACCAAGATTATGCTCGATTTTATTTGCAGGGCGAAAGATGGCATACCGCGTCCTTCAAATGAAAACTC
>CANQVT010000054.1 GCA_947627365.1 uncultured Lachnospiraceae bacterium | reverse complement strand
GGCACGAGAATAAGACCCACGAGCGCCCTTCCGATGAGTTCCATCGCGCCGGAGAGAATGGCTATCTGGCTGTAGCCGATCCCCTGGATGCAGTAGCGGTAAATATTTACGCCTGCGAGCGGAATGTAGAAGGTCGAATTCGCCAGCAGAAATCTTCGGACGAGCGCGATCAGCTCTGTGTTGGAGCTGTCGACGAAAAGCGAAGCCATCAGGTTTCCGGCGAAGAAGTAGAGCAGGAACGCCAGAATTGCCCAGATGCTTCCGAGCAGCATACATGCGTTTACGCCCTGCCGCACGCGCGAGATCTTGCCCGCGCCGGTATTCTGTCCGCCGTAGGTGGCGATCGTGGTGCCGAGCGCGTCGAAGACGCAGCAGAACATCAGACTGGTTTTGCTGCCTGCCGCTACGGCGGCCACGTACAGAGTGCCCAGAGAGTTCACGGCCGATTGAAGGATCAGCCCGCCGAGCGCTGTGATCGAGTACTGCAGCCCCATAGGGATTCCCATCGCGCAGAGTTTACCCATGTACCACCGGTTTGGCTGCAAATGTCCCCTGCGCGGATGCAGGATAGAAAATTTCTTCTTTATGTACCACAGGCACAAAAGCCCGGACACGCCTTGCGCCAGCACTGTGGCGACGGCGGCTCCCATTACGTCCATCTTCAGAACCGTGATAAAGAAGACGTCCAGCACGATATTCAGCCCGGACGCGATGCCGAGGAAGATGACGGGTGTCTTGCTGTCGCCGATCGAGCGGATCATGCAGGCGAGCATATTGTAGAGGTAGGTAACGGGAATTCCCCAGAAGATCACGACGATATAGGAATACGCGCGCTCCAGTATGTCCTCCGGCGTACTCATCAGGCGAAGGATCTGCCGACAGAATACGCCCGTCACGACCGCGAGAACCAGCGAGAACGCAACGCACAGCCAAAGACTGTTTCCGATATAAGTCTTCAGGTCGTTCTCATTCTTCGCGCCGAAGGCCTGAGCCATCGGGATCGCGAAACCGGCGCACACGCCGCTGCAGAAGCCGATCACCATGAAATTCAGCGAGCCCGTGGAGCCTACGGCAGCCAGCGCCTCCGGGCCCAGGATCCTGCCGACAATCAGTGTGTCTACCAGACTGTAAAACTGCTGGAACAACATAGCCAAAAGAACAGGCAGCGCGAAACGGACGATTACGCCCATCGGTCTGCCTGTCGTGAGATCCTTTGTCATGTAAGAATCACTCCTTCCGACAACAGTATACTCAAAGTTGGCGGAAGGTCAAGAGGGAAATAATTATTGCACAAGTTTGCCGACCAAGGGATGATGGTGGCAAATTGTTTCGCATGGTTCGTTTTTCAATCTGTGCTTGGCGAATGGATTCGTTTGGTGTATAATTTCAGACAAATATGGATAAGCGGAGGTATTTCCAGTGTTTCATGAACTGAAGATGAAAAGTCTGAAAAAGAATCTGTTGCTGATCATTGTCTTCTTTGTGGTTGCGGCCGTATTCTGCGGTATTTCCGTGCCGGACTATCTGCTGCTTCTGAAGGGACCGCAGGATCTGGACGAGATGACAGCTGACGAGATCGGCAATGGCCTGTATGTCAAGGGGACGATATCGTTCATCTATGGCAGCTATGCGAATACGACGAAAACCCAAAATGGCAATTCTGAGGTAGTCAGCGAGGAGTATGTGATCCCTGTAGGGGAAAACAGCTATATGGGCCTGGTGACGAGCGGCTCCGATATGGAGAAGAGCAGGACCTTGCTCAATGAGAGCGATATGTACATGGACGACCAGAGCTATGAGATTACCGGCAGCTTTGAGGTGACTGGGACGATCCGGACGATGGACAGTGAAAGTCTGAGGTATTATCGTGACGCGCTTGGCTATGATGAGATGGGATCGGAGGAACAGGCGCTGTTTCTTCCATACTATCTGCAGGCCGGGAAGATAGGTTCGGGAGATTTTGGCTCATTGATCTTTTTCACTATACTCGGCGTTCTTTTTCTGGTTCTTGCTGTAGTCTTCCTTGTCAGGGCGCTTTCAGGCAGCGGCCAGAAGATGCTAAAGCAGTACTGCAGTGCGCATGTAGGGGCAGATGAGAAGCTTGAGCAGTTTTACCGTATGACAAAGCCGGTGAACGGGCTACGCGTCAATCATAATTATCTGCTGGGAAGCACGGCGGACGGGAATGCTATTTTTCTCACGCCGGACGATCTGGCGTGGGCGTATACGCATGTCACGAGAACCAGGATGTACGGCATTATAACGGTCGGAAAGACCTATGTCGTCGCGCTTCGCACGAGAGACGGGAAGCAGTATATGCATAAGGTGAAGAACGAGAAGCAGGCGAAGGAGGTACTTGAGAGAATCCATGAGGAGTGGCCGTGGGTGTTGATCGGGTATTCCGATGAGCTGGACAAAGCGTACAGCAAGGATCGGCCTTCTGTACTCAAGGCTGTGGACGAGCGGCGAAATGAGCAGAAATACGAGGACGAGCAATAAGTGCGTTGATTTGCAAAAAGGGCAAAAAGAAGCCGGACACACAACAGATCCCTGATCGGGCTGTTCTGTGGCCGGTCTTTTGAATTGACGCTCAGATTATTGCGTTTATTTTGGTTCTACAAACTGCTCGATGAACTGCGCCTTCGGGCACGGCCTTCCGAGGAAGAAGCCCTGCAGATATTCCGGCGGGAGCTGGCAGAGCTTCTCGAGCTCGGCAGCGGTCTCCACGCCCTCCACGCACACCTTGAGATTCAGTTCGTGGATCATTTTGCTGAACAGGGAGAGAATCTCAAACTCGAACTCGTCCGTAGCGGCCTTTGAAGCAAAGGTGCGGTCGATTTTCACGATGTCCGGCTGCAGGTCTGTAAAATAGTGGAAGTTCGAATAACCTGTCCCGAAATCGTCAAGGGCGAGCGTGATGCCGGCTTCCTTCAGGTGCGTCCAGAGCGTGGTGAAGCGGGTGTCCGTCTCCAGCAGGCCGCTCTCGGTGAGCTCAATCGTAACGCATTTCGGATCGACTCCGTACTCGTTGATGGCTGCCAGTATCTCGCGTCCGATCGAGCTTCTCAGGATCTGGACGTGGGAGATATTGATGCTGATCTTGAAGTCCGGTATGTACTTCTGCACGTCGCGGCACATCTTCAGCGCCTCGTGCATAATCCAGCGTCCGGCCGGAACGATCAGGAAGGTCTCCTCCAAGATCGGGATAAACTCGCCCGGAGATACCATGCCGAACTCGTCACAGTGGAAGCGCATCAGGGCTTCGGCGCCGATCAGACGATGGTTGTCGGCGGAGAAGAGAGGCTGGTAGTAAGCCTCAAAGCCCTCGAAGCCGTTGTTGATCGCCTGACGCAGATGGAGGTTCAGAGCCCTGCGGCGCAGGAACTTCTGGTAATCCTCCGAGCTGTACAGATAGCAGGTGTTCTTCCCGAGGCGCTTCGCCTCATTCAGGGCGTACTCGGTATATTTCATCACCCGGGAGTAGGTCGGCTCATCCACATCCTTGGAATTTAGCATACCGCCGGAGATGGTGAACAGAACCTCATAGTTTTTCTCCATGATAAAATCCCGGATCTTGTTGCGGACATTGCGGTAGATCTCCTTGCCTTCCTCGGTCTTTCTGCCCTCGAAATCCAAAATCAGGAATTCGTCTCCCACAACGCGGTAAAGCTTCTCGCCCGGGAGCAGGCACTCCGAGATGAATTCGGAGGTTTTCTGCAGGATCAGATCGCCGTACTCGATGCCCAGACGGGCGTTGACGCTCTTTAGATTGTCCAGCCCGATGCGAAGCAGGAATCCATCCGGAAATTCGTCCTTGTACTGGCTCAAGTGAAGCTTCAGGCTGGAAGCGCCCAGAAGTCCGCTTATATTGTCCGCCTTCTGAATCTTGCCGATCTCGTTGATGCAGCCGGCCATGTACAGAGGCTTTCCGTCCTCATCGCGCACAACGGTCCCGCGGCAGTTGATCCAGACCGGCTTCTCCTCGGCAGAGAGCAGACGATAGGTAAGATTGTGCGTACAGCGGTCCGTCGTCAGGATCTCGTTCAGATCCTTGCGCAGCTTCGGGAAATCCTCGGGGTAGACGATCTTCTGGAGATTCGCGGCGACGTCGTGGAACGCGTATTCAGGCATCAGAAAACGATCCCGTGCGTGCGGCGAGATATAGTAAAAATCCTGTGCGAAGTCGTACACATAGAGATAGTCGTCCGCGGCAGGGCTCAGAAGCTCGATCACATCGCGAACTGTGCTTGCTGAGATCTCATTATAATTCGATTTCATTCTAGTCACTTCCCATCGTGTTTTTCCCAAAACAATACATGGACAAATTTACGAAAATTTTCGAAAACAATGGTCCAAATTCAAAAATATATCTAGCTTGTTATTTTAAACCATTTTGCATAATTTTGCAATTATAAAAGTTATAATTGGCGCATTTTATTATCAGAAAATCTGCATAATGCAATTTGACAAATTGCTGTATATATGGCTAAAATAAAACTATATTATCGATTGAGAAGAAAAGAACAACAAAAGGGAAGGTGGGGAAGATGGAGACATATTACCTGATAGACTATGAGAATGTCGGCGGGGACGGACTGGCCGGCTGCAACAGGCTGAAGAAGACAGACCATATTATTATTTTCTTCACGCAGAATGCGAACAAGATCGACATGCGCGAGATCGCCGACCACGGGGAGGCCGAGCTGAGAATGATTGAGGTGCCGGCCGGGAAGCAGTCCGCGGACATCCATATCGGTTCTTATCTGGGGTATCTTGCCGGCGTCAACAGGGGGCAGGGCTGCAGCGTCGTGATCGTCAGCAAGGACAAGGATTTTGACAATGTGGCGAAATTCTGGGCGGCCGCGGCGCAGATCAGGGCGACGAGGATCAAGCAGATCAAGGCGTCCGTCAAGACTGCGGAGGAGAAGCAGCAGGCAAAGCAGCAGGAGAAACAGCAGACCGGCCAGCAGGCAAAGCAGCAGGAGAAACAGCAGACCGGCCAGCAGCCAAAGCAGCAGGAGAAACAGCAGGAAAGTCCGCAGATCGGTCAGCAGGCGAATCCGCAGGCGAAACAACAAGAGAAGCAGGTAAATCAGCAGGCGGGCCAGAAAAAGACAGAGGGCAAGGTGAACGGCGAACAGAAGACGAAGCTCAACCAGGATGTGATGCAGGCTGCAAGGGCGGCCGGATTTGAGGCGGATATTGCCAATTACGTCGCGTCGACCGTCGTGAAGAATGTGGGGGAGAAAAACGGAAAACAGCGGATCTACCGCGCGATCATTTCGAAATACGGACAGAATAAGGGACTGAATATTTATAACCATATTAAAAAGCTGATATAAATCCATAAACGGACGTCCCGCTGAATATTGGAATTGATTTTGACCGGAAGCTATAATATAATTTTATATCATTAAATTGCATTTTATCGGAAAGGAGCGAATGAAAATGTCAATTGATCTGAAACAGATGCCAAAGCTTGGATTTGGAATGATGAGGCTTCCGCAGAAGGACGGGAGCACCGACCGGGAGGAAGTCTGCCGCATGGTGGACGCTTACATAAAGGCAGGCTTCAACTATTTTGACACTGCCTACGTCTACGGACAGTCGGAGCTGGACGTGAAGGAGACGATCGTAAAGCGCTATCCGAGAGATTCGTTTTATCTGGCGACGAAGCTCCCGGCCTGGAGTTTGCACAGCGCGGATGACCGGAACCGGATCTTTGAGGAGCAGCTGGAGCGCACAGGGGCCGGGTACTTTGATTTCTATCTGCTGCACTCGCTCGAGGACGGCTCGAATTATGACACGTACGAGAAATATGACTGCTTCAGCTGGGCGATGCAGAAAAAGGCGGAAGGGAAGATCCGTCATCTCGGTTTTTCCTATCACGGAAGCCCGGAGCTTCTGGAGAAGGTACTGGACAGGCATCCGGAAACCGAATTCGTGCAGATTCAGCTGAACTACGCGGACTGGGACAATCCTGTGGTGCGTTCCGGGGAATTGTATGAGATCCTGCACAGAAGGAATGTGCCGATGATCATCATGGAGCCGGTGAAGGGCGGGACGCTCGCGAACCTGGTTCCGGAGCTTGAGGAGAAGCTCCGTGCGGCGCGGCCGGAGGCTTCGAACGCCTCGTGGGCGCTGCGCTTTGTGGGCTCGCTGCCGGGAGTCATGACGATCCTCTCCGGCATGACGCACGAGGATCAGATGCAGGACAACATCCGCACGTTCACGGATTTCGAACCGCTGAGCGAGGACGAGAAGAAAGTCATCGGGGAGGTAAGGGAGATCATGCTGAACACGCCGCTGATCGGCTGCACCTCCTGCAGATACTGCTGCGACGGCTGCCCGCAGGGAATCAGTATCCCGGACGTCTTCCGCGCGGTGAATACGATGCGTCTGTATCATGACGAGTTCCGTCCGAAGACTTTTTACAACGGGCTCGCGGCGCGTACCGCGAGGGCTTCGGAGTGCATCGCGTGCGGTCAGTGCGAGAGCGTATGTCCGCAGCATCTTCCGGTCATAGAGCTGCTGAAAGAGGCGTCGGGGCTTCTGGACGGATGACGTGTAAGCTAAGACGCAGGGATTTCCAGATGAATGATGCGCAGGGGCATGTGTCACGGGCACCCTGGGTATAGGGTAAAAAGACAGAGGAGGCGTGGCGATGAGAATTGGAATATCGAGTGGCCTGAGCCACAACAGCCCGGAGGAATGGGCGGCGCAGATGAAGGAACTGGGATGCAGCTCTGTGGTCTTCCCGCTTGACTATACAGCGCCGGAGAATCTGATTGCGGACTACGTGAATGCGGCAGAAAAGTACGATCTTCTGATCGCCGAGGTAGGCGTCTGGAAAAATGTATTCGCGATCGATCCGGATGAGCGCCGTGCGGCGCGCGAGCGGGCGATTGGACAGCTGCGGCTGGCGGATCAGATCGGGGCGAGGTGCTGTGTGAATGTGGCCGGCACTTATGGTGGTCCGGTCTGGGACGGAGGCTACAGGGAGAATTTTTCCGGGGAAGCCTGGGACATGCTGATCGAATATACGCGCGGCCTCATCGACGAAGTGCGTCCGATCAGGACAAAGTACAGCATTGAGCCGATGCCGTGGATGTATCCGACAGGGCCGGACGAATACCGCAGGCTCTTTGCGGAGGTGGACCGTCAGGCTTTCGGCGTCCATCTGGACGTCGTGAATATGATCAACTGTCCGGAGCGCTATTTCTTCTGCGACGATTTTCTGGAGGAATGCTTTGAGAAGCTCGGCAGGGACATCTGCAGCTGTCATTTGAAAGACATCCGGCTGAGCAGCGAGCTGACGCTTCGTCTGGAGGAGACGTTCTGCGGGAACGGGATCCTGAACATAGAAAAGTACGTTTCCCTGATGGATCGATATGACCCGGATACGCCGCTGATCATCGAGCATTTGTCGGCGGACGAGGAGTATGTACAGAGCCTTCGCTATGTGCAGGACAGGCTGAAAAAGGCAGGCATGAGCGAAGAGCACGGGGCAGTGTGAAAGCTAAGACGCCGGAACCGGATAACACAGGAAACTAAGACGCCGGAATAGCGTAACGTGAGAAATAGGACGGCGGATATGGAGGCTATGATGGAACAGCAAAATCGTAAAAATACAACCGAATATGTGATCCAAAGTACGAGGGAATATCTTGATTCCATTTTTGTGGAGGAGCGCCTGATCGACTCAGGCGTTCCATCCCTTGAGATGGAGCTTTTCGGCAAGACATTTTCCTCCCCGATCATGACTCCGGCGTTTTCGCATATGAAGAATTGCGCGCCGGGGCAGCAGGACGGCATGATCGAGTATTCAAAGGCCATGAAGGAGCTGAATCAGGTCAACTGGATCGGAATGGGCGAGAACGATGAGTTCGAGCGCGTCGCGCAGACAGGCGCGAGGACGGTCAAGATCGTCAAGCCTTACGCCGACCGTGCTAAGATATTCGACCAGATTGCTTTCGCGGAGGCACACGGCGCATTGGCAGTCGGCATAGATATCGATCACAGCTTTTCGAACGACGGCAGATATGATGTGGTTGTGGGCGAGAAGATGACCGGCCAGTCTTCACAGGACATCGCGGAGCTCGCACGCTCGACAAAGCTTCCGTTTATCGTAAAGGGCGTGCTGAGCGTGAGCGATGCTCAGAAATGCGCAGAGTGCGGCGTGGCGGGAATCGTCGTCAGCCATCATCACGGCCGCATGCCGTACGCGATTCCGCCGCTTATGGTTCTTCCGGACATCGCGGAGGCTGTGGGCGGTTCGATGAAGATATTTGTGGACTGCTGCATGGACACCGGCTCGGACGCGTTCAAAGCGCTCGCGCTCGGGGCGGACGCCGTCTGCGTAGGGCGCGCGATGATGCCGGCTCTGCAGCACGACGGCTGCAAGGGCGTCGTGGATTATGTCACGAAGATGAACGATGAGCTCCGCATGATGATGGCGTTCACCGGTTTCCGGAAAACGACAGAGATAGAGGATAGCGTGCTGTGGATGAAATCTTGAGACCGACTTTTGTGTTTTTCTTTAACAGTATATTGCTCGGGGTGGGGCTTGCCATGGACGCGTTTTCCGTTTCGCTCGCCAACGGGCTGAACGAACCGCAGATGAAGCGCTCCAGGATGGCCGGCGTGGCGGGAGTCTTTTCCGTATTTCAGTTTGCGATGCCGCTGATTGGCTGGTTCTGCGTATCTTCGATCGCACGGTATTTCCGGGTGTTCGAGAAATTCATTCCCTGGATCGCGCTGGGTCTTCTGGGGTACATAGGCGGAGAGATGCTGTATTCGGGCATTCGCCACAAGGAGTCCGGGGACGAGGCGGCAGTAGGGTTTTCCGCGCTGCTCGTGCAGGGACTGGCCACGTCGATCGACGCGCTGTCCGTCGGGTTCACGATCGCCGATTACCGGCTGCCGGAGGCGGTGCTTGCGAGCCTTCTGATCGGCGTCGTCACCTTCTTTATCTGCTTCGCGGGCCTTGCGATCGGGAAGAAGGCCGGCACGAAGCTCGCGGGGAAGGCCGGGATACTGGGCGGCGTGATCCTGATCGTGATCGGGATCGAGATCTTTGTTTCGAGCGGGGTTATTTGAATTGAGAAAAATCAACAGAAAATTTGTAAGGAGATCGGCTGAATTCGAAGTTTGATCCAACATGCGCAGAGGATTCCTGTGACGGATGAGTGGGAGAAAAAAGATGATATTTTCTGGAAAAACCGTGTCTGAGGGCGTTGCGCTCGGACGAATTGAATTTTATCGGAAAAAGGATGCCGACGTGGTCCGTGCGCAGGTCGACGATACGGAAGCCGAGATCGCGCGTTTTGAACAGGCTAAGGAGGACGCGAAGCGGGAGATCGCGAAGATTTATGAAAAGGCGCTTGCAGAGATGGGAGAGGCCGGCGCGGCGATCTTCGAGGTGCATCAGATGCTGCTGGACGATCTAAACTTCGTGGATGCCGTCACGGAGCTTATAGAGAAGGAGAAGGTCGGCGCGGAGTACGCGGTAAGAGCGACGTGTGATCATTTTTCCGCAATGTTTGAGGCGATGGACAACGAGTATATGCAGGCGCGGGCGGCGGATGTGCGGGACATCGGCAGCCAGGTGATCGCTAAGCTGCGGGAGACGGTGCAGGCGGCGCACGGCGAGAAGAGGACTGTGGCGGAGAAATGTGTCAGGAAGCAGGCGGAGTACGGCAGTGGGAGGCCAGAAGCAACAGGGGAAAGCGCCGAAGGACAGGCGGCGTACGATGACGAAAAAAGATCAGCGACAGTAACGGCGGAAGAGAGTGCCGGGGAGCCGCCTGTGTGTGCCGGTAGCGAGCCGGTGATCCTGGTGGCGGATGAGCTGGCTCCGTCCGAGCTGGCCCGATTCGATAGATCCCGGATTCTTGCTCTGGTGACGCGGTGTGGCTCCGTGAATTCCCACACGGCGATCCTTGCCCGGACGATGAAGCTTCCGGCGCTTACCGGCGTGGAATTCGGAGAGGGGCTTGACGGACACATGGCAATCATAGACGGATCTGCCGGCCTGCTTCTGGTCGACCCGGACGAGGCGACGCTGGAGAAATACCGGACAAAACAGAAGGAGGAAACGCAGCGGGAGCGCTTTTTATCCGAGCTCAGGGACAAGGAAACCGTCACGAGGGACGGCAGGAGGATCCGCCTCTGTGCGAACATCGGCGGTGTGGACGACGCGGACGCCGCGCTGCGTGACGGCGCCGATGGGATCGGTCTGTTCCGCACGGAATTCCTGTATCTCGGGGCGGATGATTTCCCGAGTGAGGAGGAGCAGTTCGAGGCATACCGTGCCGCCGCGGAGAAGATGCAGGGGAGGAGGGTCATCCTCCGCACACTCGACATCGGCGCGGACAAGCGCGCTGATTATTTTCATCTGCCGCACGAGGCAAACCCGTCGTTGGGACTCAGAGGTATCCGCGTCAGCCTGGAGCGGCCGGACATTTTCAAGACGCAGCTGCGCGCGATCCTGCGGGCAAGCTGTTACGGGAATGTGGCTGTCATGTACCCGATGATCATCTCCGTGGACGAGGTAAGGCGCGCGAAACAGATCGCGGAAGAGGTCAGGAAGGAGCTGGACGCGCAGAATATTCCATATGGCGAGGTGGAACAGGGGATTATGATCGAGACGCCCGCTGCGGTGTGGCTGTCAAAGGAGCTGGCGAGGGAGGTTGATTTCTTCTCAATCGGCACCAACGATCTGACGCAGTATATGCTCGCGGCCGACCGTCAGGATCCGGGGCTGGACGCCTTTTACGATCCGCGTCATCCGGCGGTGCTTGGCGCTGTCCGAACGGTCGTGGAGAACGCGCATAAGGGCGGCATATGGGCAGGGATCTGCGGGGAGCTTGCCGCAGATACGTCGCTCACAGAGGAATTTCTGCGCATGGGCGTGGACGAGCTGTCTGTCGCTCCGGCGCATATTCTTGACGTCCGCGCGGCGGTGCGGGAATGTACATTCTAAATTTCTCTGATGCCTGCAGGACAGAAGTCACGGAATATGGGCTTCCGTATTAGAGGAGCTCTCCAATGTGTTTGACAGAAGCTCCGTTTTCGGCTATGATTTGTCTTGACGAAAATTTTGAAAAGAGTGAGATGAAATGGCTTCTTTTACCGAAAAGGCAATCCGGGAGTCGTTCCTGAAGCTTCTGATGGAGCGGCCGCTCGCGCAGATCACCGTAAAGGATATCGTGTCCGACTGCGGCGTGAACCGGAACACGTTTTACTATCATTTCGAGGACATTCCGGAGCTGCTGGAGAAGATCATCATGGAGGATTTTGAGGAGGTCATCCGCGAATATCCGACGGTGGAGAAGATCGAGGACTGTCTGGACGCCGTGATCGGGCGTGCGCTTCAGAAAAGGCAGGCCGTTTTACATATCTATAATTCGGTCAACCGGGAGATCTACGAGCAGTATCTCTGGAAGGTCTGCGACTATGCGGCCGACGCCTATGTGACAACGATTGTAAACGATCGGAGGATCCGAAAGAGCGATCTTGCAGTGATCAAGGAGTATCTCGCGAGCCTGTGTTTCGGCGTCGTGTCGGGATGGCTGCGGAAAGGCATGCACGAGGACATCCGCGCAATGCTGGACCGCATGTGCGAGATCAAAAAAGGAATGGTGGAGGAGATGTTCTCCCGCTGTGAGGAAGTTTAAATTTAGGCATTACATGGCTCCGTGCCCAAAAATCAGGCACGGGGCTTTTTCTGTCTGTGCAAAACGCGATGGAACGCGGATATAATGTCAACAGATTAGAAAAGAAAAAGGAGGTCTTGCTTTATGAAGATGCGTTCTGTGGCGCCCATGAGGATCGCGAAGATCGGGTATATCGTGATGTCTGTCCTGCTCTGCATCGCGGGCGGGATGTTTATCGCGATGCCGGATGTGTCCGTGTCTGGGATCGGGATCTTCGTCGGCGCGGTGATGGCGGCGTTCGGAGTGATCAAGCTGATCGGCTATTTCTCAAAGGATCTGTACCGGCTGGCGTTCCAGTACGACCTGGAATTCGGCATCCTGCTGATCATTCTGGGACTGGTGGTGCTGTTCCACCCGGATAACTTTATGAACTTCATCTGCATCGTGATCGGCGTTGTGATCCTGCTGGACGGTTTGTTCAAGATCCAGATTGCGATGGATTCCAGACAGTTCGGGATCGGGGGCTGGTGGTTCGTACTGGCGATGGCCATTCTCACGGGAGTAGTCGGGGCGGTGCTTGTATTCGACTCCGCGCGGGGCGCTGAGATCCTGACGGTGTTGCTCGGCATCTCGCTTTTGTCCGAAGGGATCCTGAATCTGTACACGGTGATCAGCACCGTCCGGATCATCCGAAACCAGAAGCCGGACACGATCGAGGCTGAATTTTATGAGGAAAAAGGAGTGTGGAGGTAATGAGTTTTTCAAAAGCGGTCGTGAAGTACCGTGTTCCTGTTCTGATCATCGCGCTGCTTTTGCTGATCCCGTCGGTGTTCGGGATCGCGGGTACGCGGATCAACTATGACATGCTCAACTACCTGCCTGAGGATATGGAGACCGTGATCGGGCAGGAGGAGCTGATGCAGGAATTTGGCAAGGGAGCGTTCTCCTTTGTCATTGTCGAGGATATGCCGGCGAAGAATGTGTCGGCTCTGAAGGGAAAGATCGAGCAAGTCGACCATGTGGAGTCGGTGCTCTGGTATGATTCCATCGCGGATCTGTCGGTGCCGATGGAGATCCTCCCCGAGAAGCTCTACGGGGAGTTCAACACGGACAACGCCACGATGATGGCGGTGTTCTTCGACACATCGACGTCCTCCGATGTCACGATGGACGCGATCCGGGAGATCCGGAAGATCACGGGAGAACAGTGCTTCGTCTCCGGACTGTCGGCGCTGGTGACCGACCTCAAGGATCTGTGCGAAAAGGAGGAACCGATCTACGTCGGGATCGCGGTGCTGATGGCCTGCGTCGCCATGCTGATCTTCCTGGACAGCTGGCTGATCCCGTTCGTGTTTCTCGCGAGCATCGGCATGATGATCGTGCTCAACCTTGGGAGCAATTATTTCCTGGGAGAGATCTCCTACATCACGAAAGCGCTCTCGGCTGTTCTGCAGCTTGCGGTCACGATGGATTACTCGATCTTCCTGTGGCACAGCTACAACGAGCAGCGCGCGAAGACAAAAGATAAGAACGACGCGATGGCGGTCGCGATCAAGGAGACGCTGACTTCTGTTGTAGGGAGCTCGATCACGACGATCGCCGGATTCATTGCGCTGTGCTTCATGACCTTCACGATGGGCCGCGACCTCGGTATCGTCATGGCGAAGGGCGTCCTGTTGGGTGTGATTGGCAGCGTAACTGTCCTGCCTGCGCTGATCCTCGTTTTCGACAAACCGCTGCAGAAGACCAGGCACAGATCCCTGCTTCCGGATATGAGCGGCTTCTCGAAGGGCGTTGTGCGGATCTTCCCGGTATTTCTGATCGTCTTTGTCCTGCTGATCCCGCCGGCGTTCTACGGCTACAGCAAGACGAACGACGAGGTGTATTACGACATGGGCAAGTGTCTGCCGGAGGGCATCCCGTACGTAACCGCGAACCGCAAGCTCTCGGAGGATTTTGACATCGCCTCCACACACATGCTGCTGGTCAACGCGAGCCTGCCCGCGAAGTCCGTCCGCGAGATGACGGCGGAGATGGAGCAGGTGGACGGCGTCAAGTATGTGCTCGGCCTTGAGTCCGTGCTCGGGCCCCGCGTGCCGGAGGAGATCTTGCCGGATTCGCTCACGCAGATGCTCAAGAGCGGCAAGTGGGAACTGCTGCTGATCAACTCAGAATATAAGCCGGCGAGCGACGCGGTGGGCGTCCAGATCGAGAAGCTCAATGAGATCCTGAAGCGCTACGACGAGGGCGGCATGCTGATCGGCGAGGCGCCGTGCATGAAGGATATGATCGATACGACCGCCCATGATTTCCAGGTGGTAAACGCGGTTTCCATCCTCGCGATCTTCGTGATCATCATGCTGGTGGAGCGAAGCCTGTCCCTGCCGTTTATCCTGATCGCGGTGATTGAGCTGGCAATCTTCATCAACCTCGGGCTGCCGCATTATCTCGGGCAGAGCCTGCCGTTCATCGCCCCGATCTGCATCAGTACGATCCAGCTCGGCGCGACGGTGGACTACGCGATTCTGATGACGACGCGCTACAAACAGGAGCGGATGCGCGGGAACAAGAAAAAGGACGCGGTACGAATCGCGCTCGCCGCGTCGATCCCGTCCGTCATCGTATCTGGCATGGGCCTGTTTGCCGCGACGTTCGGCGTAGCGGTTTACTCGAATATCGATATTATCGGCTCCATGTGTATGCTGATGGCGCGGGGCGCGGTCATCAGTATGCTGGCGGTCATCCTGATCCTGCCGGCGCTGCTCACCTTGTGTGACAAACTGATCTGCGCCACGACGATGGGGATGCGCCGGAATCATTCCGCGTAATTGTTGCGGATGGGCGGAATCTGACGGTATGCAGGGTTGCTTAAAATTTTATGCATCGACGGGTGACGATGGGCCGACTTGGTTCAAGATAGAAGATTGAAAAATCGTAGACAGGAGGGTGTTTTGATATGAGAAGATATGGAAAGATAGCCGTGGCACTTTCGCTCAGCGCGGCATTGGCGGGAACCAGTGTTGCGACGGGGATTTACGCGGCGGAGACAGAGGACACGGAAACCGAACAGCTGACGGAAGCGCAGGCTGTGAATGGCGAGACAGAGGCGTTGGCTGTAGAAGATGAGACGGAGGAAACCGAACAGGAGGGCGCTCAGACGGAAGCGGCAGAGCAAGACGTGGAAGGCGATGCAGAGACAGGGATTACCAAGGACGAGATGGTCTACGTGCTGGCCGGGGCGGATGGCTCCGTGCAGAAGATCATCGTCAGCGACTGGCTGAAAAATATTCCGGGCAGCGAGACGATCAACGACAGATCGGAATTGATCGATATAGAGAATGTCAAAGGGGAGGAGAGCTTCACAGCGGGCGAGGACAATGTGCTCGTGTGGGATGCTCAGGGCAGCGATATCTACTACCAGGGAACCACGGACAAGGAGCTCCCGGTGGAGGTCGCGATCTCTTACAAGCTGGATGGCGAGAGCATCTCTCCGGAGGAGCTTGCAGGGAAGAGCGGCAAGCTGACGATCCGCTTTGACTATACGAACAAACAGTATGAGGAAGTGGAGATCGACGGAGAGAAGGAAAAGATTTATGTGCCGTTTGCCATGCTGACTGGAGCGTTGTTTGATGACAACGCATTGACGAATGTAGAAGTGACGAACGGAAAGCTGGTCGGCGACGGCGCGCATACGATCGCGGTCGGAGTCGCCTTCCCGGGACTGCAGGAGGATCTGGGGATTTCGGAGGAGAAATTTGAGATTCCGGATTACGTGGAGATCACGGGCGATGCGGAGAACTTCGAGCCGGGCATGACCGTCACGATCGCGACGAACGAACTTGTCAACGGCCTGGTGAATGAAGCGGATATCGATGAGGCCGACATTAAGGGAACACTGGAGGAGTCCGTCGGGGAACTTTTGGGTGCGATGGATCAGCTGGAGAGCGGAGCAGGCTCCCTGGCGACGGGCGCAGGCGATCTGGATACCGGAGCTGCCTCGCTGCAGGAGGGCGTGACACAGCTGAGCGACGGCCTCAGTGAACTTGCCGGAAGCAACGATTCATTGAACGAGGGCGCGAAGCAGGTGTTTGAGACACTGCTGTCGACCGCGAACGAGCAAATTGCCGCATCGGGACTTGACGTGCCGGAGCTGACGATCGAGAATTACGCGGAAACTCTGGACGGAGTGATCGTGACGCTGAATGCGGATGTGAAGCTCGGCCAGGCGCTCGGCGCCGTGATGGGATCAGGCGCAGAGCAGGTAGATGCCGCGCAGGCAGAGACAGCCGGGGAAAATGAAGCGCAGACAGGCGCTGCGGGCATGACAGATGCAGCAGGAATGCAGGCGAAGCTGGCGGAGGCGCAGGCAGGCATAGAAGCGCTGACGGAGCTGAAGGCGTCTCTGGACAGCTACAACACGTTTTATCTCGGACTGCAATCCTACACGGAGGGAGTCGCGAAGTCGGCCGAGGGAGCCGGTAATCTGAAGACCGGAGCAGACAGTCTGAAGGATGGAGCGGATCAGCTGAGCGCCGGGGCAACGCAGCTGTACGACGGGATCCTGGAGCTGACGGGCGGGGAAGCATCGGATGAGAGTCAGGGCATTAAGGAGCTGCTCGAGACAGCGGGCGAGGATCTCGACGGACTTACAGCAAGACTGCTCGCGATGAAAGAAGTCTCGGAGAACTATCAGTCCTTCGCAGGGATCGACGAGTCGATGAGCGGACAGGTGAGATTTATTTACCGGACGGACTCTGCGAGCCTTTCAAAATAGTAAAGTGAGATTAGTCTTAAAAAATGGCAGTTCGGGTCTGTAAAGCCTGATCTGCCTTTTTCATCGTAAGTATTCCCGACTGAAATGCGTAATTGCCTTAATCTGATCCGACTTGTTCTTCATATTGTTTTTTGATGTGTGCCATCCGGACATAATAGCTGGGCAGCAGCACGGCGTCCGCGCCTGCCCATGCGAGCACTTCCGCCCAGAACAGTCCCTCATTGCCGATCAGCTTCGGCAGGATGAGGATCGACAGCGTGCGCATGACAAACTCCGCTCCGCCCGACACCATCGGCATGACCGTGTCGCCGAGCCCCTGCAGGGAGGAGCGATAGATGTGAAGAAAATATAGTACCGGCAAGAAGGCCGCCATGATGCAGAGATAGTGATAGGCGATCTCGATCGTGGCGGCCGCGTCTTTTGGGTCGCCCGAGATAAAAGCGCCGACGATCTGCCTGCCGAACAGGAACATGGCCGCGCTGATGAGAGCCGCGGTCGCAGCGCCGACCACAGCGCCTGTGTGGACGCCCCTGTGGATCCGCCGGATCCTGGCCGCGCCGTAATTCTGCCCAACGTAGGTCGTGAGCGCGAAACCGTAGGAGATCGCGGCGATCTCGAGAATCCCGTAGAGCTTGTTCGTTGCCGTGAAACCGGCGATGTACAGGACGCCGAAGCCGTTGATCACAAACTGAACGACGAGTCCGCCGACCGAGATGATCAGATTCTGGAACGCGAACGGCATGGCAAGCTTCAGAAGCGTGGCGGCGAGCCCTCTGTCAAGGCCGCGCTCCGCTCCTGACGTTCGTATCACGTCAATTTTGCGCAGCGAGCGGTAACAGATCACCGCCGACAGAAGCTGTCCGATCAGCGTGGCGGCGGCTGCGCCCGCGACGCCCCAGTGAAAGACGATCACAAACAGAAGGTCGAGGACGATATTGCAGAGCGAGGCGACGATCATGGCGTACAAAGGCGTCCGACTGTCGCCGAGGGCGCGCAGGACGGAGGCCAGAAAGTTGTACGCCATGACGATCGGGACGCCTGCGAAGATCACGCTCAGGTACGTCACGGTGATCGGAAAGATCTCGGCCGGCGTGTTCAGCAGGCGCAGGATCGGCCGCAGCGCCGCGAATGCAAAACAAAAAACGCCAGCCGCGCACAGGATCGAAAGCTTCAGCGATGTGGCGTAGGTTCTCTTGAGCCTTTCCGTATCGTTTGCGCCGAAATCCTGCGCGAGACGGATGGAAAAGCCCTGCGCGAAGCCCTGGATCAGGCTCAGGACGAGCCAGTTGAGCCATTCCCCGTTGCCGACGGCGGCCAGCGCGTCAAGCCCGAGCACCTTGCCGACGACCATCGAGTCCACCAGCGTATAGAGCTGCTGGAAAACATTGCCAACCATCAGCGGCAGCGCAAAAGAAAAAAGAATCCTCAGCGGGGAGCCGGAGGTCATATTTTTTACCGATGCCATAGGATCAACTCCTTCAAATGTGGAGCTATTATACAAGCATGTTTCCTAAAATGCAAGAATATCTTAAAAAGCCATTCTGAGAGCAGTATATTTTTGAAAGATTGAGAAAACGCTAATAAAAGAAACATTTATTTTGATTTCAGTTGACAAGTCAAAATAAAGGAGACATAATAAAAGCGTTATTACAATTTGGAGGTGTGCGTATGGGAAGAGCCGGTGAATATATTAAAAACTTAAGTGGAGAGATGGCGTACCAGTCTTTTCGTCCTGCTCCATTGCCACCGGCGCTGAATATGGACGAGGAGATGATTCAGACGCTGGTACAGGCAACCAAAGCCCTGACGGCACTCGATACATTATCCTCAAATATCCCTGACATGAATCTGTTCGTATCCATGTACGTTCGCAAGGAGGCGTTGCTTTCTTCGCAAATTGAAGGAACGCAGGCGACGCTGGAAGATGTGCTGGATCCTCTGGTCGAAAAAAACGCCAATCAGAATGTTGTAGATGTGATTAACTACATCCGCGCTACGGAGTATGCGTTGAACCGTTTGAACACACTGCCGCTATGTAACCGGTTGATCAAGGAGATACACGCGGTTCTGATGGAAGGCGTGCGTGGGCAGGAAAAAAGTCCGGGAGAGTTCCGGACTTCCCAGAACTGGATCGGCGCGGCAGGGAGCACGTTGAAAACAGCCAGATATATCCCGCCCCGACCGGAGGATATGGTGGATGCCATGTCGGATCTGGAGAAATATATCCATGCGGAAGACCCGCTGGATGTGTTGATCCAGGCGGCTTTGATCCATTATCAGTTTGAGACGATTCATCCTTTCCTGGACGGGAACGGCCGTGTAGGAAGGCTGCTGATCACCTTGTTTTTGATGGAACGGGGTGCTTTGCATTTGCCTGCCTTGTATATCTCGTTTTACCTGAAGAAGAATCGGATTGAGTACTATGATCGGATGAGCGAAGTGCGCAGCAAGGATAATTACGAACAGTGGGTCAAATTCTTTCTGCGGGCGGTGCAGTCTTCGGCGGAGGACGCTTCGGAGACTATTCGGGAGTTGGCTTCGCTGCATGACCGAAGTATGGCGGTGATCAACGGAATGGGTCGAGCCGCAAAGACGGTAAAAGCGCTGTTCGCTTATCTGGAGCAGAATCCGATTATCGACATTCGAAAGACTGCCGGAGCTCTGGGGTTGTCATTCAGCACGGTATCAGATGCAGTGAAACGACTGGAGGAAAAAGGAATCCTGATTCAGACAAACAACGTCAGCAGGAATCGGGTATTTGCCTATCAGGAATATCTGGACATTCTGCGGAAGGATACGTAAATAACTATGGTATACTCAACAATAATTTTTGTTTTGCTTCATCGGATTCTTTGGCGGCATGGAACTTATTATCACATGATTTGAAAAAGTAAATCTGTTTGTGCGCATTGGGAGGTAGAATATGATAGCAGGAAATATATTTTTAATAATGGGGCTGATCTTGTTACTGGTGGGTATCATTTTTGTTATTTGTTGGAGACATCTTGCCCGATATTCAGGAGAGACGACAGGAGTGATCATAGATATCACATGGGAAGG
>CANQVT010000053.1 GCA_947627365.1 uncultured Lachnospiraceae bacterium | reverse complement strand
GACGGAATATACGGTAACGGTTGTCATGACGGATGACAATGAGGGCAACCTGAATCCGACAGTCACGTACAAGAAGGACGGGAAAACTGTCAGCGGGGCAGCGTTCACGAACACGTATACGGCGAAGGCTGGCAAGGCGAGCGTGAACGCGACGAAGACGCTGACGGGCCGTCCGAACGGACTGCAGGCAAACGAGTTCAGCTTCAGCCTGGCGCCGGTGAGCGCGGTAGGCGGAGCAGACGGAAAGACGGAGATCAAGGATCCGAACACGGCGCAGACAGGCGTGAAGAACGCGGCGAACGGCGCGGTGGATTTCAAAGAGCTGACGTACACGGAGACCGGAACGTACACCTATGAGCTGCAAGAAACAAGCGAGGATGGAAACGGCGTGACCGTGGATGGAACGGTTTACACGGTGACTGTGACTGTGACGGATGATAACAAGGGTCAGCTGGAGACGAGCGTGGCGTGCAGCAAAGGCACGGAGGTCGTAGAGGAGAAGGACGTAGTCTTTGCGAACACCTACAAGGCGGCGGAAGGCACGGCAACGGTAAAGGCGACGAAGACGCTGACCGGGCGTGCGAACGGACTGCAGGATCAGGAGTTCAACTTCAGCCTGACGCCGGTGAGCGCAGTAGGCGCGGACGGTGAGACGGCGATCACGGATCCGAACATGGACGAGGCGACGAACCCGGAGAAGCTGCTGACGGCTTCGAACGACGCAGATGGAAACGTAACATTTAAGGAGCTGACCTACACGCAGGCTGGCACCTACACCTACGAGATGAAGGAAGCGGACACGGACGAGGCAGGCATCACGATTGATCCGGCGACCTACACAGTGACGGTGAGCGTGACGGATAACAACCTGGGCCAGCTGATCACGGATGTGAAGTACAGCAAGGACGGCCAGGAAGTAGACGCGGAGGAGGTAATCTTCGCGAACACCTACAAGCCTGCGGAAAATAGCATCCAGCTCGAGGCGACGAAGATGTTTGACCGGGCGCTGGTAGACGGCGAATTCACGTTCGTGCTTCAGGAGGTGGATCAGGACGGTAAGGCAGTTGCGACAGGAATAAGACAGGAGAAGACAAACGGCAGTGACGGAAAGATCCTGTTCGATGAAATTTCTTATAGTAAAGAAGGAACCTATTATTACCAGATCAGCGAGACTGCAGGCAGTGACCCGACGATACTCAGCTACGACGCCTCGGTGAGGACCGTGACCGTCACGGTGGAGGATGTGGATGCGAAGCTTGTGGCAACGGCGGATCTGACGGCGGACGAGGTGAGCTTCACGAACACCTCTGTCAGGGTAAAGCTTGACAAGCAGGACACGGAGACAGACGCGAGCATTCCAGGCGCGGTGCTGCGGATTGTGGATAAGAACAACGGCACAGTTGTCGAGCAGTGGACGACGGACGGGACGCCGCACGAGATCCTTGGCAAGCTGGGCAAGAATGGTTCCTATGCGCTGGAAGAGGTGAGCGCGCCGGATGGATATATGCCGACGGGCCCGATTGACTTCACAGTGAATGAAAAGGGCGAGACTGTCATCAGCGGCCAGGTCACGGATACGGTCGTGATGAAAGATACGAAGAACACGGTTAGCCTGCTGAAGCTGGATGAGAACGGGCAACCGCTTTCGGGTGCGCACCTGGTGATCGAAACTACCGATGGAACAGCCGTGGATAGCTGGATATCGGACGGCACGCCGCATGTGACGAGAGGTCTCGCGAGAGGGCATTACGTGCTGAGCGAGGTCGAGGCGCCGGCAGGATACCACGTAGCGGAGGACGTCCCGTTCGAGATCACAGGGACGGAGACGCAGCCGGTCGAGGTGCAGATGACGGATAAAAAGATCCCGGAGAAGGACAACAATAAGCTTACGGTGATGAAGCACCTTCACCTGGACGGGATCACCTGTGATATCGGAATCCACGATGCGGTGTTCTATGTGGCGCTGTTTGACGACGAGGCGAAGACGCACCGCGTCAGCGACGTGAAGGCACTTACCTTCAAGGATTCTGCGGTGAGCACAGCGGAGTTTGAGAACCTGGGCAAGGGAACCTACTATGTAGGCGAGACGGATGAGAACGGCATCCTGATGGAGACCAAGATCGTGAACGACCGTGTAATCTACTACGCGCAGTACGGTGAGAATGCGAAGGTCGAGTTTGAGGGAAGAAAGGGAGAGGCAACGTCGGAGCTCACGAATGTATATGTGGAGGTTCCGGAGGAAGGCTTCTATCTGTCCGGAAGGCTGACGATTACGAAGAAGGTGCTGCTGGGCGGCGAGGAGGCAACGTCAGACAGTACGTTCTATGCGGGAGTATTCTCGGATGCATCCCTGACCAGCTGGGTCGGTGATGTCGTGGCGATTGGGATGAATGGTGGAAGCAGCGCAAGTGTGACGGTGTACGATCTTCCGATCGGCGAGACGCTTGACAGCAGTGCGACCTACTATGTGGCTGAGACGGATGAGAACGGGACACCGTTGGATCCGGATGCGATCACGGAGTATCAGATTTCCATTGACCAGAGCGAGGTGGTGCTGAGCGCGAGCAATTCGGAGCAGGAGGTAGTGATTACCAACGACTTCGTCGAGGAGGAGACGGAGACAGAGACAGAGGAAGAAACGGATGCTCCGGATGTGCCGGGGACGACACCGGGTTCGGGGACGCCGGCGCCGAGGACGGGGGATGAGACCAACTATCTGCTGTACCTTCTCTATATGGCGCTCTCGGCGGGACTGTTTGCAGTGGCAGCCGGGGAGAAGCATAGAAAGAGAAGACGCGCGAGAAAATAAGGTTTAGCTAGCAACATGAATTTAACAGAGGGTAATGAATGGAGGATGCTGTCAGTGCTCTGGCGGCATCCTTTTTTCGGGTGGTTTTGTGTTTTTTATGATTGACATGCTATTTCTCAAAAAATTTCATTTTACGTTAAAAAGATCAAAAAAAGTTCTTGACGAAATAATTTGCGAAAGAGTTCCCATGCTATACTCAAATTAACAAAAGGGAAAACGATTTCGAAAACATAGATAGAAAGAAAAGAGGAGGACAACAAAATGATGAAGGCGACCGTAAAGAAGATGATCCTTACAGCAGCGATGGCAGCATTCATGGTAAGCGCATCGGCGATGGCAGAAGAAGACCTCATCATCGAGGAGTCCTTTGAGGCAGTAGAAGAGACAGCAGTAGAAGAAGCACAGGCAATCGAGATCGAGGTTCTCGGACTTGAGACGATCGCGACGGCAGAGGTTCCGGAAGAGGTAGCGCAGGCAGCAGAGGCAGCCAAGACCGAGGCGAACGCAGTAGCAGAGGAGATCGAAGAGACTGAGGCGGCTGAGGCACAGAGCTTTATCTTCGAGAATGACGAAGTGATCATCAGCGCACAGGCAGCGGCGGAGCTTCCGGAGAACATCGAGATGCAGGTAAGAAAGCTCGAGGAAGGCAGCGAGGAGTACGAGGTAGCGAAGGCAGCGGCGGCAGCGAACAGCGAGGCAGGCGAGGACGCGCAGTACAGCTTCTACGATGTGACCTTCACGGTAGACGGAAACGAAGTAGAGCTTGCAGACGGCAGCGTATACGTACAGGTAGAGTTCAAGACGGTACAGATCAGCAGCGAGCAGACGCAGGAAATCTTCCACATCGACGAGACGGGCGCGAACAATGTGACGGCAGAGACAGAGGAAGGCAGCAACATGAGCTCCGTGAACTTCGCAATGTAATTCGAATTCAACCGGAAATTCGGTCAGATATAGAGCAGGAAGACAGGCAATACACGAAGCGAGAGACACAAGGCAACGAACAGAGGGTGAGAAGATGGAAAAGAAGACAGCAGCAAAATTTGTAATCGAGATCGACCGTTGCGAGAACGCGACCTGGCAGGGTTCGATCCTCTGGACAGAGAAGAACATCACCCAGCAGTTTCGAAGCGCTTTGGAGTTAATTCGGCTTATGGATAGCGCCGTTACGATGGAGGATAAAAAGGCCTGAGAGAAAGCGATACGGACTCGAAAGGCGGTTTTGGGATTGGCTCGAAGACAGCGGGTAACATAGAGAGGACTACGGGCAGATGGTTGAGAAGCCATCTGTTTTTTGTCACATACGTGTCTGTGAAAAAAATTTGCAAACTTTGGCAATCTGGTGTAGTATATTCATGTTTAGCAACAAACCGTGCCAGACGGAGGCAAGCCGAAGGTTTTTCGAGGTTTGCACGGCTTGCTATTAACTGTGAACAAAATAAAAATTGTAGCAGAAAGAAGGATTACAATGACAAAGGTAGACATTATTTCGGGATTTCTGGGAGCCGGGAAGACGACATTGATCAAGAAGCTGATCCAGGATGTGTTTGCGGGGCAGAAGATTGTATTGATCGAGAACGAATTCGGTGAGATCGGAATCGATGGCGGATTTCTGAAGGACGCCGGTATCAATATCACGGAGATGAATTCCGGCTGTATCTGCTGCTCGTTGGTTGGCGACTTTGGCAAGGCGCTGAAGGAGGTCACGGAGAAGTTTGCGCCAGATCGCATCATCATCGAGCCGTCCGGGGTTGGCAAGCTGTCCGACGTCAGGAAGGCAGTTGAGGATGCAGCCGACGAGGCGGGGCTTGTGCTGAATGCGCTCACGACCGTGGCAGATGCGTCGAAGATCAAGATGTATATGAAGAATTTCGGTGAGTTTTATAATAATCAGATCGAGAGCGCAGCGACAATTATTCTGAGCCGCACGCAAAAGCTCTCCGAGGAGAAACAGCTCCAGGCGGCGGAGATGATCCGTGAGAAGAATCCAAAAGCGGTGATCGTCACGACGCCGTGGGACGAGCTGACCGGCGCGCAGATACTGGGGGCGATGGAGGAGAGCGACGTGCTGGCGCAGATACTGCTCGAGGAGGAGCATGAGCATCACCACCATCATGACCACGATGAGGAGTGTGGCTGCGGGCATCATCACGATCACGATGAGCATGAGCATCATCACGACCACGATGAGCATGAGCATCATCATGACCACGACGAGGAGTGCGGCTGCGGACATCATCACGATCACGACGACCATGATCACGAGCACCATCACGAGCATGACGAGGAGTGCGGCTGCGGGCATCATCACGATCACGACGAGCATGACCATGAGCATCACCATCACGAGCATGATGAGGAATGTGGCTGCGGGCATCATCACCATGATCATGACGGACATCATCACCACCATCACGATGCGGATGAGGTTTTCACTTCCTGGGGACGCGAGACGCCGAAGAAGTATACGAAGGATGAAATAGAGAAGATTCTGAAGACGCTGGATGATTCGGAGAAGTATGGCGTGGTGCTTCGCGCGAAGGGTATGCTGCCGAGTCCGGACGGCAAGTGGCTCCATTTCGATTTTGTGCCGGGCGAGTACGAAATTCGCGAGGGTGCTGCGGACTACACGGGCAGGCTTTGCGTGATCGGCTCGAAGCTGGACGAGCAGGCCCTTGCGGAATTGTTCGGACTGTAAGGTTCTCGAAAGCAACGAGCCGGACAAGAAAGTTGAAACTTTTCGAGGCTCACACGACTTGTTGTAACTATGAATAAAACACAAAATGCAGAGAATGATCTATAGTAAGAAAAGAGTGAGTAGACATGGAGCGAATTCCCATTTATCTGATTACCGGTTTTCTGGAGAGCGGCAAGACGTCATTTCTGCGTGACGTGCTTGATGGGGGCGATTTCGACGACGGCAGGCGCGGGCTTCTGATCCTCTGCGAGGAGGGCGAGGAGGAGTACGATGAAAAGGCGTTGGCGAAAATGAATATTTCCATGATCACCGTGGAAGAGGAAGCAGAGTTCAACGCGGAATTTCTGAAGACCTGCGAGAAGCATTACCGGCCGAAGCGCATCTTTATCGAGATGAACGGGATGTGGGATCCGAAG
This sequence comes from uncultured Lachnospiraceae bacterium, assembly GCA_947627365.1. Classification (GTDB taxonomy): domain Bacteria; phylum Bacillota; class Clostridia; order Lachnospirales; family Lachnospiraceae; genus Choladousia. The sequence goes on along the minus strand of CANQVT010000053.1, from coordinate 13,924 downwards.
TGGCTGTTCGGGCCGGAAATGCCGTTCAGCATGGACATTGCGCAGGTGATTACGATCATAGACGGCAGCACGTTTCCGACGTACCTGACGAACATGCGCAGCATTCTGAGCAACCTGTTTTTGAATACGGAGATGGCGCTGTTCAACCGTTGCACGGGGGACATGGACCTGCATTCGTTCCGCCGCACCGTGCGCGGACTGAATCCGCGGGCGATGGTTTATTTCGAGGATGACGAGGGCAACCCGATCGATCCGGGTATGGATCAGCCCCCGTACGATCTGAACGCTCCGGTGATTCAAATTGAGGACATCGATTACGGTCTGTGGTATTTGGACGTTTTTGAGTCGAAGGATCGTTACGAGAACAAGAAGGTCCGTTTCCGCGGCAAGGTGATGAAGTCGCGGCATTTTCCGGCCGGCGTGTTTGTGCCGGGGCGCAACGCGATGACCTGCTGCGCGGACGACATCCGTTTCGTGGGCTGCGTCTGTAAGGCCGCGTTCACCGATCAGCTCAAGTCCAGGCAGTGGATCTATCTGACGGCGAAGGTGCGCTACGAGTATTCGAAGGAGTATGGCGAGGAAGGCCCGGTGCTCTACGCCGAGAATTACGAGCTGACCGGACCGCCGGAGGAGGATCTGGTGTACTTCAATTAAAATCGGGCAATCCGACAGCAATATCAAAATAGGGGGCAAGGCAGGTATGAAGGAAAAGAAATTGAATGATTATAATGAGGGAATTTTACGGAAAATGTATCTTATGCTTATTCCGATGACGGTATTGAATGTGCTTCTTGCCTGTCAGGCTACGCTTGTGGACAGCTTTATCGTCAGCCGGCTGCTGGGCGCCCGCGCTATGGCGGCGCTGGGAATTGTAAGTCCGCTGATGAGCTTTTTCTGGGTGTTTATTAATGTAATTTCAAACGGAGCGACCGTTTTCTCCGGACGGTGTCTGGGTAGGGGTGATATGGATCGGCTGAATGGAGCTTTCACGATGTGCTTGACTCTTCTGACCGCGGGAGGCGTGACGCTCGGGGTTTTGCTTGGTTTGTTCCACGGGCCGGTCGCCCGGCTTCTCGGCGCGACGGAGGAGCTTGCGCCCATGGCCGAGGCCTACATACTGGGGCTCGCGATCAGCGCGGCGGGAATTGCCCTGTCCGGACCGCTCAATTCATTTCTGCTTTTTGATAATCAGAAGAAGATGACTTTTGTATCTATGGGTATCATGGTGGTAATGAATGTGGCGTGTGACGTGCTGTTTGCGAAGGTGTTCGGCATGGGGATGTTCGGTCTGGGACTTGCGTCCGGTGTGAGCTATTACTGCGCAGACCTTTATAACCTGTCTTATTTCAGGAAAAAGACCGCCCCGATCCATCTGGACTGGAAACTGATCAGCTGGAAGGATTTGCCGGAGATCATCCGTGTCGGCCTGCCGGTAGCGTCCATGGAATTGTGCCATTTCCTGCGGCCGGTATTTTTCAACCGTATCCTGCTGCGCTTTGCAGGTGTTCTGGCGGTAGCCGCCTATGCGGCGGAGGGAACGCTGGCGTCCTTTTTCGGATCGTTTTGCGGCGGTGTCGGCGGTCTGACCCTCACGGTGGGCAGCGTGATCGCCGGGGAAGAGGACGGCGCGTCTCTGAACCGATTTGCGAAAGTCGTTTATAAATACAGTCTGCTGATCTTTGTTGTGGTCTTCGCCCTGTTTTTTGTGTTTGCGAGAACATTGGTGCGTCCGTTTTGCGGCGGCGACAGCGAGGTGCTGGCGTTGGCTGTCAGAGCATGCCGCTGTCTGGCGATTGGGCTGACGCTGAATGTAATTGTCATGATTACCGTGCGGTTTTATCAGGCGCTGGGCTACGGAAAACTGGTGTCGGTGCTGAATGTACTCGATTATTTTGTATTCCCGGTGGCGTGGGGCTTTCTTCTGGCTCCTGGCATGGGAGCGGACGGCGCATGGTTCGCGTTGATTCTGGCGGAGGCGTCTACTCTGGCAGTAATCTTAATCCTGATGGCGATCAAGCTGAAAAGGCCGAAATTCACCTTGCAGGAACTGATTCAGTTCGGACACAGCTTTGACGTGCCGGGAACGGACCGTCTGGATACGACCTTGTACAGCATGGAGGATGTGATCGGCATTTCGCAGTTCGTGGACGGATTCTGCAGGGATCACGGACTGAATCAGCGTACCTCTACATTCTCGGCCCTGGCTATAGAGGAAATGGCCGGAAATATCGTGGAGCACGGCTTTGCGGACGGCAAAAAGCACGCCGTAGATATCCGTGTGCTTTGCCGCGAAAAAGAGATGGTCATACGTCTGCGGGACGACTGTCGGCCCTTTGATCCGAAGCAGCAATTAAATGCGGGCGGGTCTGACGATCCCGGCAGGAATGTAGGGATCCGTATGATCGCTGCTTTGTCTAAGGATATGACTTATCAGAAGCTGTTCAGCATGAACGTGACGACTATCGTTTTGGACACAGACGCTGCTATGGCGAAATAAGGGTACGGCAAAAAATGAGCCGGCGTCTAATGCGAAAAAGGACGGCAGGCTCGGACGACAGCGCTGCTGTGTGAGAGGATAATTCTGCGCCGCACAGGGAATACTTTTCAGTAAAGAGTTTTTCTGAAGGGAGTGTGCGGTATGCGGATTGCGTTTTTTGGAACAAAGGACTATGACAGGATCTGGTTCGAACCCTTATCAAAGGGGGAAGGACCGGATTCTTTTGCGTGTGACATTACTTTCTTTGAGGCAAACCTGAAACCGGAGACGGCAGTGCTGGCGACCGGCTACGACGCGGTGTGCGCGTTTGTGAATTCGGATTTGGGTCGGTCGGTGCTGGAGAAGCTGCGGGAGCTGGAGGTGCGGCTGGTGCTGCTGCGCTGTGCCGGCTACAATAATGTCGACCTGGAGGCGGCGAAGGAGCTTGGGATCACGGTTATGCGCGTGCCGGGTTACAGTCCGCAGGCGGTCGCGGAGCACGCGATGGGGTTGGCGCTGATGGCCGTCCGGCATCTGCACCGCGCCTACACGAAGGTGCGGATCAACGATTTTTCTTTGACCGGACTGCTGGGGCGGAATTTTTATGAGGGGACGGCCGGGATCGTCGGCACCGGAAAGATCGGCAAAGCGATGGTGAATATCTGCCGTGGGTTCGGGATGGAGGTCCTCGCGTACGACAAGTATCAGGACCCGACGCTGGAGGGAAGCGTCAGCTATGTTGAACTTGAGGAGCTGCTGCGCCGATCCGATCTCGTGTCGCTGCACTGCCCGTTGTTTCATGAGACCTATCACATGATCAACCGGGAGACGATCACGCTGATGAAGGACACGGCGGTGCTTGTGAACACCTCGCGCGGCGGGCTGATCGATACGGAGGCGCTTCTGGAGGCGCTGAGGGTCAAGAAGTTCGCGGGCGTCGGACTCGATGTGTACGAGCAGGAGACCGGGATGGTCTATGAGGATCTGTCGGACGATATCATTACAAACGAGACGGTGCCGCGGCTGTTGGCGTTCCCGAACGTTGTGATCACGTCGCATCAGGGATTTTTCACGCGCGAGGCGCTGCAGGCGATCGCAGAGACGACGCTTGCGAATGCGCGGGCGTGGGAGCAGGGGCTGCCGCTGGAGAACGAGGTAAAGTAAAGGGGAAAATCTTCCTTGTTTTTTTACAGAAAAGAAGGTATCATATTCAGGAAAGCGACGAACCGCGCTGTTTTGAAATGAATTCGCGGTTGGCATAGCTGACATCCGGCGGGAGAAGTTTGAATGTCAAAATGTACAACGAGGAGAATGCATATCTCAGGACTGAGCGAGGTTCAACAGGAAGAAAGATACGGAAAGGAAGCGCATGGATATGGCGGCACGGAAGATTGTAGTATACAGCTACCGGGATTTTGACGAGGCGGTATATTTTGAAAAATTCGGAAGGGAATACGACACGGAGATCATCATTTGCCGTGAGGCGCCGGATGTGGAGAACGCGCATCTGGCGGAGGGCTGCGTGGGGGTGAGCGTGCTCACAACGGCGATCACCGAGGATATCATCAAGGTATGGAAGGAGATGGGCGTGAAGCATATCTCGACCCGGACGATCGGCTATGATCATGTAGACGTCAAGGCGGCAAAGCGCTGCGGCATCACGGTGAGCAACGTCGCATACTCGACCGGGAGTGTGGCGGACTATACGGTCATGCTGATTCTCATGGCGTTGCGCAAAATGAAGATGATCATGAAGCGCGCGGACGGCATGGATTATTCGTTAAAAGACAGTATCGGGCGGCAGCTTGGGGATCTGACGGTCGGCGTTATCGGCACCGGGAGGATGGGAGAGCATGTGATCCGCAACCTCAGCGGCTTCGGCTGCCGGATCCTCGCGAACGATCTGTATGAGAAGGAAAGCGTGAAGCAGTACGCGACGTATGTGGACCGCGACACGCTGTTTGCGGAAAGCGACGTCATCACCTTCCATGTGCCCGCGGCAGACGGCACGCATCACATTGTCTGCAAGGAGACGCTTGCGAAGATGAAGGACGGCGTCGTGATCGTGAATACCTCGCGCGGCAGCGTGATCGACACGCCGGTTCTGATCGACGCGCTTGAGCAGGGCAAGGTCAGCGCGGCGGCGCTGGACGTCATTGAGAACGAGCTCGGGATTTTTTACGGGGATTACAAGTACAAGTTGATCGGGCACCGCGAGATGTCGATCCTCAAGGACATGCCGAACGTGCTGATGCTCCCGCATATGGCGTTCTACACGGAGAACGCGGTCAGCGACATGGTGCATTACTCGATCGAGAGCATCGTGACGGAGGCGGAAGGCGGAAAGAGCCGCTTCCGGGTAGAGTAGGATCTGACCAGTTATATTTGACGGTAGAGAGATTAACTGCGGCAGCCTTGAAGATAGCTGTAAAGTTGGATAAATTGTATATGTTTATAGAGAGCATTCCAAGTTCAGCCCCGCCCAAGCCACTGTAAAGCCGGATAGATTATGTATGTTTATAGAGAGCATTTGATCATGTGGCTAGTGTCGATAAAAAAATATTTATACTCGATAAGGTGTATTTTTGGATTTGTAAAATAATTTATACCTTGTCGGGTATATTTATTGGAAATAATTCTTGATTTTACACCCGAAAAGGTATAAAATCTTGAAAAAGAACATACACTGGGAATAATCTACTGTAAAGATAACAAATGCCGCCAGAAAAAGGATGGCAGAAAGCAATACGTGACAGTGGAAACGAAGTGACAGAAAACAATGAACGATACGGAGGCAACGATCACAATGAACAGGATTGCCGAATTTATAAAAACGAACAGGCGGGCAGCAGGTCTGACGCAGGAGGAATTTGCCCTGCGCTCCGGACTCGGGTTGCGCTTTGTCCGGGAGCTGGAACAGGGCAAGGAGACCGTGCGGATGGACAAGGTCAACGAGGCGCTTGCGATGTTTGGCATGGAGGCGGTTCCCGGAAGAAAGGATGAGCGTTGATGGATGGATTTCGAACAGCCTATGTCTATGTGAGAGATGTATATGCGGGTATTCTCTGCGAGACGGATGAGGGGTATTCCTTTGCTTATGATACCGAATACCTTGCCATGAACGGTGCTGCCGCCGTTTCACTGACGCTGCCCATTACGAAGGAAACCTACACATCAAAAACACTGTTTCCTTTTTTTGACGGATTGATTCCGGAAGGATGGCTTTTGGATGCCGTCAGCCGAAACTGGAAAATAGATATACGGGATCATTTCGGGCTTCTGCTTGTCGCCTGCAGGGATACAATCGGAGCGGTTTCGATCCGGGAGGAACGAGTATGAATTGTCTGTGCTGTGGGAAACCTCTTTCGGAGGTGGAAGAACAGAGTGGATGGCATAAGAGATGTGTCAGGAGCTTTTTTGGTACAGCCGCTGTTCCGGAAATAGAGATTGATGAGCGGGCGTTGGAGCATCTTGCGAAAGAGAGCGCAAACAAAGGTTTTACTGTACCGGGAGTGCAGAAAAAAATATCTCTGCATCTTTTTTCCGAAGGGAAAAATCCCCGGCTTACACTTGTGAACTATCCTACCGGATATATTTTGAAACCGCAGGTCGAGCAATTTGAGGCGCTTCCGGAAGCGGAGCAGCTGGTGATGTCTATGGCGGACGTCGCGGGGATCAAGACCGTCCCGCATGCGCTGATTCGTAAAGATGGGGAATATGCGTATATCACCCGGCGCGTTGATCGCGTGATCGGGAAAGATACGGTTCAGAAGTTTGCTATGGAGGATTTCTGCCAGCTCGATCTTCGTCTGACACAGGACAAATACCGGGGTTCGTACGAACGCTGCGCGAAGATCATAGAAAAATATTCCAGCCGGAGAGGTCTTGATATGACGGAGCTATACATGCGCTTGGTTTTCTGTTATCTTGTCGGAAATTCCGATATGCATCTCAAGAACTTTTCCTTGATCGAGACGGAGGAGGGAAGTGGAAAATATATTCTTTCGCCGGCCTATGATCTGCTTCCCGTCAACCTGATCATGCCGGAAGATCAGGAGGAATTCGCGTTGACGATGAACGGTAAAAAAAGAAATATTCACAGGGGAGATTTTCTGGTCTATGCCGAAAAATGCGGGATCGGCAGGATTCCGGCAATGAAAATGATCTGCAGGCTGGTCTCTCTGAAGCCGCGGTTTGCCGCCATGTGCGAGGAATCGCTTTTGCCGGAGAAGATGAAGGAAGGCCTGATCCGGCTGATCGAGGAACGGTGCGGAGTCTTTGAAGAATGATAGAAAAAGTCCCCGGGCGGATGCCCGAGGATTTTTTCTGCAGCGGAGAGTGTGGGATTCGAACCCACGTGCCCAGTAAAGGACAACCGCATTTCGAGTGCGGCTCGTTATGACCACTTCGATAACTCTCCAAGTCAGTGCTTTTTTATTATAAGTCACGGGATTTGTTCCGTCAACTGTTTTCTCGACCTTCTGAATTTCTTTTCTCGACCTTCTGAATTTCTTTTTGATGTTCCGGCTCCCTTTTTTCAGATTTCTGAAATTTCCTTTTCAATTCTTTTCATTTCCCGCAGCTCCCGGAAGAAGCCGGACAGCATCTCGCTGCATTCCTGCTCCAGCACGCCGCGCTCGACGATCACCTGATGATTGAACTGTTCCATCTCCAGAAGGTTGAGCACGGAGCCTGCGCAGCCGGCTTTGGGGTTCATGCTGCCGATGACCGCGCGCGAGATGCGGGACTGGACGATCGCCCCGGCGCACATCTGACAGGGTTCCAGCGTGATGTAAATTGTGCAGCCCTCCAGCCTCCAGTCGCCGAGCTTTTTGCTGGCACGGCGGATCGCGTTGATCTCCGCGTGTGAGGTGGTGTTTTTGTCGGTGTTGCGGCGGTTGTAGCCGCGCGCGACGATCTTTCCGTCGCAGACGATCACACAGCCGATCGGTACCTCTTGCAGCGCGTAAGCTTTCCGGGCCTGGCGCAGCGCCTCGCGCATGAATTTTTCGTCGGTTTCCCGGGATACCGGGGGCAGAGAGATCATGATAGAATCCTTTCATGGAGACTGGGCTTTTTAAATATAGGAAACGGAAATTTATTTGACGTTTGCTATATAAAATCCGTGCGCCTCCCATCGAATGCATACCACAGACGTTACTCTGACAGTTAGCTCGGCCCAGGCGCCCTCACGGCACACAGAGAGTTCCGCTTAGTGCTGCTTTGTTCCCAACCTGACACGGTTCACGGGTCCCTGTTGCGCGAGACCCAAACGTCAACACCACTTATCAGAGGCTGCTCCGCAATCGTACATCCTCCGTTCGGCATCACCCCTGCTGTAGCGGATTGCAGGTACAGGGCACCGCTATCTCCCCGGCTGCACGGACTCCCTAACTATACAGGTTTTGCGGGGCTTTGTCAAGTCTGCCGACGTATAGAAACATGTTCCGGGATTCCTCCTTTTGACGATAATAGATTCATGAGTTGGGGAACCATAAGCCTATTGTTTTCTGCAAAAGAAAAAAGTCAAAAATGTCTTATGAAAAGTCTTGACATTTTCCATGAGAAAAGGTATTATCTCAAATAACAGGAATAATTATCAATTTTAAAAGGAGGATCATATCATGAAAGAATTAAAGGGCACCAAGACCGAACAGAACCTGCAGGCCGCGTTTGCCGGTGAGTCTCAGGCGCGCAACAAATACACGTACTTCGCGAGCAAGGCGAAAAAGGACGGTTATGTTCAGATCGCGGCGATTTTTGAGGAGACGGCCGCGAACGAGAAGGAGCACGCGAAGATCTGGTACAAGCTGTTAAACGGCGGCGCGGTGGGTTCTACGATCGAGAATCTTGAGGAGGCCGCGGCAGGCGAGAACTATGAGTGGACTGACATGTACGCGGGCTACGCGAAGGACGCGCGCGAGGAGGGCTTCGACGACATCGCATTCCTGTTCGAGGAAGTGGCGAAGATTGAGAAGGAGCATGAGGAGCGCTATCGCAAGCTGCTTGCGAATATCAAGGGCGACCTCGTATTCTCCAAGGAGGGCGACGTAGTATGGCAGTGCTCAAACTGCGGCCATATCTGCGTCGGCAAGAAGGCTCCGGAGGTATGTCCGGTGTGCGCGCATCCGCAGAGCTATTTCCAGGTGAAGGCCGAGAACTACTAAGAACAGCTATGTGATATGCCGCATTGCGGATCGGTCTGATCTGTGATGCGGCATAACTTGACTTTGTGTGTTTATAGGTCATTGGATCATAAGGCTGTTCCGGCGTGGGTGCGTCATGACTTTTTGAAGCTGATATCATTACAACATAGAGTTGGGAAAAGGAGAGGAATATGAAATACAGATGCTCAGTCTGCGGTTATATCTACGAGGGAGACAGCATTCCGGAGGATTTTACCTGCCCGGTCTGCCATCAGTCGGCGGACAAGTTCGCTCCGCTGGAGGACGCGGCGGCGCCTGAGGAGTCTGTGGCTTCCGATAAGCCGCTCGATCTGTCGTACGATCCGCTGTTCGCGCGGACGGATCCCTCATGCCGTTACATGAAGGAGATCCACGAGATGGCGGTGAGCGGGCATTCCCTGCACAGCGCGATGAGCACGCAGATGCCGATGCCGGGCTGGGACGATATCCTGCTCCTCGGCGCGCAGCTGAATCCGCCGCCGCTTGACGACGGGGAAGAGGTTGATACGACGACTGTGATCGGCAGGCGTGCGAAGAAGCCGATGGTGCTGGAGAGCCCGGTCTATATCTCGCATATGTCATTCGGAGCGCTCTCGAAGGAGGCGAAGGTGTCGCTGGCAAAGGGCAGCGCGATGGCGAAGACGGCGATGTGTAGCGGAGAGGGCGGCATTCTCCCCGAGGAGAAGGCGGCAGCTTACAAATATATTTTTGAGTATGTTCCGAACCGTTACAGCGTGACGCCGGAGAATCTCCAGACCTCGGACGCGATCGAGATCAAGATCGGGCAGGGCACGAAGCCAGGCATGGGCGGCCATCTGCCGGGGGATAAAGTGACGAAGGAGATCGCAAAGATCCGCGGCAAGGAGATGGGAAAGGACGTGCAGAGCCCGTCCAAATTCCCGGATATTAACACAAAGGATGATCTGAAAGAGCTGGTCTACATGCTGCGCGAGGCGTCCGGCGGGCGTCCGGTAGGCGTTAAGATCGCGGCGGGTCGTATCGAGAAGGATCTGGAGTTCTGCGTTTACGCGGAGCCGGATTTCATCACGATCGACGGGAGAGGCGGGGCGACCGGCTCCAGCCCGTTCTTCCTGCGCGAGTCCACGAGCGTCCCGACGGTCTATGCGCTTTATCGGGCGAGAAAATATCTGGATTCCGTCGGCTCGGATATTGCCCTCGTCATTACGGGCGGCCTGAGGGTGTCCTCGGATTTTGCAAAGGCGATCGCGATGGGCGCGGATGCAATTGCGGTGGCGTCAGCTCCGTTGATCGCGGCGGCGTGCCAGCAGTACCGCATTTGCGGCTCCGGCATGTGCCCGGCGGGGATCGCGACGCAGGATCCGGCGCTTCGGGCGCGCGTCAAGGTGGACGCGGCGGCGCAGCGCGTGGCAAATTACCTCAACGTATCGCGTGAGGAGCTGAAGACTTTCGCGCGCATCACAGGGCACAGGAAGCTGCACGATCTGTCCGTGGATGATTTGGTCACGATTAGCAGTGAAATTTCGGAGCACACGAACATCCCGCACGCATAGGAGGACAGTCGAAAAACCTGTAGCTAAGGAAGATTGCCTCTTACCAGGGTTACGTATTTCCCGGGTTTACGGAAAACCCGGTCGAAGATCCGGTCAGGCGGTTCATCAAGTCATCGAAAGAGGTGGTGTCCGGCTGACCGGTATTATTTTGCGCCGGAGTGCTGTCGGTATCGTTTTGCGGCAGAGTGTCACCGGTGTCGCTTTGTGCCGGAGTATTGTTGGTATCGTTTTGCGGCAGGGCATCGCCGGTATCGCTTTGTGGAAGAGTATCGGAGGGTGGGGCGATCTTGGAGCGGTTATCCGCGAGCTTCGGACTTACTTCCGGGAAAACACCGTTCGAGGATTCTGACGCAGGCTCCGATTCAGATTCGGATTCAGACTCTGATTCAGATTCGGATTCGGACTCGGATTCGCTTTCGGACTTTGCCTTTTTTTTGAGCTTGCCTAGAAGGTCTGAGTAGATCATCTTTTTCTCAGTTTCAGGAACGGGCTTGTGCAGAGTACATTTTTTCTGCGGCTTGGTACCGACGGCGAAATATTCTACGTAGGTCTCCTTACAGCCGCCGGACACGGCGGGCAGGTGGGATTCGCGGCACAATGTCACCGGCTCGACAGTCTCCGGAATCGGGAAATCGGAGCTCGCGATCCCTTCATGGACACGGTTCATGACGGCGGACCAGAGGATTCTGTTGTATGTGTGGTTCGTGGATTCGAGGGGCAGATCGCGGTTGTTGTCATACCCGCCCCAGACGCAGCAGGTGTAGAACGGCGTGTAGCCGACGAACCAGATATCCTTGTAGTTAGAGGTGGTTCCTGTTTTTCCGGCGACAGGCTGCATTCCCGCCTCGATTGTGCCGTAGGCCGTGCCGTCGGGCGCGTTGACGACGTCCTTCATGGCGTCGGTCAGAAGAAACGCGGTACTCTCGGACAGAACGCGGGTATTGTCCTTCTGCGTCTCTCCGGGAGCGAGTCTGGCTGCGGAGGTTGTCGAGGCGCTGTTTTTTGTGCTGCTGACACGGTTGCTGCCGGCGGACAAGACCTGAGCCGGATTGCCTGCTGCTATTGCAGTTGCATTGTTGCCTGCCTCTTCGTCTGTGTCAACTGTCCGGTCGATCAGGACATTCCCCTGTCGGTCCAGGATCTTTATAAAGAATTTCGGCGTGCGGTACACGCCCCGGTTCGCGATCGCGGCATAGGCGGAGCAGAGCTCCAGATTCGTGACGCCCTGCGTGATTCCGCCGAGTGCGAGCGGCTGTACGATGTCCGAGGAGTGATCGCCGTCCGCGGAGGTATAGGATTCCTGCAGGGTCGTGATGCCGAGCCTGCGCGCGTACTCGTAGCCGACGCGCGGGGAGATTTCGGTGATGCATTTCACCGCGATGACATTAATCGAGCGCATGATTGCCTCGCGGATGGTCGCTGTGCCGGAGTAATCTGTGAGATCCCAGTTGCTGACGGGCGTGCCGTCTGCATATTTGTAGGGTTCGTTCTTATACAGCGTGGCGAGCGTCTTGCCGAACGCGTCGATCGCGGGGGCGTAGACGGTCAGGATCTTGAAGGTGGAGCCGGGCTGGCGGGTCGTCTCGGTCGCCCGGTTCAGCGTGAGGCTGGCGGTTTTCTCGCCGCGTCCGCCGACGAGGGCGCGCACGAAGCCGGTCGATTGATCCATGAGCACAAGGGACGCCTGCGGCTGAGGTGAGAGCGTGAGGCGCTCGCCGAGCACCGTCGTGCGGTTATTCCCGGAATTTCCGCCGACTTTATCTTCAGAATTCCTGTTGGAATCGTCTTCGGGGGTATTTGCTGCGGTCGCTTCTAACACATACTCACGGAACGTATCGGCGTAATCCTGCGCCTCGTCCCCGGAGTCGCAGAGCAGGTCAAATGAGCTGTCAATATTCTCCCGGACATAGCTGCGCAGAGCTTCCGAGCCATAATTTATAATCTGGCCGTCCGCGCCGGAAATGCTCAGGGCGTAGTCGATGCCAAATTCAGTACTCTCTGGAAAATTCGCGGGATTTGAGAATTCCTCATCACAGATCTGCTGGAGGGCGGCGTCCTGTGCGGAAAAGATGCGCAGACCTCCGCTGTATACCGCGCGGTAGGCCCGTTCGGCAGAGTATCCTTTTTCTTTGATCAGCGCGTTGATTGCCTGTTCAATCAATGCGTCCTCATAGTAGGAGTAGACGTCGGAGTCCTCATAGACAGCGTCAAATTTCTGCACGCGGGCGTACACGTCGTCGGATAGCGCGGCCTCGCGTTCTGCTCCGGACAGGTATCCCTGCTCGTTCATATAGCGGAGCACAACGGCCCTGCGCGCTTTGTTCTCCCCCGGATTTGTGATCGGGTTGTATCGGCTGGGATTTTGTGGGATCGCGGCGAGAACCGTGGACTCTGAGACGGTCAGCTCAGACACGTCCTTGCCGAAATATCGCCTGGCGGCTGCCTGCACGCCGTAACACCCGGCGCCGAGATTGATCGTATTCAGATAGTCTTCAAGGATTTCGTCTTTGGAGATTCGCTTTTCGAGCTGCAGCGCGAGATACTGCTCCTGTACCTTCCGCCGGAAACGCTCGGCAAAGGAGCTTTCCTGAGTCCAGTCGGTAAATACACTGTTTTTGATGAGCTGTTGCGTGATCGTGCTGGCGCCCTCCGAGAAGGAGCCGTGAGTGATTCCGATCAGAAAGGCACGCACGATGCCGTGGAGGTCGATGCCGCCGTGTTCATAGAAGCGTTCATCCTCAATGGCGATCATTGCTTTCTGCAGGGAATCCGGGATCTCGTCGAGCGTGACGATGTCCCGGTTCGAACCGGCCAGGGTTAGCCTGCGTAGATAATTGCCGTCTTGATCGCAGATGTATGTGGCGGATTCCGTCGGGGAGACACTGATCGCGTCGATATCCGGTGCGGTTGCCACGAGGCGCCAGACCAGCCCGAGAAACGCGAGCAAAAAGACGGCTGCAGCCGCTCCGATTCCGGTCAGGATCCGCTTCCAGGGGAGCTTGCGGATCATCTGAGGAATGCGCGCCCACGGAAAGTGGCGAATCGCCTGTATTACTTGGGATAAGTGCTTTTTAATATCGAATTTATATAAACGATTTTCCTCGCAGGGTGTCTGCCTGTTCTCCATAAAATATGCCCCCTTCGGCAAAATAAAATTCAATACAGAAAATTATTCCACTCAAAGGGATGATTTATGCGCCTTTTTGCTCAAACACTTAAACACTAATTGTATTTCATAAATATTTTATAGATATCTAAAACATATTGTGATATATTAAAAGCGTTACTGATCAATATTTGTGACAGAAAAGAGGAGAGGCTGTATGAACGAATTACTATTTTCGTTTATGGTTGCTGTTGCGGCTGGTGTGGTGTGTCACCTCATCAACAAATGGCTGGACGGCAACAGGTAATCAGTGATCAGCCTGCGGTTCTAAGCCCTGCCGCATAAAAATGGGAATAGAAAGTCCCCGGAGACGACCCTCCGGGGACTTTCGTTTGTGACATTTTAGAATTACTATTTTCGTTTTCGCCTGTATTCTAGCACATACATGTTTTATGTGCAATATGCAATTTCTTAAAAAAGAATGAAACTTCATAGTGTGTTTTCGGAGTGGGAAGGTTTTTGTTTGCCCAATGAAAAGGATCACGCCGGCCAGGGTTGTTTCATGAAGAATAATCTTAACCAGAAAAAACAGTGATTATATCGGGAGTTATGGATGCTATACAAA
>CANQVT010000052.1 GCA_947627365.1 uncultured Lachnospiraceae bacterium | reverse complement strand
CCGATTAAGCGCGAGCGGGTCTGCCCTGACATTGCAAGCCCTTGCAGGGCGTCCGGGTTTTGTGCACTAAACACGAACTTCATTCACATATCTTACGAATCTCGCGAACGCCTCCTGCCCTTCCGCTGTGCGCTTATAGACGCCGGCGTGCTCCAGCACCTTACTGAACACCAGCCCGACCTCATCCTGTACAACCTTGTCGATCGTGTCTGCGCGGAACGAGCCGTACTTTTCCTTCAGCTCCTCCACCCAGTCCGCATGTTTTGACAGCTCCGGATCCTCTGAGATATCGCGCTTCTCCAGCATCGCCGCCTTCAAATGTTCCAGCTCAGTCTTCAGCCTGGCCGGAAGCACGGCAAGCCCCATCACCTCGATCAGCCCGATGTTCTCTTTTTTGATATGATGCAGCTCCAAGTGCGGATGGTAGACGCCCAGCGGATGCTCATCCGTCGTGATATTGTTGCGCAGGACAAGGTCAAGCTCAAACTTCTCCCCGCGCATGCGTGCGATCGGCGTGATCGTGTTGTGCGGCTCGCCGTCCGTCTCTGCGAAGATAAACGCCGCCTCATCCGTGTAGCCACGCCATGAAAGAAGAATCCTGTCGGCAAGCGCAATCAGTCGGTCCCGATCAGCGCTGTCCAGACGAATCACGGACATCGGCCATTTCACAATACCGGCCTCAACGTCCTCAAAACCCTTGAATGTAAGCTTTTTCTCCACCAGAGCTTTCGCCATCGCGAACTCATAACAGCCGCCCTGGAAATGATCGTGGCTCAGGATCGACCCGCCCACGATCGGCAGATCTGCGTTCGATCCGACAAAATAATGCGGAAACTGCGCCACAAAATCCAACAACTTCGCAAAGGTCGCGCGCTCGATCTTCATCGGAACGTGCTGCGAATTGAACACGATGCAGTGCTCATTGTAATAGACATAAGGGGAATACTGAAAAAACCACGGACTCCCGTTGATCGTCACCGGGATGATACGGTGATTCTCTCTCGCCGGGTGGTCCAGTCGCCCCGCATATCCCTCGTTCTCCATACAAAGCTGACACTTCGGGTAGGCACTCTGCTTCGCATTTCGCGCCGCCGCAATCGCCTTCGGATCCTTCTCCGGCTTCGAGAGGTTGATCGTGATGTCCAGATCCCCGTACTCGGTCGGCGCGATCCACTTGAGATCCCGCGCAATACGGTATCTGCGGATGTAGTCCGTGTCCTGGCTGAATTTGTAATAGACGTCCGTCGCCTCTTTCGGCGATTCCTGATAGAGTTGCCAAAATCTGCGGGTCACATTTGACGGACGATCCACGAGCAGTCCCATCACTTCCGTGTCGAACAGGTCGCGGTAACCCACCGTGTTCTCCTCGATAAGTCCATGTTCAAAGGCATAGTCGCAGATCGCGCCAAGGATCTCCTCCAACCGGGCCCCGGAATTTCCCATTTCCGATTGTCCGGCCGGATTTCCAGCGTCAGATTGCCCCGCCCACTTTTCTGTGTCAGGTTGGCCTGTCAAGCCCTCCGCATCAGACTGTCCTGACACATCGCCCGTTTCGGGCTGCCCGTTCAGATCCTCCGAACACGGCCGCCACGCAAGAATCAACTCCTCCGCCGCCTCGTCCAGCGCGTCGATCTTCAGAAGCGCCAGCAAACTGTTCGCCGTGTAAATAGCGTCTGCCCTCTCGATCAGCCCTGTATCCAGTCCATAACAAACCAGCTTCGCAATATATTCCTGTATCATGACTTCCTCCTGCTTCCACATCTATCTGTAAAGTTCTGCCCAGCTCTCCATACATTCGCATACAATATATCCGAATAATCCGGCATTTCTTTCCGTCAGCGTCCGGCACGATAATACATGAATCATTTTCAGAGTTTCCGCGGACCGTCCCCGATCTCCACCACATAGAAATCTGCCGTGTACCCGATCTTGTCCTTATACGCCTTTCCGACCTGCGCGATGAAAGAATCAATTGCCTCGTCCTTCACGATGCTGACCGTGCAGCCGCCGAAGCCCGCGCCGGTCATGCGGGAACCGATCACGCCGTCGACCTTCCACGCCTCTTCTGCCAATGTGTCGAGCTCGAGCCCCGTCACCTCATAATCATCGCGCAGCGAAACATGCGAATCGTTCATAAGCTTTCCGAACAGCCCGATCTCATTGTTCTTCAACGCCTCCGCGGCGCGAAGCGTCCGCTGATTCTCGTACACCGCATGACGCGCCCTTCGAAGCCGCACCGGGCTCTTGATCGCGTCCTTGTACTGCTCGAACTGCTCCTCCGTCAGATCGCCGAGCGTCTTAATATTACACACCTTCTGCAGCTCGGCGAGAGCCTCCTCGCACTCGCTCCTGCGCTCGTTGTACTTGGAATCCGCCAGTCCGCGCTTTTTATTACTGCAGGCGATCACGATCTTAGCGCCTGTCAGAGTGATCGGCGCATAGGTAAACTGCAGCGTGTTTGTGTCGAGAAAGATCGCGTTGTCCTCCTTCCCCATCGCGACCGCAAACTGATCCATGATCCCGCAGTTCACGCCGTTGTAATGGTTCTCCGCATATTGCCCGATCAGAGCCAGATCCTGATTGCTCACGTCAAATCCGTACAGCGCGCGCAGGATTGCTCCCGTGAGCACCTCTACCGACGCGGACGACGACAGGCCCGAGCCATTCGGGATGTTCCCGAAGATCGCGAGATCCAGTCCGCAGTCCATTTTCATGCCGCGTCCCGCAAAGGTCCACATAACGCCCTTCGGATAATTGGTCCAGCCGGTCGTCCTTCCCGGCTCCAGCTCGTCCAGACTTGATTCGATCACGCCGAGCTGCCCGAAATTTACGGAATAAAAACGCAGCTTCCGGTCGCTCCGTTTTCTCGCCGCCCCATAGGTTCCGATCGTCAGCGCGCATGGAAAGACGTGCCCGCCGTTGTAATCCGTGTGTTCTCCGATCAGGTTCACACGCCCAGGCGCGAAGAAAACCTCCGCCCCTTCCGAATTTCCAAATACCTTCGCAAAATGCTCCAACATCTGCTGCTTCATCATCGTTTCCCCCTATAAAAATAGTCAGAACTTCGAATATCCCATGCGTATCATTCGATCAATTCATCTGGAATACTTCCGTCTTCCCGTCGGCTACCACAGTGAGGATCGTCCCATCTCCGCTCAGATGCGCTCTCATAAAGTCCGCCGATGTGTCAGGATAGCGCGCGATCTCATTTCCCGCGTCATCACGGCAGACCGCGTCCCCTCCGTCATCCTCAACCGTGAGGTACTTCGTCCCGTGGCCAAACAGAGTCGCGCCGTGGGCCGCCGTCTCCTGCTC
Source organism: uncultured Lachnospiraceae bacterium (assembly GCA_947627365.1). GTDB lineage: Bacteria > Bacillota > Clostridia > Lachnospirales > Lachnospiraceae > Choladousia. The sequence goes on along the minus strand of CANQVT010000052.1, from coordinate 16,631 downwards.
CATCAGCGGCCATGTCACAGAAAAGAAATCTCCGCCCTCCGTCTGCGTGTATGTGGTAAGTTCCTTTTCCTCTGCTACATTGCCGTCCCAGTCATACAGAGTCGCGCAGTAGATCGCCGTCACAGGCTCGTCCGCCGAATACTCAAAGGCCAGTTTGTCCGGCTTTACCTCTTCACCGGTGCCGGCATCCTTCCAGGAAAATCGCAGGATTCCGTCCGTGCCGAGATATACCTCCGCGCCTTCCTCCGCCTTGATCTCATGCTTTCCGTCAAAGCTCACGGCAAGCCACGGGCTGCCATACCCCTTTCCATCATCGCAGATAAGACACAGCCATCCATTCTCCGCTGATACAGCAGAAACCTCGAACGACTCGTCCAGCACATTGATCAGCTCGCCGTTCAGGACTGCCTTCGATTCCGGAAGCACTTTTTCGGTCTCGCTCTCCGTCTCTGTCCCGAACTCGGTCTCCGCCTCCACCGCTTCAGCTGTGATCGCAGCCGCGCCTCCCTGCAGCGCCAGCGCGATTGTCAGCATACCTGTAAATAACTTCACATGCTTCCTCATCGCTTTTTACTCCTTTTGGATTTCTTTTTTGATTTATTTTATCAATTATGGGGCAAAAATACAATCCTGAAAATCCTCTTTGAGAAGGTTGGATCAAGATCTGTGTCCTTCGAGTTTTTGCTTGTGGTTTCAGACAGTCTATGGTAAAATTTATATCATAAAACTTCCAGAGAGGAATGCCTTTATGAGTGAATTAAAACTGTACCGGAAGCGCATTATTCCGGCGGAATGCATTCTTTTAGAGGACGATGAGATCCTATATCAGGACCGTGAGGTGATCGTCACACGCTGGAATACGATCCGACCCAAGAAAACGCTGCACCACGGCTACTCCTGCTATTTTATAGAGCGCGGGTACAAAGTCAGCAAGTTTTACGATCACGACGGAAATCTGATCAGCTGGTATTGCGACATCATCGACAGCGCTTATGACGAGGCGGAGAATGCCTGGACGTTCACAGATCTGCTGGTCGATGTGATCGTCTATCCGGACGGCTTCGTGCGCGTCGTCGATCTGGACGAGCTCGCAGACGCGGCCCGGGACGGTCTGCTCTCAGATGAGCAGATGCAGCTCGCGCTTCGCCGGACGGACAAGCTTCTGTCCGTGATCTACAAGGGTGCATTCGACAAGCTGCAAAAGTACATAGAGGAGCGGGAACAACACGCCGGCGATTCATAATTTTCGGTCATTTGGAGAATCTACATATTGACTTTTTCAGCGAAAAGTCTTATTATGATTTCAGCCAAGAAATGCACTGAGATCCTATGGATCAAGCGAAAACCTCCAGAGCTGCCACTCTGGAGGTTTTCTTGCTCGTCACGGTGAGCTGATCCGTATAGGCTGTTGCTGTCTATCTATCTCCGCCCAGCCATTTGCAAATATAATAGCCAACTATACTTGCTGCGACGGAGACAAGAAAGGCACTGAGAATATCTCCCATAGATCTCACCTCCCTCCCGCTGAGGGCGTGACAGCAATTATAATGTATCACATTTTAATTAAATATTCAATGTTATTATTATAATTCATCTCATATATTTTATGTCTACTAAAGTCAACCCGTGTGCCGGCGCGGTCTCTCCGGCACGCCCACGGTCGTGCGCCGCAAGGATCTCCGGGATCTCGTCCGGCTCCATCATTCCGCTGCCGACGCGCAGCAGCGTACCGACGATAATGCGCACCATATTGTAGAGAAAACCGTTGCCGCGCACGCGAACTGTGATCATCTCGCCCTCGCGCGTCACGTCCAGGCTGCAGATCGTGCGCACATGATCCGTAATCTCCGGCTTGTTCGTGCAAAAGCTCGTGAAATCGTGCGTCCCAACCAGCTGATCAGCCGCCTGCCGCATCCGCTTCTCATCCAGATCCCAGTAATAAAAAAGAGAATACAGCCTGCTGCACGGATCCGGAAAACGGCGATTGCAGATCTTATATTCATACGTCTTTACCGTCTTGCAGAATCTTGGGTGGAAATCCGGCGCCACCTCGCACGACTCCTGGATCCGGATGTCCGCAGGCAGCCGCGTGTTCATCGCGTAGGAAATCTTGTCCGCGGGCATGCGCGCCGTCGTGTCGAAGACCGCTACATTGCCGCGCGCGTGAACGCCGGCATCCGTGCGGCTCGCGCCGATCACGCGGATCTCCTCGCCCAGCAGCTCGCTCAGATGGCGGTTCAGCTCGCTCTCGATCGTGACGCCGTTCGGTTGCACCTGCCAGCCGTTGTAGTTGGTTCCGTCGTAGGCGACGATCAGTTTCACACGCTTTTTTTCGCCCATCCTTTTCCCTCTTTCCTCTCGCAAACAAAACTCCGGGAAATCCCTCAGAGGCATTCACCCGGAGATATGCTGATTTTTTCAGCACGCGGCTTTTCTGCCGTCCACGTCTTTCACCAGCGAATCAGCTCCGCGAAGAACCCGATCCGGTTCACGAAAAACATCGCGACAAGATACAACAGCATCACCAGATACGCCAGCTTGTCCCGGCGCGCGTAGACGAGCGGCCTCATCTTTGTCCTGCCTTCTCCGCCGTGATAGCCTCTTGCCTCCATCGCCATCGCCAGATCGTTCGCTCGGCGAAACGCTGACACGAAGAGAGGCACCAGAAGCGGAATCATGTTCCGCACCCTCTGGATCAGATTGCCGGATTCAAAATCCGCCCCTCGCGCGGTCTGCGCTTTCATGATCTTGTCCGTCTCCTCAAGCAGGATCGGGATAAACCTCAGCGCGATCGACATGATCATCGCGATCTCATGCACCGGCACACGGATGCGGCGCAGCGGAGCAAGCGCTTTTTCCAGTCCGTCCGTCAGGTTATTCGGCGTGGTCGTCAGGGTCATCACGGACGAGCCAATGATCAGATAGACCAGACGGATCGCCATAAACACCGCTGTCTTCACGCCCTCACGCGTCACCGTAAAGATCCAGAAATGAAAGATCGGTGTCCCCCGCGTGAGGAAAAGATTAAACGCTACCGTAAACAGAAGCAGGATAAAGATCGCCTTCAATCCCTTTAGCATAAACTTAAGCGGTACCTTCGAGGCACGGATCACCGCCGCCAGCACAAGCGTCGCCAGCAGATACGCCTCCACTGAGGCGAACGCGAACAGGGACACGATGAAAACCAGCGTCCCTGCCAGCTTGACGCGCGGATCCAATTTATGAATGACGGAATCCGCCGGATAATATTGTCCGATCGTAATCTCTCTCAACATGGTATTCTCTGTCCTTCTTCTCAAGATCTCATGGATCCGATATGGCAGCTGCCCTCTTCTGAACACGCACAGACCCCACTGTCTCATACCCTGATCTTCCGTACAGGCTTTGCTCCCGCAGTTCAAATCACAGACTATGACTATACCTTGTGCTCCGTGTGTGAAGGCTTCGTTCTGCCAGCATTTCCCTGTATCTAAGCCATCATCCGAGAGCCCTGAGAATCGCCTGTACAGCTTCTTCTACAGTCGTCGCGTCTGTCGAAATGTCCCAGCCCTTTTCCCGCAGCTCATTCACCAGGTACGTCACCTGCGGGGCCGCGAGCCCGACCTGCTCGAGCTCAAGATAATGCCGGAACACCTCGCGCGGCACATCATCAAACATGACGCTTCCATGATTCATGACGATGATGCGCTCCACATAGCGCGCAATATCCTCCATGCTGTGTGAGACGAGCACCACTGTAATCTTCCGTTCCCGGTGCAGCTTCGCCACCTGGTCGAGGATGTCGTCGCGCCCCTTCGGATCAAGCCCCGCCGTAGGCTCGTCAAGCACCAGCACCTCCGGCTCCATCGCGAGAATCCCCGCAATCGCGGCGCGGCGCTTCTGCCCGCCGGAAAGCTCGAACGGAGACACCTTATAATACTTCTCCTTCAGGCCGACCTGCTGCAGCGCCGCAAGCGCCCGGGCCTCCGTCTCCTCCTTCGAAAGCCCCAGATTCTTCGGCCCGAAGCAGACGTCCGTGAACACGTCGGTCTCAAAAAGCTGATGCTCCGGATACTGGAATACCAGCCCTACCTTGCTGCGAAGCCTCCGCAGGTCAAAGCCCTCGGCAAAGATATCCTCGCCATTGTAGAGCACGCGCCCGGACGTCGGCTTCAGAAGCCCGTTCAGATGCTGGATCAGCGTGGATTTCCCGGAGCCGGTGTGTCCGATCATCCCGACGAACTGCCCGTCCGGAAACTCCAGACAGATATCGTCGAGCGCCTTCCGCTCAAACGCCGTGCCAGCGCTGTAGATATAATTCAGATGTTCTAATCGAATTGACATAGGAACAGATTCCTTCCGCATAACTTCGTCTGTCTTTGCAGCTTCTCCAACTCACGCACGAGCTCCTCGTTTGAGAGGATCCCATCCGGCAGCGGCAGTCCCGCCTTCTGCAGCTCATACGCGACCAGCGTCGCCTGCGGAACATCCAGCCGGTATCCCTTCAGCTCGTCCACATGAGAAAACACCTCCCGCGGCGTTCCCTGCATAACGACTTTACCCTGATCCATGACGATGACCTTGTCCGCCTCGATCACCTCTTCCATGTAATGGGTGATCAACAGAACCGTCACATGCTCCTGCCGGTTCAGCTCCTGCACCGTGCGGATCACTTCTTTTCTGCCGTTCGGGTCAAGCATCGCGGTCGGCTCGTCGAGTACAATGCACTTCGGGCGCATCGCCACTACGCCGGCAATCGCCACCCGCTGCTTCTGCCCGCCGGAGAGCTTGTTGGGAGAATGATCCCGGTACTCCCACATGCCGACTGCCCGCAGGCTATGCTCTACTCTCTCCCAGATCTCCTGCTGCGGCACGCCCATGTTCTCCGGACCGAATCCGACGTCCTCATCCACAATCGTCCCTATAATCTGATTATCCGGATTCTGGAAAACCATACCGGCCGTCTGTCGGATCTCCCATAGCTTCGACTCATCCCGCGTGTCCTTCCCGTCCACATAGAGCGTCCCCTCCGTCGGAAGCAGGATCGCGTTGATATGCTTGGCAAGCGTGGACTTTCCGGAGCCGTTGTGCCCCAGGATCGCGACGAAATCGCCCTCCTCAACGTCCAGGTCGACGTCGTCGATCGCGCGCGACTTCGATTCGACCTTTCCCTCTTCATCCACTTTCAGATAGTCAAACGCGAGCTTACTCGCCTTTATAATCCCCATGCCCTGAAACTCCTCTGACGCTTCTCTTCAAAATCTATCCCGTCACTGCCTGGTTTTTCTGAAGCCTGCCTCCGGGACTATCTTTGCCGCTTCTCTCATGCACTTGTCAAATTATATCAACTGCCACAGTAAAAAGCAAGGATAATCGGCGCAGGAAAGCCGCCACGCCTCACAATGCCTCCCGCAGCTTCCTGAAATACGCGATCCCCGCGCTGTCGGTACAGACCTGTGCAAACCCAAGCTTCCCTGCAAGCGCCAGCGAAGCCCGGTTTTTTGTCTTCACCCGCACCCACAGCTCGTCCGCACAGAGACGATCATAGGCGTATTCGATGGCTGCACGGCACATCTCTTCACCATAGCCCTGCCTGCGGTATTCCTCTGCAATGACATACTGCAGCTCCAGACATGCTCTTTTCTGTTCCTCTGTCCCTTTTCGTCCGTTTTTTTCCACTTTCTTCGGCTCCTCCCGCACCGCATGCCGCTCTGTGTAATCCGCAAATCCGCAGCAGCCCGCAAGCGTACCGTCGCGCAGCAGCACGCTCCACAATCCATATCCGCAAAGACGGTACATATGATGAATGTACGCCTTCATCCTGTCCGGCTCAAAGCAGTTCTCCCCGACGCCCTCAACTGCCTCACGCATCCCTTCCTGCATACTGATCCGGTACAGCCCGGGAATATCCTGCTCCGTGATCTCTCTGAGAACCAGGCGGTCTGTCACGGCAATCGTTACCGGGCGGCCGGTCGCGCGCAGCAGGCATTCCTCAAGGGAACGGACGTCCAGCGTTTCCGGCACGTCCGTGACAAGAGCGGCCCCTTCAAAAAAACTCTCTTCCCCGGCCTCGCAGCCAATGCAGACAAAACCGCGCCCGGCCATTTCTGCCGCCAGCTCCCGATCGTCCGTGATCACGACCGTATCCGCCGCGCTGAGCCCGTCCGTCCGAACTGTCTCCGCGCACTCCTCAGACAGCGATAAAGCTTGGCTGCGCAGCTGTTCCCTGCAATTCTGCCCGTCGCCAAAGCCGACACAACGGACGTTTTCCAGGGCAAGCCGCTCTTTCAGCTTTTCTTCCTGCGCGCTCCACTCCTTTCCCAGCGCCATGAGCACTTGCCGCAATCCCATCCTTTCCTCCTCCGTCTCCGTCGTCTGTCCTCCTGCAAAAACATCGCCCTGCCCGCTTCGCAGAGCAGTCCCGCATGAGAATTTCCTTGCTTTCCAAACCTGAAACGATTATAATACAAACTACCATAATAAGGAAGAGAGAGGAAAAAGGAATGGCACAGAATCCAATCGTTACCATCACAATGGAAAATGGCGGCGTTATCAAAGCGGAGCTCTATCCGGAGATTGCTCCAAACTCCGTCAACAACTTCATCAGCCTCGTCAAAAAGGGCTTTTACGACGGCCTGATCTTCCATCGGGTCATCAACGGCTTTATGATCCAGGGCGGATGCCCGCAAGGCACAGGCATGGGCGGCCCCGGTTACTCGATTCCCGGAGAATTTGCCCAGAACGGCTTCAAAAATGACCTTGCGCACACTCCCGGCGTCCTGTCTATGGCACGCGCCATGCATCCGGACTCCGCCGGCAGCCAGTTCTTCATCATGCATAAGGCCGCCCCGCATCTCGACGGCGCTTACGCCGCCTTCGGCAAGGTGATCGAGGGCATGGACGTCGTAAACCAGATCGCCGAGACGGACACAGATTTCCAGGATCGCCCTACCACTAAGCAGAAGATCGCTTCGATGACGGTCGAGACCTTCGGCGTGGACTATCCGGAGCCGAAGAAGGTCTGACGTCTCTGCCCAGACCGCAAAAGTCCTGCGGCGGCTGCGTTTTCTCATGGAGCCCAAGATCAGGCAAAAGCAAAAAGCAGCGCATTACGGGAAAAACGGCGGGGATGTCCTCCCGCCGCTTCTTTTTCTGTATTACAGCTCTTTTCTCATCTTCGCGCCGCTGTCTTCAATCACGCGATCTCGATCGTCCAGCGGTTCGTATATATCTTCCCCGCGTCCACCGCGATCAGGTCGGCCTGCTGCGAAAATTCCTCCACGATCCCGTCGCGCGACGGCAGCGAACTCCACGGCTCGACGCACACATACGGAGCCTCTCTGCGGGGCATGTGCCAGAAACCGACATACGGAAAATCAGGATAGGCCACCGTGACACTGCGCCTGCCCTTGTCGCTCGCGATGCGCACCTCGCGCGCCGCATGCTTCAAAACCACCGCGTCGCGGTCAAACAGGTCATGGCGAAGCGGCAGCCGTCGTCCGTCTTCAAGCAAATAAAGCTCATCCTTCCCCGTCAGGAAGCAAGCGTCGGTAAACCCCACACGGTACGGCTGCGCCGCCTGCGAAAATTCCAGATAATAATCCTCGAACGCAAGTCCCTGCTCCATCGGAACATTGAATCCCGGGTGCCCGCCAAGTCCGAAATACATCCTCGCTTCACCGTTGTTTGTCACAGAGCTTGTCGTCACAAGGGCGTTTCCCTGCAGCTCATAAGCAATGCGGTAAGTGAATTCGTACGGGTACTGCGCACGCGTCTCCTCATCGCTGTCCAGCCGAAACACAACGCGGCTCTTTGTCTGCTCTTCCATCCGTAGCGTCCGGTATTTGAGGAAGCCGTGGATCTTCATCGCGTATTCCTTTCCGTCCGCCGTGTATCTGCCCTCTGTGAGCCGCGCCACATACGGAAAGATATTCGGCGCGCGGTCGTGCCAGATCGCAGGATCCCCCTGCCACAGGTATTCCGTGCCGTCCGCGCTTCGGATTGACTGCAGCTCCGCTCCGGCGTCGCTGATCCGCACCGTCAATTCCTGATTTTCTATCGTATATTCCATTGCCCTGTCACTCTCTGTTCAAAATTCATGATTACTTTTTCAGTCCTTTGCCGGCGGATATTCATTGCAGAGCAGACGATAAGGCGGCTCATCCTCCACGATCTTCGGGAAGCGTCCCATCTCCTCGTAGAAACGATTGTCCGTATTGTCGTCGTTGCACATCGACACCTCGCCGATCAGCACATCTCCCGTGCCCGGCTTGACATCAAAATCATGGTACTGGTGCGGCCAGAGCGTGATGCTCTCGCCCGGATGCAGCTCGACTCCCGTCCCCGCCGGAACATAGTACGAGCGCCCGTCCGAATTCACGAGCACATCCGTGTCCGCAAAACCGCCGTTCCCGTCGTCATTGTAGACGTGGATGACGAGTGTGCCGCCGCCGCGGTTGATGATATCCTCGCTCTTGGTCCAGTGAAAATGCATCGGGGAATGCTGACCCTCTTTGAGCATGAGAAGCTTCTCCGCGTACACCTTCTTGTACTTCGGATCATGCTGATTCCCATTGCGGATCGTGATCAGCGCGAAGCCGACCTTTTCCCAGTCTTCAAGGCCGTAATCCGTGATATCCCAGCCGAGCATGTTGTCTCGAATCTCGTCATACTCGTGCCCCTTCGACTCCCATTCCTCCGGCGTCCACTTGCAGAACGGCGGAATCTCAAATTTGTGCTCGTTGATCAGGTTCTCCATGTACTTGATACACGCATTAATTTCTGAACGTTTCATCTCACTCCTGCACCTCCAGAATATCCATCGGACAAGCCTTCGCGCAGATTCCGCAGGCGATGCACTTCGAGGATGTCGGGGAAGTCTCCGCCTTCACCATCACGCCCATCGGACAGACCTCTACGCACTTGCCGCAGCCTGTGCAGAGCTTCTTGTCGATCATGTACACGCCCTTCGCGTTCTGTTTGATCGCGCCGGCCTCACAATTCCGCGCGCACTTGCCGCACTGGATACAAGTCTTTACAACCACGTCGTGTCCTGTCTTGGATACGATCTGAATGCAGGATTTCGCAGGATCAAACTCCTTGTAGAACGCCTCGGAGCATGCTCGCACGCAGCTTAAGCACGCCATACAGGCAGTCTTATCCTTCACAACCAGTTTCTTCATATGTATTGTCCTCCTTTTTTGTATCATAACGATGCATTGCTTTCGCGAACAGTATACCATTTCCCTTTGTAGTGAGTCAATTCTAATTATGGATTTCACGCATAAAAAGACCGCTTGCCAGGACTGTCCACATTTTCCGGGTACCCGCCTGCAGCGGTCTTTCTTACTCATAATTTTCGATCTATGTCTGACTTTAATGTTATACCAGCTCGAGGACTACTTCCAGAGCGCCGTCGCCCTTGCGCTGTCCCAGCTTGACGATTCTTGTATAACCGCCGTTGCGGCTCGCGTACTTCGGCGCGATCTCATCGAACAGCTTCGCCACCAGGTCGATCTCCTTGGTATTTTTCTTCTTGCCTGCCGCCTCAGATGGAACCTCCTTCACCGGGTAGAGAACCTTCATCATCTCACGGCGTGCGTGCAGTCTGCTCGGCTTATCCTTCTTGATCTCCTTCTGGACTTCGTCGTAAACGGTAACCTTCTTGCCGTCCACCACTTCCTTGACGCGCTTGCCGTCTTTATCCTTGCGGGCTACCTTCGCGGTGACGGTGACGGTCTCGTAATTGTCTGCTTCCTTGACAGCCTTCGCGATCAGGCCCTCGGCAATCTTGCGCACCTCTTTCGCCTTCGCCTCCGTGGTGACAATTCTTCCTCTGTAGATCAGCGCTGTCACCTGGTTTCTGAGCAGAGCCTTTCTCTGATCAGAGGTTCTGCTGAGTTTTCTATAACCTGCCATTCTTCTTCTCCTCCATTTCGGAACACGCGCGCATGCTCTTCGGGCTTACTGCGTGCGCCCATAGTTTGTTGTATAAAGTCTGATCTCTCTTTCCTACTCCTCGCTCGGATTCAGCGACAGCCCAAGCTCTTTCAGCTTGCCAAGCACTTCCTCAAGAGATTTCCGGCCGAGGTTGCGGACCTTCATCATGTCCTCGGACGTCCTGTTGCAAAGCTCCTCCACCGTATTGATGCCGGCGCGCTTCAGACAATTGAACGAGCGGACGGAGAGCTCGAGCTCGTCGATGTTCATCTCCAGAACCTTCTCCTTCTCATTGTCTTCCTTCTCGATCATGACCTCTGCCGACTTCGCGTTCTCAGACAGATCGACGAAGAGCGCAAGATGCGCACTGAGTACCTTCGCGGCGAGACTGACCGCGTCGTCCGGAGACATCGTCGCGTTCGTAAATACATCTAGTGTAAGCTTATCATAATCGGTAATCTGTCCGACACGCGTATTCTCAACCATGAGGTTGACACGCTCCACCGGCGTATAGATTGCGTCTACCGCGATCACGCCAATCGGGGTATCTTCCGTCTTACCCTTCTCGGCGCTCACGTAGCCGCGCCCACGCGTAATCGTAAGCTCCATATAGAGCTTGCTGTCCGCGCCGCCGTTCAACGTGGCGATCACCTGATCCGGATTCATGATCTCAATGTCCTGGTCCACCCGAATGTCAGCCGCCGTGACCACGCCTTCGCCTTCGTATTCGATATACGCGGTCTTCGCCTCATTCGTCTCGCTGGTGTTCTTGATCGCCAGCGACTTGATATTCATGATGATCTCCGTTACGTCTTCCTTCACGCCCGGGATCGAGCTGAACTCGTGCAGCACGCCCTCGATCTTGACCTGGCTCACTGCCGCACCCGGCAGAGAAGAAAGCATGATCCTTCTCAGGGAATTTCCGAGGGTCGTTCCGTAGCCCCGCTCAAGCGGCTCCACTACAAACCGTCCAAACTTCTTGTCCTCAGACATTTCTGCAATTTCTATTTTAGGTTTGTTGAAATCGAACACTATTTCGCCCCTCCTTACTGGAAAAAAAGTGTGCGTAACACCGGATCCTATCCGGCACAGGGGTTTACTTGGAATACAGCTCGACGATAAGCACTTCGTTGACCGGAACGTCGATCACTTCCCTGCTCGGGAGCTCCTTGACGGATCCCTTCAGAGACTCTGCATCCGCCTCCAGCCACTCTGGCACCAGACGTCCGTTCGTAGCCTCAAGAATGTCCTTGTATCTCTGGGACCCCTTGCACTTCTCCTTGATCTCGATCGTATCGCCCGGCTTTACCGTGTAAGACGGGATGTTCACGCACTTGCCGTTCACAAGGACATGCTTGTGGTCGACGATCTGGCGCGCTTCCATTCTGGTCCTCGCAAAGCCCATGCGGAATATTACGTTGTCAAGGCGGGTCTCCAGAAGAATCATGAGGTTCGTACCGGTCTGACCCTGCATTCTGTCGGCCTTCTTATAGTAATTGCGGAACGGCTTCTCCAGAACGCCGTAGATGAATTTCGCTTTCTGCTTCTCGCGCAGCTGCAGGCCGTACTCACTGACCTTACGGTTCGCGCGCTTCAGCTCTCTTGTAGATTTCTTATCAATTCCCAAATATGTCGGATCAAGTCCGAGTGATCTGCATCTCTTAAGAACAGGAACTCTGTTTACTGCCATCTTCTATGACCTCCCTGATTATACTCTTCTGCGTTTTGGCGGACGGCAGCCGTTGTGCGGTACAGCCGTCACGTCGCGGATACTGGTGACTTCAAGACCGTTTGCGGAGAGCGCGCGGATCGCCGCCTCTCTTCCCGAACCCGGGCCTTTTACAAACACATCAACAGTCTTCAGACCATGCACCAATGCTGCCTTTGTAGCAGTCTCCGCAGCCATCTGCGCTGCGTACGGAGTAGATTTCCTTGAACCTCTGAATCCAAGACCACCGGCACTTGCCCACGACAGAGCGTTCCCCTGCGTATCCGTCAGGGTGACGATCGTGTTGTTGAAGGATGCCTGGATATGTGCCTGTCCCCGTTCAACGTTTTTCTTAACACGCTTTTTTGTCACTTTCTTCGTAACTTTTTTAGCCATAATCTAAACTAACCTACTTTCCTCAAATTTTGTTCACGAGTGTCCGAGTTTCATTATTTCTTCTTGTTCGCAACGGTTCTCTTCGGACCCTTGCGCGTTCTGGCATTGTTCTTCGTGTTCTGACCGCGAACCGGCAGGCTTCTTCTGTGGCGGATGCCTCTGTAGCATCCGATCTCCTGAAGACGCTTGATGTTGAGAGCGGTATCTCTGCGAAGATCGCCTTCCACCATGTAGTGTTCGTCGATGATGTCACGGATTCTCGAAACCTCATCGTCGGTCAGGTCTCTGACACGCGTGTCAGGATTCACATTCGCTGCGGCCAGGATCTTGTTTGAGCTTGTTCTACCGATACCGTAGATATAGGTCAAACCGATCTCTACACGCTTTTCTCTTGGTAAGTCTACACCAGCAATACGAGCCATGTAATTTCTCCTCCATCTTCTTTATTGGTTCTAATTGGGACAGGCATAGCTGTCCAGCCGTCAAAAGACGGCCTTTCTGCTCCATTAAGCTGCGGGCCTCGTCATTCGCCCCTGCGCGGCATTTGATCCTGTGCACAGCGGTCGGCACAGGCCTTGAACTGCCTGATCCTGGAACAGTATTAAAATCAATATCGCAACGAAATAAAATCCAGACCGGCTAAACAGTTACAACTGTCTCTATAAGTCAACGCCTGCCCCACATCCATCTGAACGGATGGCACAGGCGGATCTATTCCATCGTTATATTGAATGTCCGGGTACGGATATCCGCCCCGTTTTCACACCGCGAACCGCGCGGCGCTCCGCCGTTGGTCGTTAACCTTGTCTCTGCTTGTGCTTCGGATTTTCACAGATAATCCGGATGCTTCCTTTTCTCTTGATTACCTTGCACTTCTCGCAGATCGGTTTCACAGATGATCTTACCTTCATGGCAAATCCTCCTTTCACCCTTCTCTCCTGCGTTTGGGCATAGTACCCCCTCCGCAAGAGGAACGTTGTTTATTATAGCATTTTGCGATTTTTTATGCAAGCACTATTTTTACTTTTTCTGCCAGATCACTTATCTCTCCAGATGATCCTGCCTTTTGTCAGGTCATACGGGGACATCTCGATCTTCACCTTGTCACCCGGAAGAATACGGATGAAATTCATGCGGAGCTTGCCGCTGATATGCGCGAGCACCACATGCTTGTTCTCAAGCTCCACGCGGAACATCGCGTTCGGAAGCTTCTCGAGTACCGTACCTTCTACATCAATGACATCTGCTTTCGACATAAATACCTCCTGTGTCATATACTGTTATACTGAACTTCCCGGCTTCTGTACCGTCTCAGGCAAGCTCATGCTCTGCCTTCCCTGCGCTCCTCCTGCAGGCTCTGATAATCCTTCAGGATCTTTCTCACATGTGCGTCAAGCTCAAAAGAACTCATCTGCGTCAAAATCTCCTCCGGCAGATGCCGGATCACCTGCACATGCTTCCATTTCTTTTTCTTGGGCGACTCAAGAAGTCTTCTCCGCCCGTCCGCCAGCCAGACGTATGTGTCATCGCACGACAGCACGATGTACAATGTATCCTTGTCGTGTCCTGCCCGCGATATGGCCAGCAACTCGGATGTCCGCTTCATGATGCCCTCCCTGTTACAGTTTCTTTCCTCAATCGCTCAGCGTCAAAATCTCCGGCTCTCCGTCTGTGATCAACACCGTGTTCTCGTAGTGTGCGGAGAGGCTTCCGTCCTCCGTCACAACCGTCCAGTCGTCGTCCAACCACTCCACATCAGCGCGGCCCGCATTGATCATCGGCTCAATCGCCAGCGTCATTCCCGACACCAGCCGGATACCCCTGCTCCTCTGCCGGAAATTCGGGATCTGCGGATCCTCATGCAGCTCATGGCCAATCCCATGTCCTACCAGATCACGAACCACCCCGTAGCCGAACGATTCCGCATAATCACTGATCGCATTGGAGATCTCATGGAGGCGGTGTCCCGCTCTCGCGAACTGTATCCCCCGGAAGAAACATTCGCGCGTCACGTCGATCAGCTTCTGCGCCTCAGGCGTGATCTGCCCCACGCCGTAGGTCCTCGCGGCGTCGGAATGCATGCCCTGATAGATCAGACCGGTGTCGACGCTCACGATATCGCCCTCCTGCAGGATCTTGCCCTTGTGAGGAATCCCGTGCGCGACCTCATCGTTCACGGAAATACAGAAGGAAGCCGGAAATCCGTTGTAATTCAGTTGATTCGGCACACAGCCGAGGCCTCTTATCACTTTCTCGCCAAGCTTATCCAGCTCATAGGTGGAGATGCCGGGCCGTATCGCGTCCGCGAGCTCCTTGTGGACAGTCTCAAGCAGCCTCCCGGCCTCCCGCATCAGCTCGATCTCATGCCTCGTTTTGATGGTCACTGACATGTGTTACACCTCCAGGATTTTTATGATCGCCGCAAACACGTCGTCCATCGGCTGTGTGCCGTCCACGGTCCTCAGGATTTCCTGCCCGCTGTAATACTCAATCAGCGGCTGCGTCTGCTCATGATACACGGTCAGTCTTTTCTGCACAGTCTCCGGCTTATCGTCGTCGCGAAGCACCAGCGGCTCGCCGCACACCTCACACAAATCCCCCTTCTTCGAAGGGTTGTGAACTACATGGTATGTCGCCCCACATCCGGTGCACGCCCTCCGCCCGGACATCCGGGACACAATGTTGGCGTCCGGAACGTCTACGTCAATCGCAAAGTCCATCTTCTCGCCACGCTTCGCAAGCGCCGCCGTCAGGGCCTCCGCCTGCGGGATCGTCCGCGGGAAACCATCCAGAATATAGCCTCTGCGACAGTCATCCTGCGAAAGTCGATCCATCACGAGATCCACCGTCAGCTCATCCGGGACAAGCAGGCCCTGGTCCATGTACTCCTTCGCCTTCCTGCCGAGCTCCGTGCCGTTCTTGATATTGGAACGGAAGATATCGCCCGTGGAGATGTGCGGGATCTGATACTTTGCCGCAATCATCTTCGCCTGAGTACCCTTACCGGCTCCCGGCGCACCAAGCATGATTATCTTCATAGTCTTACCACCTCTCCCACAAAAAACCACAGATTGCTTCACACCTGGCGGTGCTTCCGCAATCCTTTTTCATAAAATGCATTTGAGTGCACTCTCCCCGGACGCACCAAAAGCTGTCTGAAAACCTCTTTTGCACAGTCGGGAAAAGTACACTTCAAATTTAATCAGTCAGGAATCCCTTGTAGTTGCGTACCAGCATCTGGGATTCGATCTGTTTTAACGTCTCCAGGATAACACCGACAATGATGATGATGGAGGTTCCGCCGAAGGAAACCTGTGCCCCAAACATCCCATTGAAGAAGATCGGGATCAGCACCACGATGATCAGTCCAATCGCGCCCAGGATAATGATGTACCCGAGAACCTTATTCAGATAATCTGTGGTCGGCTTGCCCGGTCGAATACCCGGAATAAATCCGCCCTGCTTCTTCATATTATCCGCAACCTCAATCGGGTTGAAGGTGATCGAAGTATAGAAATATGCGAAGAATACAATCAGAGCAATATACAGAAGCAATCCGACTGAATACACCGGATGGCTCAGGTTGAACCAGTTGTTCTGGCTCAGCATCCCAAGGATTGTTCCACCGACGCCCGTGCCCGCGTTTTTACCTGTAAAGGACATGATGATCTGCGGGATCGACATCAGCGAAGAAGCGAAGATAACCGGAATAACACCGGCCGTGTTGACCTTCAGCGGAATGTAGGTCGACTGACCGCCCAGCATCTTACGTCCCTGCATCTTCTTGGCATACTGCACAGGAATTCTCCTCTGCGCGTCGTCAAGAAGAATGACAAGCACAATCGTAACCAGGATCACTGCGATAATAATCAACGCCGCAAATCCGCCCTTCGCAAGATTCTTGCCGCGGACAAACAGCTCGAACAGGCCTGTGATATCACCCGGGATGCTGGAAAGGATATTCACCAGCAGGACGATGGAGATACCATTTCCTACTCCGTTCTCCGTGATCCGCTCACCGATCCACATCAGGAAAGCACTTCCCGCCGTGAGCGCCGCAACTACCGTAAATCCGCTCAGGATATTCATGTTCGGGATCAGCCCGGAATTGCCGAAGCCGATCGTCATCGCGATACTCTCAATCAAGGCGAGGGCCACTGTCACATAACGGGTGATAGATGCAATCTTCTTGCGTCCCTCTTCACCATCTCTGTGCATCTCCTCCAACGCTGGAATCGCGATGGTCATGAGCTGCATAATAATGGATGAAGTGATATACGGGGTAATGCTCAATGCAAAAATCGACATTCTCTCAAAGGAACCACCGGTAAATGCAGAGAAAAAGTTAAACGCATCGCTCGACTGCTGAGCAAACCACTGTGCGAAATAGTTTCTGTCCACTCCCGGGATCGGAAGCTGTGACCCCATCCGAATCACGACAATCATGCAGAATGTAAAGAACAGCTTCTTGCGGATGTCTTTGATTCGGAATGCATTTCTCAGCGTTTCTAACATATCAGATCACCTCTGCTTTTCCACCTAACTCTTCGATCTTTGCTTTCGCACTCTCGCTGTAGGCATTTACTTTCACGGTAAGCTTCTTCGTCAG
>CANQVT010000051.1 GCA_947627365.1 uncultured Lachnospiraceae bacterium | reverse complement strand
CGCAGCTTCTCTTCGATGATCTGCCATTCGTTTTTGGGAAACACAAACAGGCATCCATCCAATCCCTTCGTGACAATGAACTCGTCCCCCAACAAGTCCCTGAACTTCGACGGGATGATCAGTCTGCCCTTGGTGTCAATCGTATGATTGTATTCACCCATAAACATCATGACCGCACCTCATTCGTTACTGTTCCCTCTGTAACCAGCAACAAGCGGCTGCATACCGGTGTTCCCTTTGCTGTGATATTTGGGCTGGTCTCTCCCTTTTGGCACCACCTAATACCACATCACACCACTTTCTACCACTTGACACCTATCATACAGTAGATTTGCACAAAATACAAGCACAATTTTGCATTAAGTTTTTACAATTTAGTTAACTTTTTCGAGGCACAACATATTGTGAAAAAGAAAGAAGGCCGACGCAAAATCTTGCGTCGGCCTTCTTTCTTTTCGTAAAATCTAATTATTTTTTTATGGCTTTATGCTTCCATATACTGCTCGATCAGCTCATCCACCACGCGGCTCTGCTCGTAAGCATCCTCCACCTGGCCTCCACCTGCAAGCAATTTGTTGAGCTTTTCGCGCTCCTCCTCAATTTTTCTTTTCAGCTGTTCTTTTGGATTCATATTCTTTGGTCCCTTTCTTATGTTTTTTCCCTATGAGCAACAATACGACCGATATCGCGACGAGGATTCCCGACAGAAGCTGCGAGACCGCAAGGCCGGTTCCCGGCCACAGGAGCTGGTCGGTGCGCAGCCCTTCAATCCAGAATCGTCCCATCCCGTAAAGCAGAAGATAACTCAGAAAAACCATTCCGTCAAATTTTTCCTTGACGCGAAATGTCAGAAACAGAAGGATCAGCAGCACGCCGAGGTTCCACACCGACTCGTAGAAGAAGGTCGGATGTACCTGAATGTACGGCACGCCGTCGATCGTCTGTATATGTGAGCGCATCATGTCCGTGATCTCGTGGGCGCGCACATCACTTACCGGCAGCTGCATCGCCAGCAGTCCGTCCGTGTATCCGCCAAAGGCTTCCCGGTTAAAAAAGTTTCCCCACCTTCCTACCATCTGCCCCCACACCAGTCCGATGGCAGCGGTGTCAAGCGCCCGAAAGCAACCCATCTTTCGCACTCTCGCAAAGATCAGGACCGTCGTCACCCCACCGATCACTCCGCCGTAGATTGCAAGCCCGCCCTGCCGGAGGTTGATGATCTCAGACAAATGCTCCCGATAATAATCCCAGGAAAACACGACGTAGTAGATCCGCGCGCAGATCACGGAGATGACGATCGCTGTGAGCCCCAGATCAAAATAATCGTCCGGGCTCTGTCCTGTCGCCTTCGCGACCTTCATGGCAAGCAGCAGACCCGTCACCATCGCAAGCGCGAGCACAATCCCGTAGCAGGCGATCTCGAAGCCGCCGATCGAGACGGACTTGATGACATGATCCAGGGCGATCCCCAGATGCGGGAAGCGTATCGAACCCATGCGGCGGCCTCCTTTATAGCATGTCTCATGTGAACGCGAGCACATCCGTGCGCTGCACCATTCGCATTCCGCTTCGCTCCATGCTCATGATGCTCGCTCGCCAAATCCGCAGAACATCGTGCAAGCACTGCTCTGCGCACTTGGCTCACTTCGTTCACACGTTGAATCTGAACAAAATCACATCCCCGTCCTGCACAACGTACTCCTTGCCCTCGAGGCGAACGAGCCCTTTCTCCTTCGCGGCCGAGTACGAGCCGCAGTCCAGAAGATCACGATAGTTGACAACCTCCGCGCGGATGAAGCCGCGCTCGAAATCCGAATGGATCTTACCAGCCGCCTGCGGAGCCTTCATGCCCCTTCTGATCGTCCACGCGCGTGTCTCTGTCTCGCCTGCGGTCAGGAAGCTCAAAAGACCCAGCAGCGAATAGCTCGCCCTGATCAGTTTCTCCAGCCCAGACTCTTTCAATCCAAGATCTTCAAGAAACATTTGCTTTTCATCATCGTCGAGCTCCGCGATCTCCTGCTCGATCTTCGCGCAGATCACAAACACCTCGCTCCCGGAGGACGCTGCATAGTCGCGCACCGCCTTCACGTAGGAATTGGATGCCCCATCGTCTGCGAGATCGTCCTCAGCCACATTTGCGGCAAAGATCACCGGTTTCGCCGTGAGCAGGTTGTACTGCGGAAGCCATGCCGCCTCATCGTCGTCCATCGGCTCGTAGGTAATTGCAAGCTTTTCGGCTTCCAGATGCGCCTTCAGCTTCTCCAGAAGCTGAAGCTCCTTCGCCTGCACCTTGTCGTTCCGCGCCGCGCGCGCCGTCTTCGCGATACGGCGCTCCAGGATCTCGAGATCTGAAAAAATAAGCTCCAAATTGATTGTCTCGATGTCACGCACCGGGTCAACCGAACCATCCACATGGATCACATTCGAATCCTCAAAGCAGCGCACGACATGTACGACCGCATCCACTTCCCGGATGTTCGCAAGGAACTGGTTTCCCAGACCCTCGCCCTTCGACGCCCCCTTCACCAGCCCGGCGATATCCACGAACTCGATCACGGCCGGCGTGGTCTTTGCCGAATGGTACAGATCCGTCAGCAGCTTCAAACGCTCATCCGGCACTGCAACCACTCCGACATTCGGGTCGATCGTACAGAACGGATAGTTCGCGGACTCTGCTCCTGCCTTCGTCAGAGAATTGAACAGTGTGCTCTTGCCTACGTTTGGCAGCCCTACAATTCCAAGCTTCATATTGTCGTCTCCATTTCTCTTCTTATGTCTTCTTGCATTGTGCCTGTTTCGTGCCTTCTTTTTTCCTTTTTCACCATTTTTCCTCCAGACAAGTCACAGTTTAGCACATAAACCGACAAGAAACAATAGCTTCTGCCAGAAACCGCTCGACATAATTCTCCATTTTAGAATCCAAAATTCATGTGAGGCCGTCGCAGCATTTCGCGACAGCCTCCCTTTTTTCTTGCCAATCCGAGCTTTTTTCATTTGAGAACGGAAATGATATTCTCCGAAATTTGTCGAAAAGTTTCGCCTCCTCGAACGCAGTATGTTACATTTTGTCTAAAATTCTCAGTAGCGTTTTCTCTCGCGAAGCTCCTGTGCCAGCAAAACATAGTTTTCATACCGCTGCCGGGCAATCTTCCCCTCTGCGAGCGCCTCCTTCACCGCACAGTCCGGCTCGCTTATATGCATGCAGCCCTGGAAGCGGCAATCAGTCGCATAGGGCGTAAACTCACAGAAGCAGTCTCTCAGCTCCTCCGGTGTATATCCCTGTAAATACAGAGAGCTGAAGCCGGGTGTGTCCAGAAAGTACGTATTCTCCCGCAACACGATCAGCTCTGTGTGCCTCGTCGTGTGCTTTCCCCGATCGATCTTGCGGCTGATCTCCCCAACCTCCATCCGCACGGAGGTCTGCAGCGCATTCGTCAAAGACGACTTCCCGACGCCGGACGGCCCCGCAACCACCGTCGTCTTTCCCTCCAAAAGCGTCTGTATCTCCGCGATACCCTCGTCCTGCGCTACACACAGAAAATATACTGCGCTTCCGCAATCCCGGTAGATCGCCGCCAGCCTGTCCAGCTCCTCCTGCGTAGTCAGATCTGTCTTGTTGAAACAGATGATGACCGGAATGTCCTGCCGTCGCATCATGATCAGAAAGCGATCCAGCAAATTCAGATTCGGCCTGGGTGCGGCCGCCGCGAAGACGACCAGCGCCTGATCCACATTTGCCGCCGCGGGGCGGATCAGCTCGTTCCGCCTCGGAAGAAGGAGGTCGACATTTCCCGTCCTCTCTTCCGCGTCTATGACAGATATTTCCACATTGTCCCCGACCAGCGGCTTTTTCCCGTCCTTGCGGAAGATTCCTTTCGCCCTGCACTCATACAGCGCCCCGTCCTCAGCATGCACATAGTAAAAGCCGCCGATTCCTTTTATGATCTTTCCCTGCATCAGTTCACCTGATAAAACGAAATACCCGGATACTCAATCTTGCTCACAGACTCTCCCGTGGTCGGGTCGAGCAGATACACATACGCTGTCCCGGACGACACGCCGGCCGCTCCATCCACCTGCAGATGATAAGGGAATGTCGCCGCGCCTTCAAACACGGTCGTCTCACCGACGCCATCCTGAAGCAGCGTGATCCGCACATTCTGGTTCGCGTATCCGACCGGCGTCTCCAGGGATGCGTCGCAGCGCCATGTGCCCGCGCCGTCCGTTCCCGCTGCGCCTGTCGTATCCGTATTGCCAGCTGTTCCGCCGCCGTTGTCCACGATCGTGATATTATCGTCGTCCCCCTGCTGAGGCTCAGGCCCGGTGCTGATGTACAGTGTCACCGTCGAGCCACGCGGGATCTCCGTATTTGCGGGAGGATCCATGCGGATGACAAGTCCCTCTCCGATCTCATTGCTCGCCTCATATTTATAATCTGCGATCAGCTCCTGCATCTCGAGCGCCTCGTTCGCGCGCTCTACCGTATATCCGGTCAGATCCCAGGGCGTCGTATAGACAATCTCTTCTTCCTCACCCTGGCTGACAAAGATTGTCACCTTATCGCCCGGCTTCAGTCGCGTACCGGCCATTGGCTCAGTCGTGATCACATATCCATCCGCAATCGTATCGCTGTGCCGCGATGTATCGATCTCACACAGCAGTCCCTGCGCCAGCAGATACGCCTGGGCCTGGCTCTGCTCCTGATTGGAGAGATCTGGAAGCTCGATCTCCTGCGCTTCCTTCACCAGCTTGTACTCGACAGTAGAACCCTTCTCGACCATCTGCCCGGTCTCAGGCGACTGATAGCAGACCTCCCCCGCCTTGTAGGAGGAAGACTCCTCCTCGCCCGTCTTTTTCCCGGTCAGCCCATAGTTGCCAAGCAGCTTCAGCGCTTCATCCTCTGCCCGCCCGTACAACTCCGGCACAGAGACCTTCTGTACGCCTTCCGTCTCGGTAGGCGCCTCCGTCGTCTTCTCAGTCTCCTTCCGCTTCTCGCCGAAGTGGAACAGTCCGACCGCGTTCGCCACAAGCACAAGGAACACGCAGCCGATGATGACAGCCACAATGATTCCGCCGATTGTCACAGCCCGCTCAAGTTTCGGATTCAGTCCGACCTCACCGTCGTCCTCCCTGCTGCGCGGCTGTCTCGGCGCAAAGCTCTCATCCAGGCGATAATTTCCGTCATGTATCGCATAATCGTCCGGATTCTCATATGCGTCAAAATAGGGATCGTACTGCTGCTTCTCATCGGTCGCCTCGCTCTCGACGAGCGACTCCCACTGTCCCTCTCTGCTCTGTCCGGGCCTTACCTCCTGATACGTGCTCTTCTGGTAATAGCTGCCCGGCTGGTACGCACGGTTCTGCGTCGGACCGGTCTCCTGCACATGCAGTCCCGCCGCAGCGCCGACGTCCAGCGACTCGTCATACGCAGGCATCGTCTTTGGCTCCGCGTTGATCTGCCCAAGCTCATCCCTGGACATGACACGCGTCTTCCCCATCGTGTCCACAGTCGTCCTCGTCACAAAGTCTCCGTCCGGATTCACCAGCGATTCTCTCAGGTCACGAATCAGCTCCGTCATGTTCGCATAGCGTCTGTCCGGGCTCTTCTGGGTGCACTTGAGCACGATCTGATTCGTGCTGTACGGGATCTCCGGCACCAGCTCCTTCGGCCCGCGCACCTCCTCCTGAAGATGCCGGATCGCCACAGCCACAGCCGTGTCGCCGTCGAAGGGCACCTCGCCGGTCAGCATCTCATAAATCGTGATCCCCAGAGAATAGATGTCGCTCTTCTCATCGCTGTAGCCGCCGCGCGATTGCTCCGGAGAGCTGTAATGCACCGAACCCATCACGCTGGAATTGACTGTGTTGGTCGTCGAGGCCCGCGCGATACCGAAATCCGCCACCTTGACCTTTCCGTCCGTCGAGATAATGATATTCTGCGGCTTCACGTCGCGGTGAATGATACCGTTGTTGTGCGCGGCCTCAAGCCCTGCTGAAATCTGCAGCGCAATGCTGGTCGCCTCACGCACGGAGAGCCGCCCTTTGTTCTTGATGTACTCCTTGAGGGTGATGCCCTCGACGAGCTCCATCACGATATAATAGATGCCTGCTTCCTCCCCGACATCGTATACATTCACAATGTTCGCGTGCGCAAGTCCGGCCGCAGACTGTGCCTCCACCCGAAACTTCGAGATAAACACCTTATCATCCCGAAATTCCTGCTTGAGCACCTTGACAGCGACGAAGCGATTCAGCTTATGATCCTTTGCCTTGTACACGTCAGCCATTCCGCCGGAGCCAATTCGCGATATTATCTCATATCTATTTTGTATAAACATTCCGACCTTCAGCATATTTTTTCCCCTGTCAGCTAGAATTCAGCAAGAACTACTGAAATGTTGTCTTTTCCTCCGTTTTTGTTCGCTTCATTGACCAGATGCTTCGCCGCCTCCTCAAGCGAACCGCTCTTTTTCACAATGCGAAGAATGTCCTCATCTTCCACCATATTCGTCAAGCCATCCGAGCAGAGCAGGATCTTGTCGCCCTTCTCCAGCTTCACATCAAAGAAATCAATCTTGACCGGTGTGCGCACGCCGACCGCCCTTGTGATGATGTTGCGGTCTGGATGGCTCCTCGCATCCTTTCTCTGAAGCTCGCCGGCCCGGATCATCTCCTCCACGAGCGAATGGTCCCTCGTGATTTGCTCGATCTCGTGGTCGATCAGATACAGCCTGCTGTCTCCGACGTTCGCAACGTACAGGTAACCGTCCCTGAGCGTGGCTGCCACCACCGTCGTCCCCATTCCCTCCATCGACTTATCGGATTTCGCCTTCTCGATCACGAAGTCATTCGCCTGATGAATCGCGGCTCCAAGCAGCGGAATCGGCCGTTTCTCCTTCGCGTTCTCTATATAGTCCACCATAGTTTCAACCGTATAGCGCGACGCGAAGTCCCCCGCATTGTGACCACCCATGCCGTCCGCGACCACAAGCAGATTCGAAAGGCTTCCTACAGCCTGGTCAGAGGCGTAGATAAAATCCTGATTCGACGTTCTTCTCTTGCCGATGTCTGTGATGCTATACGTCTTCATATCGGTTCTTCCCTTTCTTTTCTTTCGGTTATAACTCATTCTTTATATTTTAATAATGAATTATTCTATCACAGCAGACAAAAAAGAACAAGAGATTATTGACGCCCGAATCTCCTGTCCCCTGTTTCACCCGTTACTGTTCACTTCGTGACCAGCGACGCGAAGCTAGTCCTTTAGGGTAACGAGCAGTTTGGGCATGCAAATTCGCTTCGCGGAGCCCAAACTGCCTCCTGAATCACTTTCTTACGGCCTCAGCAGCAAGTGCTTCGGCCTGGTCTGAGCAGTAACGTTTCATCCGCTTTTTCCTGTCCTTCCATATAGCTCTTGCGGAGTTGTCCGCACGCCCCGGCGATATCACGGCCCATCTCTCGTCTGACCGTGGCATTGATCCCGTACCGCCCCAGCTCCTTCTGAAAAGCCAGCACAACGCTCCGATCCGGCTGTACAAAGCTTCGCTCCCTGACCGGATTCACCGGGATCAGATTGACATGGCAGTTGAGATCCGCAAGCAGAGCCGCAAGCTCCTTCGCATCCTGTTTTGTATCGTTCACGCCGCCTACCAGGCTATACTCAAACGTGATCCTCCGACCGGTACACTCAAAATAATATCTGCAGGCATCCAGTACATCCTGTAGCCCATATTTGTGTGCGATCGGCATCAGCTGTCTCCTCTTCTCCTGACTGGACGCGTGCAGGGAGAGAGCCAGCGTAATCTGCATCCTTTCCTCCGCCAGCGCACGAATCTTCTCGACAATCCCGCAGGTCGACACTGTGACATTTCTCTGGCTGATGTGCAGTCCGTGTTCATCCGTCAGAAGCTGCAGGAACCGAAGTAAATTTTCATAATTGTCCAGCGGCTCGCCGGTTCCCATGACCACAACATTTGACACGCGCTCGCCGGAGGTCTTCTGAATCTGGTAGATCTGATCCAGCATCTCTGACGGGAGAAGATTTCGTGTCAATCCCCCGATTGTCGACGCGCAGAATCTACATCCCATCCGGCAGCCTGCCTGCGAGGAAATACAGACCGAATTCCCGTGATGGTAGCGCATCAGCACGCTCTCGATGACATTCCCGTCAAAAAGACGGAACAGATACTTTTCCGTTCCATCTATGGAAGATATTTTCCGCTCTACCAGCTCAAGATGAGTATAATCGTACTTTTCGCTGAGCGCTCGACGCAGCTCCTTTGAAAGATTCGTCATCTCATCAAAGCTGTCCGCCAGCTCCTCATGCATCCACTTGTACAACTGCTTTGCCCGAAACGGTTTCTCGCCCAGCGCGGTGATCTCCCTAGCAAGCTCCTCGAACGTCAGCGACCGTATCTCCTTCTTTTCCATATCTTCTATTCTTCCTCGTCCAGATAGAAATCCTCGTCCGGCCCTTCCTCCGGATCCAGATAATAATCCATATCCTGCGGCTCGCCCACCCTTCGCAGTCTTGCGATAAAGAACCCATCCGACCGATGTACTCCCGGCAGGAGCTGAAGATACCCTGCCTCCGTCGTCTTGCTCTTCAGCTCGTCGCAGATATACGGGTCAATATTTTCCAGCCGGAACGGATAATTTTCCAAAAACCATTTGACGTTGTACTGATTCTCATCCGCACCGATCGTGCAGGTGCTGAAGATCAGCACACCATCCGGCTTGACGTACTCCTGAACGACGGACAGAATCCTTCTCTGCAGCCGGATGATATCCTGCTGCTGCTTCTCAGACATCTTGTACTTGATGTCCTGCTTCTTTCCGATCACACCCAGCCCGGAGCACGGAAGATCTGCCAGGACGATATCCGCCTTCTGCACGGATTCCGGATCGCGTACCGTCGCATCCTTCAAGACAGCACGGATGTTGATCGCGCCTGTGCGCTCGATGTTCTCCTGCATCAGGCTGACCTTATATTCCGACACATCCCGCGCCTCCACATACCCGCTTCCCATCAGCTTGTCCGCGATATGCAGGCTCTTGCCGCCCGGGGACGCGCAGACGTCAAAGCAGGTATCGCCCCAATTGGGGGCGGCGATCTCCGCCACCAGCATCGAGCTGATATCCTGCACCTGAATCCATCCCTTCTTGAACGCGGAGACGGCCTTGATGTAATTGTAATCTGAAATTTCAAGGGCATAGTCGAGATACGGATGCTGCCGCACCGTAATCCCCTGATCCTCCAGCTCCGCGATAATCTCCTCCTTCGACGCACGCGCCAGATTGCAGCGCACAACCGTCGGCTTCTCCATATGGGTATCGCGGCAGATCTTCTCCGTCGTCTCGTAGCCGAACTGTGCCACCCATTTGCTCAGCATCCAGATCGGGAACGAATATTTCACCGACAGGTAATGCAGCGGCTCCAGCTTGGGATCCGGATACTTGACCTGGTTGAGCCTGCGCGCTGTATTGCGCAGAACCCCGTTGACAAAGCCCTTGAGGTTGTAAAAGCCCTTGCGCGACGCCAGAGAAACCGCCTCGTTGCACGCGGCGGCATCCGGCACGCTGTCCATATATTTCATCTGATAGACCGACATCCGCAGCAGATTGCGGATCAGCGGCTTCATATTGTAGACCGGGACATTGGAAAACTGCTCAATGATATAGTCCATCTGCATGATGTGCTCCAGCGTGCCTTCCACTGTCCGAGAAATGAAAGCCCGGTCTCTCTTTTCCAGATATTGGTACTTTTCCAGCGCCTCACGGAGCACAACGTGGCTGTACGCCTCTTCCTCTGTGATCTCCATCAGAATGCCCAGCGCGATCTCGCGCAAATTCACCTGGCCTGCCATATGTCTCTCCCCTTCTTACTGCCGGATCCCCCTCAGATACCGGCGTCCCCCGTATATCATGTTCCTGTTTTATTCCTGTTTTGTTCCTGTTTTATTTCCGCTTTGCTTCTGTTTCGTTCTTGTTTTGTTCTTGTCCGTCCTCAGGCTGCCGCTGATGATCCGTCGTCAGGTCTTTCCGTCTCAGTCTCAGTCCCTGTCTCTCCCGCGCGCCAAAATCACCAGACGCAGAAGCTGCAGGACAGACGCCGCCAGACTCGCCACATAGGTCATGGCCGCCGCGCCGAGCACCTTCTTTCCTGCCGAAAGCTCGTCATCCCCCAGAACATGCCCGCTCTCCAGGATCTTCAGGGCGCGGGACGACGCGTTGAACTCCACCGGAAGCGTCACAAGCTGAAACACCACCGCCAGTGAAAACAAGATGATGCCAAGAGTCAGCAGCGGCCGCATGGAAAAGATCAGTCCCGCGAAAAACACCGGCCACGCCAGCGTCGAGCCAAAATTCGCCGCAGGCACCAGCGTGCTGCGCAGGACAAGTGGCCCGTACCCGACCTGGTGCTGTACGGCGTGTCCGCACTCATGCGCCGCCACGCAGACTGCCGCGACCGAATTCGACGAATAGGTACTGTCCGAAAGGCGCAGCGTCTTTGTTCTCGGATCGTAATGATCCGTCAGCTTCCCGGAGATGTGTTCGATACGCACATCCGTGATGCCGGACAACTGCAACACTCTCTGCGCCGCCATCGCGCCTGTCATCCCGCACATTGCGCGGACACGTGAATATTTACTGAACGTACCGTTGACATTCGCGGACGCGATCAGCGAGAGTCCAAGTCCCGCGAGAACCAGCAGATAGGTCCAGTCAAACATATAGTGATAGCCTCCGTAACCGTACATAAAATCAACTCCTTACTGTTTTCTTTCTGTTGCGTTTATTTCCTGTTTCATCTGCTTTCTGTTGCATCTGCTTTTCGTGTATCCCAGACGTCTGGAAGTAGTTTGCCCTCTTTCTTCAGGCTCCGAATAATTCTCCCGGCTCTACCGGATAGCCACGCAGGAACGCGTCGACTGTCATGCGCTTCTTGCCCTCCGGCTGCAGCTCCAGAATCGAAAGCAGTCCGTCCCCGGTCCGGATCTTCAGAGAATTTTTGGTAACCTCGGCCGCCGTGCCCGGCATGTTCGCCTCAGCACCTGCTGCGATGTCCGCTCCAACGCCTGCCTGCAGCTCTGCGGCACGCAACTCACACGCACTTTCTCCCGATTCTCCCCTGGTGTACACGGCCGATACGTTCGTCGCTCTTCCTGCCGCCTCAGCCGCCCACAGCTTCAGCGTCTTTCCGCGATACGTCGTGTAGGCGCTCGGCCATGGGTTCAGACCCCGGATCAACCGCTCAATCTGCGCCGCGCCCTTCGTCCAGTCCACTTTGCCGTCCTTTTTCGTGAGCATCGCCGCGTACGGCGTCGGACTCTCCTGCGGCTGCCGCTCATACTGCGCCGTGCCGTCGCTTATCGCACCCAGCGTCTTAAGCAGCAGCGAAGCCCCCACTGCGCTTAGCTTTTCGAACAGACTGCCGCCGGTCTCGTCCGGCGCGAGCGTCACCGTCTCCTTCATGATCATATCGCCGGTGTCGAGTCCCGCGTCCATGCGCATGGTCGTGACGCCGGATTCTCGTTCTCCGTTGATCACCGCCCACTGAATCGGCGCGGCTCCCCGGTATTTCGGGAGCAAGGACGCGTGTACGTTGACGCAGCCTCCTGGCGGAAGCTTCAGAATCTCTTCCGGTATAATCTGCCCGAACGCGACCACAACGATCACGTCCGGCCGTAACTTTTCCAACTCCTCCAACCACCGCTTTTCCCGTATCTTCTCCGGCTGGTACACCGGGATTCCCGCCTCCAGCGCGGTCTCCTTCACCGGAGGCATCTGCATGGCCTTCCCGCGCCCGCGCGCTTTATCCGGCTGTGTGAACACCGCCCGCACCTCATAGTCCGTCGAATCGATCAACGCCTGCAGGGTTCCCACGGCGAAATCCGGAGTCCCCATGAAAACAACATCTCGGATCATCTGCTCCTCCAATTCTATCCCACTGCCGTCTCCAGCTTTGCCGGATTTCACCCGTATCCGCCCGGACGGTCCTGTCATTTTCTTATTCTTTTCCCCTACCGGCTCTCCGTCTCTGTCTGGCTTTCGCTGCTTCCGCTTCCTCCTCTGATTCCTCTGCCTCCTCGGTGACGTCGAACAGTTCGCCCTCTACATGCCGCACATACATGATCCCCTCAAGGTGATCCAGCTCATGACAGATCGCGCGGGCCAGAAGCTCGTCGGCCTCCAGCTCAAATTCCTGCATATTCTCATCGAATGACTTTATCTTTACATGGTTCGGGCGTGTCACCATTCCCGCCTGTCCCGGAAGGCTTAAGCAGCCCTCCTGTCCGGTCTGTTCGCCAGATTGCTCGAGAAGCACCGGATTCACCAGAATGAGTGGTTCGTCCCCCTCCTCGCTTATATCGATCACCACAATTCTCTTTAGCACGCCGACCTGCGGAGCCGCGAGTCCCACGCCGCCTGCATCGTACATCGTATCCAGCATATCCTGTACAAGCTGCCGAAGCTTCGGCGTCATCTCCGTAACCGGCCTGCATACCTTCTCCAGCTTCTCGTCACCCATGATTCTGATCTGTCTCAGCGCCATCTCAAACCTCCAAAGTAATATATTTTGCAGAAATCCGTTCACTGTCTCTCAAACTGCACCCGGATCTCCTGAAAGCCCGTATTGATCTCAACGTACTGCTCGATCACATTCTTCATCGCCGTGAGCACGTCTGCTCGCGGGTGCTTCACGTAAATCGCCTTGCGGTAAATGTCGTTGATTTTTGCCACCGCCTCGTCCGCCGGGCCTATGACTTCGGCCTCATAGCGCCGGGCAATCTGCCGCACAAAACGCGCGAGATAGTCGGCCGCCACGCCGAGCTTCTCCTGATCCTCCGAAGAGCAGTGCAGCGCCATCATATCTCCCGCCGGAGGGTAGCCCGCAAATCTGCGATACTCCATCTCCTGCCGATAAAACGATAGGTAATCCTGCGCCGCCGCGCTTGTGATCGCATAATTTTCCGGCACATAGGTCTGGATCACGACCTCTCCTGCCTCCGTCCCCCTCCCGGCCCTTCCTGCCGCCTGCGTCAGCAGTTCAAACGTGCGCTCCGCAGCCTGGTAATCCGCGACGTTTAGGGAAAGATCCGCAGCCAGGATCCCGACCAGCGTCACATGTGGGAAATCGTGCCCCTTGACGATCATCTGCGTACCGACAAGGATGTCTGCCTCCCGATCGCCAAACGCCCGCAGAATCTCGGCATGTCCGTCCTTTCCCCGCGTCGTGTCCGCGTCCATGCGCAGCACACGCGCGCCCGGGAAGCTTCTCGTAATCAGCTCTTCAATTTGCTGTGTCCCGGCCTTGAATCCCCCGATGAAGGCGGAACCGCACTCCGGACAGCGTCCGACCGCCTCCTGCTCATAGCCGCAGTAATGGCAGACCAGCTTTCCGTTTTTGTGCAGAGACAGCGAGACGTCACAGTGCGGACACTTGATCACGTGGCCGCACGCACGGCAGGATACGAAGCCGGAATAACCTCTGCGATTCAGAAAGAGCATCGTCTGCTGTCCTTTTTCCAGCCGCACGCCGATCTTCTCATACAGGCTCCTGCTCAAGATGGAACGATTTCCCTCCCGCAGCTCCGCGCGCATATCGGCAATCGTCACCGACGGCAGCATCCCACCGGTCGCCCGGCTCGTCAACGTGAACAGCCTGCTCCTCCCGCTCTCGGCTTCATGATACGCCTCCAGCGAGGGCGTCGCCGAGCCAAGCACCAGCTTCGCTCCCTCCAAAGCAGCGCGCTTCTGAGCGGTTCTGCGCGCGTGATAACGTGGAACCGTCTCACTCTTGTAAGAGGACTCATGTTCCTCATCTATAATAATAATACCAAGCTTCTGAAACGGCGTAAACAATGCGGATCGCGGTCCAATCATCACATCGATATCCCCTGTACGCGCCCGCTCAAACTGATCGTACCGCTCCGCCTGCGACAACCTCGAATGCAGCACCGAGATGCGGTCGCCGAAGCGATGGTAAAAGCGGATCACATTCTGATAGGTCAGCGAGATCTCCGGGATCAGCAGGATCGCCTGCTTTCCCATGCGCAGGGCCGCATCGATCAGCTCCATGTAGACCGCCGTCTTGCCGCTGCCTGTGACCCCATGAATCAGATATTCCCGGTGGTCCGGATCATCCCATTCAGCCAGAACCGTGTCGACGATCCGCTGCTGTTCATGGTTGAGGTGGATTCTCGCCGACTCTTCCTTCCTTTTTTCAGGCCTCGGTCTGCCTGCCCGCTCTGTCTTCCCGAGCGCTTCTGTCAAAGCTTCGTCCGCAGAAGCCATCTCCAAACCCATTCCTTCCTCCGGCGCAATGCGGACGTCCCCGCCGCTCGCACTCTCCTCCCGCAGCCGCTGCAGCACGGCCGGGGTCCGGTAGACCTGCTCGGATTCGCAGGAGATCACTTCCTGCTCCTCGAGCGCTCGCAGCACAGACGCCGTGATCTTCAGACTTCCCGTCACGACTTCACGCGGAAGGACGTTCTCTCCGATGAGCGCTTCCAGAAGCCGCGCTCTTGCCTTCTGACTCTTCTGCCGGAACTGCTCCAGCTTCGCGACCGCATCCTCATGGGAAAGCTTCAGCGCGACGATCTGCTTCTTGCGCTGCGCAGCCCTTTTTCGAAACGGGAGCACCGTGCGCAGCGCCTGCACAGTCGTCGAACCATAGTAGTCACGCATCCAGAGCGCCAGCGCCGTGAGCTTTGATTCCGTCCCCGCCAAATCGGTCTCGATATGTGCAATCTCCTTTAGTTTCTCCGGGGGACACGCACTGTATTCCGTAATCCTCAGCACATACCCCTTGGTCGGCCGGTCACCGCGCCCAAACGGAACCTCGACGACATTGCCCGGTTCAAGCACAGCTTGCAGCGCTTCCGGAACCCGGTACTGAAAGGCCTGATCCAGTCTGCTGTGTGAGATATCAATGATGATATCCGCGAACAATTCCATAGAGCTCTCTGTCTTCTTTCTGTTATCACAATTGCTCAGTTATCCTGTAATTACGCAAAATCCTTCGTCCTATACCGGACTCTCACTTAATATCTCCCGGATCAGCACACGCTCATCCATCGGATAGTGCTTTCCCTCGATTTCCTGATAATCCTCGTGCCCTTTTCCTGCGAGCACGATAATGTCTCCCGGCTCGCCATGGTGAATCGCATAGGCGATTGCCTCCTTGCGGTCCGTGATCTTT
The DNA here is from genome assembly GCA_947627365.1 of uncultured Lachnospiraceae bacterium. Classification (GTDB taxonomy): domain Bacteria; phylum Bacillota; class Clostridia; order Lachnospirales; family Lachnospiraceae; genus Choladousia. The sequence goes on along the minus strand of CANQVT010000051.1, from coordinate 4,941 downwards.
ACATATTTTCCATCGGTCTTCTCTATGCCGGTGATGATGTCTGCGATGATATCCTCCGGCTTCTCATAGCGCGGATTGTCGGAGGTGATAATCGTCAGATCCGCCAGCCGTCCGGACACCTCTCCCATCTCGTAACGGCGCAGCTTCGAGCGGTTGCCTCCACAGCCAAACAGACAGACCAGACGGTGCGGATGGTATTCCCGAAGCGTCGTCAACAGGCTTTCCAGTGCCATTGCGTTGTGCGCGTAGTCGATCATCAGCGTGAACGCATCCGAGACCTTCACCATCTCGACGCGCCCCTTAACCTTCGCCGTCTTCAGCGCCTTCTGGATGTCGTCGACCGCGACATGAAAATGCCGGCAGATCGCGATCGCCGTCAGCGAATTGTAGACGCTGAACTTGCCAGGGATGTCGATCTCGACGTCGAAAGATATCCTTTTACATACCGCGTGGTACGCGATCCCGAGATAACCGGGCCGCGACACGAGCTGCAGGTTTTCCGCGTGAATGTCGGCATCCTTCGAAAGCCCAAAGCTCTCGACCTCGCAGGTATGTCCGTCCAGAATCGCCTCCAGATGCGCGTCGTCCGCGTTGACAATGCCAAGTCTGCACTGCCTGAACAGCCTGCCCTTGCACTCGATATAATCCTCGAAGCTCGCGTGCTCCGCCGGTCCGATATGGTCCGGCTCAATGTTTGTGAAAATGCCAATCTCAAACGGAATTCCGGCCGTCCGATGCAGCATCAGCCCCTGTGAGGACACCTCCATCACAACGACCTGGCAGCCCGCGTCCGCCATGCGCCGAAAATATTCCTGTATCGTATAGGACTCCGGCGTCGTATGCTCCGCCGGGATCGCCTCGTCACCGATGAGGATCTCGATCGTCCCGATCAGGCCGACCTTGTAGCCTGCGGACTCCAGGATCGATTTCACCATGTAGGTCGTCGTCGTCTTTCCCTTCGTACCGGTGATCCCGATGATCCTCATCTCCTCCGCCGGATAGTCAAAATACGCCGCCGAGATCAGCGCCATCGCATAGCGTGTATCCTCCACCTGCACAACCGTCACGTCCTGCGGAGCCTCCACCGGTTCCTCGACAATCAGCACCTTCGCACCCTTCGCCACGACGTCCGGCACATATTTGTGCCCGTCCGTGACCGCGCCCCGGATACAGAAGAACAGCGACCCTTCCTCCACCTTTCGCGAATCGTTGATCACATTCTTCACTTCCACGTCCACCGAACCCTGCAGACAGCAATAGTCCACACGCTCCAGCAATTTACTCAGTTTCATCCCGGATCATCCTCCACCCGTCTATATTTCTTTTCTATATTACGTATTGTCAAAAAAGCGATACAATGCCTGTAATGCAAAAATTCATCATAATAGTTTATCATGTTTGTGAAGATACGACAAGAAAATTTATTCTTAAAATAGGCATTGCCTTTGCAGACCAAATTTGCTAATGTATGGATTGAGGGATTTCCCAAACGCAAAACAAGAGGAAGCGTCACATGCAGAATTACTACGACATTCTCGGCGTCGGCCGCCGCGCCACATCAGAGGAGATCAAAAACGCCTACCGAAAGCTCGCAAAAAAGTATCATCCGGATTCCTCCGGCAGCCGTGAGGACAAGGAGCGTTTTCAGGAGATCCAGGAAGCGTACGCTGTCCTCTCCAACGAGAAAAAGCGTCGGACTTACGATTACTATGGACACGAGGCTTACCGGAAAAGCTATTATGCACAGCACGCAGACGACGCTGCAGGGCCCGGGTACGGGCGTGACGGACACGAGCACTGTGGCGCCTGCGGCGAACACGGTCACGGCGGTGAGCATGAGCACTGTGGTGCTTGCGGTGAACATGGACACGGTGGGCACGACGGCCGCGACGGAAGCTGTGGCGGACATGGTCATGAGCACGGCGCGGGAAACTGCGACGGGAACTGCGAGAATTGTGGAAATCACAGCGAACCGGCTCCGTTCACGGAAACCTTCCGACATGTGGTCCGCATTGCTGTGTGGCTCGAGATCGAGGAGACCTTCCGCGAAGTTGTCAAGGACGCTGTCCTGACGGAGCGGGCCTATGATTCTTTTGCCGTTTTCCAAAAGCTTGAGGCGGACAAAACCTGGCATTTCCAGGTAAAGATTCCGGCGAACACGTATGAAAAGCAGAATTTCCCGCTCGAGGACGTCATCGTCGGCAACGAAGAGCTGATTGAATATCTGCATACAAACTATCCGGACAACTGCTATGTCGCGATCATCCTTTTGCGGGACAAGCCAGGCTACACCAGGCAGGCGTATCACCTGTACCTGGATTACCCGATCGATTTTCACACGCTCGTGCTGGGCGGAGCAATCCGGGTGTCCTCCGTCACCGGAGACTTCACCTTCGAAGTGCCGGCCGGCACCTCGCTTGAGCGCAAGCTGCGCATCCCGAACATGGGATTGAACTATCCCCCGGAGATCGGTGTGCGCGGCGATCTGTACCTGAATCTTCACCTGAAGATCCCCAGAGAACTGACTGAAGCGCAGCGGCAGGCGCTTGAGACGCTGCGAAGCGCGTTCTCCGATCATCCGGACCAGACGGAAGCATCCTCCATCGGGACATAAAAAAACCGGCTTTCACCGGGCAAAATCGTAGATACTATTTCTGAAACATATGAATCGTAAACACTGTTTCTGAAACATATGAATCGTAAACACTGTTTCTGAAACATACGTCAAGAAGCTGCGCCGCCGGATACCGACGGCGGAAAGGAGACAGCTGTGAAATTTTCATTCAAAGAAGACGGGAAAAGACTCATCGTGATCTGCATCGCTGCCGTGATCATGGCGGCAAATATCGCCACCTTTGTCCGCGTCGGCGGTCTTTACCCGGGCGGAGCGACCGGCCTGACGGTCCTGATCCAGCGGGCCGCAAAGCTCTTTTTTCACATTCAGATTCCCTACACGCCGATCAACCTGCTTCTGAATGCAATCCCGGTCTATATCGGCTTCCGCTACATCGGAAAAAAGTTCACGCTTTACTCCTGCCTCGTCATCGTGCTGACCGGCGTCCTGACCGACCTGATCCCGCAGTACGCGATCACCTACGACACCCTGCTGATCAGCGTGTTCGGCGGCATCATCAGCGGTACCGCCACCAGCCTCTGTCTGCTAATGGACGCGACGACCGGCGGCACCGATTTCATCGCCATCTTTCTGTCCGAAAAAAAGGGCGTGGACTCCTGGAACATCATCCTCGGTATCAACGTCGTCATCCTCTCCGCAGCCGGACTGCTCTTCGGCTGGGACAAGGCGCTGTACTCGATTATCTTCCAGTACACGTCCACGCAGGTGCTGCACATTCTGTATCAGAAATATCAGCGAAAAACTTTGTTTATTGTCACGGACCATCCGACGGAGGTCTGCGAAGCCATCTGGAAATTGAGCGGTCACGGAGCGACGATCCTCGACGGCAAAGGTTCCTATGAACACGCCACGCGCAGCATCGTCTACTCGGTCGTCTCCAGCGCAGAGTCCAAGAAGGTGATCCGCACCGTTCGGGAGACCGACCCGCAGGCGTTCATCAACGCGATCCGCACCGAGCAGCTCTCCGGACGCTTCTATAACAAGCCAACCGATTAGCTATGGCCGACGACGTCTCCATGATTCCTCCGAACGCTTCTGTAACGAGCTGGCGGACGAATCCTGGCCGACAACGTCTCCGTGATCTCTCCGGATCATTCTGTAATAAGCCGGCCGATCAACGTCAAGCCATGCCGTCTGTGCCTTAGTTTGGGATTATGATCGATATGCCTCCGGCGACGCCTTCTATCTCGTCGTCGGGCAGCTCTTCCCCTGGACAGGTGCTGTCGGACGGAGCTTTTGCCTGCTCCTCAACCGGTTTTTCACCGCAACCTTTGGCATCAGCGATCGGCTTCTCCTGCTTTGCCTCTTTCATCGTTTCGGAAATGTTCTTTTTCATAATGTGATCTCCTTTCTTTTTTGTTTTTCTCTTTGTTCCCCCGTTCCCGGCTCTGTTTTCATTTATTGATACGCCGGACAGGTTCTTTTGTTAATTATAATGTTATCTCGCTTTTTTCTTTCGTATTTTATCATACTTTTGACAATTTTAAAAGAATCTGGTTGATTTTCTTTGTTTCCCTATGTATAATACCGTAATGAAGGCGTTTTCCCGACCTTCTGAGGAGACGGCAAGGCCTCTGTCAGAGGGCTTGTCAGGTACTTATCAACCAAATACTATGAAAGAAAAGAGGTTACATGATGGCAGAGATCAATTTAAGCAAGTACGGCATTTCCGGAACTACTGAGATCGTGCGCAATCCTTCCTTCGAGACGCTCTTCGAGGAAGAGATGAAGCCGGGTCTTGAGGGCTACGAGAAGGGTCAGGTCAGCGAGCTTGGCGCAGTGAACGTAATGACGGGTATCTACACCGGACGTTCCCCGAAAGACAAATTCATCGTGATGGACGAGAATTCCAAGGACACCGTATGGTGGACGACTCCCGAGTATCCGAACGACAACCATCCGGCTTCCAAGGAGACCTGGGCGGCAGTCAAGGAGCTTGCGCTCAAAGAACTCTCCGACAAGAGACTTTTCGTGATGGATACGTTCTGCGGCACGAACAAGGATACCCGCATGGCGATCCGCTTTATCGTTGAAGTGGCATGGCAGGCGCATTTCATCAAGAACATGTTCATCCAGCCGTCCGAGGAGGAGCTTAAGAACTTCGAGCCGGATTTCGTTGTATACAACGCTTCCAAGGCGAAGGTTGAGAACTACAAGGAGCTGGGTCTGAATTCCGAGACGGCTGTCGTGTTCAACATCACGAGCCGTGAGCAGGTCATCCTGAACACATGGTACGGCGGCGAGATGAAGAAGGGTATGTTCTCCATGATGAACTACTACCTGCCGCTGAAGGGCATCGCTTCCAT
>CANQVT010000050.1 GCA_947627365.1 uncultured Lachnospiraceae bacterium | reverse complement strand
TTGAAACCGCCGTGTACCGAACGGTACGCACGGTGGTGTGAGAGGACGGCGGCTAATCACCGCCTCCTACTCGATTTTTGGGATAATATGAACAAAAAAGTAATAGAGAGGCTTATTTTTCAGAGGCCTGCTCCATATGATCTAAAGCATAACGAATACATTGGATAACTACCTTATTGAATGAAATATCGTTCTCATTCGCCAGTTCCTGTACTTCAGCAATTAAGTCAATAGGCAAACGAAGAGATTTGTTTTCATATTCGATTTCATTTTTTCTGATTTTAAACATAAATCGTTACATCCTCTCTAATTTGCTATTGTATTTTATAATTCATGGTGATAAAATATTAGAAAAAATAATATAAAATATAGTATATAATATATTAAATAGTTAAATATATGAATGGAGGAAGAGGGAAATGAAGAGATTAAAAAAAATAATACTATGTTTATTGGTTGCAAACATAGTAGCTTTGTTTGGTGTGGTAATAAGTGCTAGTGCTGTTACGACATCGGAGGTTTCGGCAAAGCTGTCTGCATTAATGAAACAGTATGTTGGTACCACATGGAATGGATATTATTATGGAAGCCAATGCAAAGGATTTGCTAATTTAATTTTTAAGGAAATATTTGGAGTACAGCATATAGGACCGTATGATGAAAGCACAAAATATTACATTGCATCACCGAACGGTGCATATGAAGTTGGACGTCTTGGATTTTCAGATATGACACAAAATAATGCAATGAATTTATTGAAAAAGGGGGCACCGGGAGATTTTATTCAGGTCAGAAGACGTAATAAAACTTATGGACATTCTATGATTTTGGTTAGCACAAATGATACTGGAATAAAAGTTTTTGATTGTAATTCTGACGGAAAAAACGGGGTAAAGTCGTATGACATCACATGGGCTACTTTTTATAGCCAGAATAGTGCTATGTCACTTTATCATGCCCAGAATTATGCAGGTAACACATCACCTGTAGGTGCCGTAGATTATTTAACACCAGGAATCAATAAATTGTCCCTTGGCGGTTGGGCTTATGATCCAGACGATGAATCAAAGCCAGTTGATGTGCGAATTAAAATAGGTGGGTCAGTATATACAATTAAAGCAGATAAATATCGAGCTGAGGTTGCATCGACCAAGTATCATGGATTTGATGGCACCACGATTAGTGTAAATGAAGTAGGCACTCAAAATGTATCTGTGTATGCAGTCGATTTGAATGACGGACAGGAAAAACTGATCGGGTCTGGAACTGTTACGATAGAATCGCAGAAATCGCCGGTTGGAGCAGTTGATGCCATTGGAGGCGGAGAGAATTATATTGCCTTGACCGGCTGGGCATATGATATAGATGATGTATCAAAAGCAGTAACAGTTCGAATAGATTTGACCGGGGGTTCCAGCTATACATTTTTGGCAGATAATTATCGAACTGGAGTAGCGCCGACTGATTATCATGGCTTTTCTGATAGAATTACAGTAAAGGAGACAGGTACTTACGATTATAAAATATATGTGGTGGACTTGGGAAAATATCATTCGCCAGACACTTTGATTGGATCAGGTAAGATTACAATTGGCATAAAGCATTTTAACAGTTATATTGATACAAATACGGAATATCTCGCTCAAAAGATCGGGAAGATTTCAGGTTTGGATGGGGAATTGTTCATTCAAGGTTGGGCAGTAGACACAAGTGGGATAGACCATGTAGATTATGAAATCCTGAAAGTAAGTGAACAGCCAGGGCATGATTTAGGAATAAAGGGTACCTGTACGCACAGGGATAGGGTAGATGTACAGCAGGCTATGCCCGGTTATGCCAAGGGAAAAGAAGGATTCATGGCAAATATACCGTATTCCCAGTTGAGATGGGGAGGAGATTATCTGGATGAGATGAAAATTGTTCTGACTGCTTATTGCAAAGGAGGACAAGCTCACCATATTGGGGAAATAAAAGTAAGTAGAAGTTTTGCGGAAAAGACAGCTCCGGTAATAAGCAATATTCAGATAAAGGACGTGTCATATTCCGGCTATACGATTACGGCGAACGTTACGGATGCATCGGGAATTTCAAGAGTACAGTTTCCAACATGGACTCTGAAGAACGGACAAGATGATATTTTGCAGGATTGGCAGATCAATTCGAAAGCATCAGGAAAAATTTCTGGAAATACGGTAACATTCCGAGTAAACGCTGCAGATCACAATGGAGAAGCAGGTACATATAAGACCCACATCTATGCGTATGATAAGAACGGAAACTATGCGGTTGCAACTGCTGCTCCGTTGTCCGCAATTGAAGTGCCCGCTTATGTTAAAAGTACAGGAGTCGATTTAAACACAGTTTCATTGACATTAAAAAAGGGCGAGAGTAAAACACTGGTTGCTACGGTTTCTCCTGCAAATGCAACGAACAAAACAATCACATGGAAAACTAGCAATACATGTGTAGCGACGGTAAGCAATACGGGAACAGTCAATGCAGTAGGCGGAGGGAAGACCTTGATAACTGCGTCTACGGCAGATGGCAAAAGTGTTTCCTGTACAGTTCAAGTAAATGTCGGAGTTACAGGGATAACTCTGGACAAAAAAGAGCTTTCAATTAAGGGAAAAGGAGTAACAGAAAAGCTTACAGCTACAATCCAGCCAACCAATGCGACAGATAAGTCAGTGACATGGACGACAGGAAATGATCAGGTAGTGAAGGTAAGCGATACCGGCATAATCACATCTGTTGGCGGAGGACAGACAATTATCACTGCGAAGACGAAGGATGGGAGCAAAACTGTAACATGTAATGTAACGGTGACAATACCGGTATCCTCAATTTCTCTGGATAAGGAATCAATCAGGCTGACAAAGAGTCAAGCGACAGATCTTCTTACAGCTACTGTGCTTCCATCGGATGCGACAAATGCAAAAGTAATATGGAACAGCAGTGATGATACGATTGCTACCGTAGAGAATGGCAGGGTAACCGGACTTGCAGATGGCTCTACAGTTATTACTGCGGTGACGGAAGACGGATTAAAAGTGGCATCCTGTATAGTCAATGTTAATCTTAATGATTCGCAGCAGTTTGTTTTGGCCTATCGCGGAAACGGAGGAGAAGAGATACCTGAGGATGAAACATATACAAGTGGACAGACTGCTATCATTAGCCAAACAATTCCGGTGCGTCATGGCTATCGTTTCATAGGTTGGGGGCTTAGTCCTGATGCGAAAAAGGCTGCGTATCAGGCGGGTGATTTGCTAGTAATGAATGGTGCGGTCACGTTGTACGCTCTGTGGCAGGAGAATGTGAACGGAATTGAGCTGAGTGCACAAAATGCAGAGTTACAATATATTGGCCAGACAGTAAGGTTGGTAGCATTTACTCGACCGGGGGATAAGGTATGTGAAGACATCGAATGGAGCAGTAGCGAACCGTCTGTGGCTAGCGTAGAGACAAACGGAACTGTGACGGCAATTACAAACGGAGAGACTGTAATTACTGCAAAGACTTTGGATGGAGAATTTTCTGCAAGCTGTAAGGTTTCAGTTGCCGTTCCGGTGGAATCGATCTCTCTGGATTGTTCCACATTAATCTTTGATGTAAAAGACAGTGTCACGTATCTTACCGCAACGGTGCTACCGGAGAATGCCGCGAACAAAACTGTAATCTGGGAAAGCAGTAACCCGGCAGTTGTCAAGGTAGATGAAAACGGTGCGGTGACAGTGGTAGGGAATGGAACCGCGGTAATTAAAGTGTCAACGATCGACAGAGCTAAAACGGATAGCTGTAATGTAGTAGTCAACTATGAGGAGGAATGCAAGCATGAATGGGGAGAATATGTAGTTGTGGAAGAAGCAACCTGTTCATCGGCAGGAATGGAAGCAGTTTATTGCATACTTTGTGGGGAAATGAATGAAAATACAAAACGGAATATTCCATCGCTGGGTCATACATATGAAATCAGATATTCAGAACCTGCCACTTGTGTAGAATCAGGAATAGTTGAGAAATATTGTACTGCCTGCGGAAATGTCGAGACAGAGGAACTGGCAGCAACCGGGCACATTCCGGGCGATTGGGAGATTGCGAAAGAGGCTACGCAGGACGAGGAAGGAGAGCATATTCAGAAGTGTATTGTGTGCGGTAAGGTGATTGTCTCGGAGAAGATTGCGAAGCTGGATAAGCCTGAGACAGAAGAGACTCCGGAAACTCCGCAGATGCCGCAGACTCCGGAAACGTCTGCAAAACAGGAAAATTCGACGAACCAAACGCCCCCGCATACGCCGGAGACAGTTGTGTCTGCTGATGTTCTTCGGTCGCCAGCAGTGGGAGTTCAGATGAAGGATCGAAAGAGTGGTGGAATATACCGTGTGAGTCTGGCGGGAGCATCAGGGCAGGCCACCGTAGAGTATAAGGGGCCCTATAACAAAAAGGCGACTGTTGTGAGTATTCCGAACACCGTGGTAATTGACAATGTATCCTACAAGGTTACGGCCATTGCTGCGAATGCTTTCAAGAACAGCAAAACGTTGCGAAAGGTGAAAATTGGCAGAAACGTAACGACGATTGGCGCGAGTGCATTCTTCGGCTGCAAAAAGCTGAGCAGTGTGACACTGGGGGCAAACGTTGCTTCCATTGGGGCAAAGGCATTTTATAAGTGTACGGCTCTGGTGAAAATAACGGTTCCTGCAGGTGTGAAGAAAATTGGTGCAAAAGCATTCTATGGTTGTACGAAGCTGAAAAATATCGTATTTAAGACAAAGAAACTGACGGTTAAAAATGTAGGGGCTAAGGCATTTACAAAGATTTACAGCAAAGCCGTTATCAAGGTGCCAAAGAAAGTATTCAAGTCATACAAAACGATGCTTAGAAGGAAGGGAGTAAGTTCCCGCTCTGTTATCAAGAAGTAAGGATCTAAAGTGATAATTTGCCAGATAACAGGGAGCGAAATCAGGAAGATAAAAACCAGAGATGTTTTGGGAAAGGCAATTATGGTTTCCCGAGCATCTCTGGTTTTCAGTTTACAGCTTTTTTTTTCTGTGGTAATATGTATGCGAGCATAATGATCGACTGCATCAACCAATATGAAATACGGAAAGCTGCGCAAAGATAAAGGAGAAATCATGGCCAGACGAAGGATGTCAGATCAGGACAATTACAGAGAGATCGACGTGCCGGATACGGACAGGAGAGCTTCATCGAGGGCGCGCGGGGCCTCCGCGGGAAATCGCAGCTCATCCGGCAGGCGCGGGCAGGATCCCGGATGGCAGGATGATCGTCGTATGCAGGGGAATGGCGGGCGTGGCAGAGCTTCGGGACGCAAGGGGAAATCAGGTCGGGGTGGTCGTGGCGGAGCTGCCGGGCGAGGGTTTGCGCCGCAGCGCCAGAAACCGGTGCTGACGCCGTCAAATCTTTTGCTGGCGCTGATCGGCTTTCTGTTTCTTGCCTGTGTGTCGGTGGTGCTCGTGCTGAACCTGCGGACGATCTATTATTTTGACATTCGCTATCAGCAATTGGAAAGTAAGACAGGGTTTTCCGAGGAGGTGATCCGGGAAAACTATGATGCGCTGATTGACTACAATCTGGTAACGAAGGGAGTGAAGAAGCTGGAGTTTCCGGACTTCCCGATGTCGGAACACGGCGAGACGCATTTCCGCGAGGTGAAGCGGATCTTTTTCGCGATCCAGTATCTCCTTATTATTTTGGGGGTGGCGTTCCTTTTCGGCTTGTCTAAGAAGCTGCCTCGTAGGGATTACGGAAGTTTGAAGCTGATTTCAATTCTGACCTTTGTGGTTCCGCTTGTACTGGGTGTGCTCGCGATCGTGAGTTGGGACAGCTTTTTCATAAAATTTCATGAGATTTTCTTCAGCAACGACTATTGGATCTTTGATCCGGTCACGGATCCGGTGATCCGCATTCTGCCGGATGCGTTTTTCTTTCACTGCGCGGTGGCAATCTTGTTTTTTCTGCTGCTTGGCGGCCTGCTGCTGGGCGCAATCTATCGTTTCGCGACGCGGAAGTATCGCAGACAGCGGCAGATGGAACAGTTAATGAGATAAAAGGAGGACAAAAGTATGTTGGAATTCAGGTATGACACACAGCTCCTGATCGAGGGCACCGATCTGGACGAGGATGAGATCAGCGAGTACTTTACGGAGCATTTCAAGGGGGACTGCCTGCTGGCGGTCGGGGACGAGGAGCTGATCAAGATTCATTTCCATACGAACGAGCCGTGGAAGGTTCTGGAATATTGCGCTTCGCTCGGGGAAATCTATGATATTGTGATAGAGGATATGGACAGGCAGTCGCGAGGACTGAAGGGCTGAAAACAAAAAGAGAATTGGAAAAGGCAAGGAGGCTGAAGAATGAATTTAGAGAAAATCCCGCAGTATGAACTGGTCATGCAAAAGCGGATCGAGGATATCCGCTCGGACGGCTATCTGTTGCGCCACAAGAAGAGCGGCGCGCGCGTGATGGCGCTGGAAAATGACGACGAGAATAAGGTATTCGGTATCGCGTTCCGGACGCCGCCGACGGACAGCACGGGCGTGGCGCATATCCTGGAGCACAGCGTGCTGTGCGGCAGCAGGAATTTTCCGTCGAAGGATCCGTTCGTCGAGCTGGTGAAGGGCTCGCTGAACACGTTCCTCAACGCGATGACGTTCCCGGATAAGACGATGTACCCGATCGCGAGCTGCAACGAGAAGGATTTCCGCAATCTGATGCACGTCTACCTGGACGCGGTGTTTTATCCGAACATCTATACACAGGAAGAAATCTTCCGGCAGGAGGGCTGGAATTACCAGATCGAGTCGCCGGAGGACGAAATTGTCTATAACGGCGTCGTCTACAACGAGATGAAGGGCGCGTTCTCCACTCCGGAGGATGTGCTGGACCGGGAGATCATGAACTCGCTGTTCCCGGACAACGCGTACGGCGTGGAGTCGGGCGGGGATCCGGCGCACATTCCGGATCTGACGTACGAGGATTTCCTCGCGTTCCACAGCAAATATTACCACCCGTCGAACAGCTACATTTACCTGTACGGCAATCTGGACATGGAGGAGCGCCTGAACTGGATGGATCAGGAATACCTGAGCCATTTTGACGTGCTGGCGGTGGATTCCGCGATCCCGATGCAGCAGCCGTTTGACAAGCCGCGTGAGATACACAGGAGCTATCCGGTTTCGGATACGGATCCGCTGGAGGACAATACCTATCTGTCCTACAACGCGGTGATCGGCATGAGCCGGGATATCGATCTGACGCACGCGTTCGCGGTGCTGGATTATGCGCTTCTGTCCGCACCGGGCGCGGCCTTGAAGCAGGCGCTGCTTGACGCGGGGCTCGGCAAGGATATTATGAGCTCCTACGAGAGCGGGATCCAGCAGCCGATGTTCAGCGTGATCGCGAAGAACGCGAACGGGGCGGATAAGGAACGTTTCGTCCAGGTGGTCCGGGAAACGCTTTCACGTCTCGTCTCGGATGGGATTGATAAAAAGGCCCTGTGCGCCGGGATCAATATCATGGAATTCAAGGCGCGGGAGGCGGATTTCGGCTCGTACCCGAAGGGCCTGTTCTACGGGATGGATGTGCTCGACAGCTGGCTCTATGACGACGGCGCGCCGTTCGATTACCTGGATTTTTCGGTTTTTGACAGGATGAAGCAGCGCGTCGACAGCGGATATTTCGAGGAGCTTGTTCAGAAGTATCTGCTGGACAACACCCATATATCGATTTTGACCGTGGAGCCGGAGCGGGGACTGACGGCGAAGACAGACCGCGAGACGGCGGAGAAGCTGCGTGCCTACAAGGAGTCCCTGACGGAAGCGCAGGTGCAGGAGCTGGTCGACGCGACCGTGAGGCTTCGGGCGTTTCAGGACGCTCCGTCGCCTGAGGACGCGCTCGCGAAGCTGGATCCGCTCACGAGAAACGATATTGAGAAGAAGGCGAAGCCCTTTGAGAATAAGGAGTATAAGATCGGCGGAACCACCGTGCTCCACCATGATATTTTCACGAGCGGAATCGCGTATCTGGATCTTCTGTTTGACGCGGATTGCGTGAGCCGCGAGGATATCCCGTATCTCGGCGTACTCAAGGCCGTGCTCGGGATGGTGGACACGGAGCATTACAGCTATCAGGATCTGAACAGCGAGATCAACATCAACACGGGCGGAATCTCGGCCGGGCTGAGCGTTTATCCGGTACTGCCTGACGGCGAAAAACTGCGCACGTTTGTCGGGATACGAGCGAAGGCGCTCTATGACAAACTTCCGTTCGCGCTTGAGATGGCGGAGGAGATCCTGCTTCGCTCGAAGTTTGACGACGACAAGCGTCTGTACGAAATCCTTGCGAAGTTGAAATCGAGGCTGCAGATGCTGTTCTCGGGATCCGGGCATACCACGGCGGCGCTGCGCGCGATGTCGTATTTCTCGCAGGCAGCGGCCTTTAACGATGAAATCAACGGCCTTGCGTTCTACCGGCTGATCGAGGATCTGGAAAAGAATTTCGAACAGCGCAAGGAAGCGCTCAAGGACAAGCTGCGCGAGCTGGTGCGCACGCTGTTTGGCAGAAAGCGGCTGTTCGTGAGCCTGACCTCGGACGCGGAGGGGCTTGAAAAGCTGCGCGCGTCGCTCTGCGGCTTTATCGAGAATCTGCCGGACATGGAAATGGAGAAAAAGGACGGCCACCTGCTTCTGGAGAAGAAGAACGAGGGCTTCATGACAGCCGGACAGGTGCAGTATGTCGCGCGGGCGGGCAATTTCGTGAAGGCCGGTTACGCGTACAGCGGACTTCTGCGCATCATGAAGGTGCTGATGAACTACGATTATCTCTGGGTCAATCTGCGCGTGAAGGGCGGCGCTTACGGCTGCATGAGTTCCTTCGGGCGCGACGGAGATTCCTGCTTTGTATCCTACCGCGACCCGAACTTGGGCAGGACGAACGAGATCTTTGAGGGAGTGCCGGAGTATCTGGAGAAGTTCGAGGCGGACGAGAAGGAGATGACCGGTTACATTATCGGAACGTTCAGCGATATTGACGTACCGCTGAATCCTTCGGCGCAGGGTCTGCGCGCGCTGGGCGCATACCTCAGCGGACTGACCGACGCGGATGTGCAAAAGGAGCGCGACGAGGTGCTGCAGGCGACGCCGGAGCAGATCCGCACGCTGACGCCTCTGGTGCGCGCGGTGCTCTCGGAGCAGGCGATCTGCGTGGTCGGCAACGAGGAGAAGATCCGCGGGGAGCAGGGGATGTTCGGAAGCATCCAGATGCTGACCGGCGCGGAGGAAACGGCAGAGGAAATGATGGAGTAAACGGGCAGGCATGGTCTGCTGGCAAACAGCGAGAAACAGGAGAACAGAATGGAAGTTGCGAATTTCAAATCCGGCTTTGCGACGTTGATCGGACGTCCGAACGTGGGCAAGTCCACGTTAATGAACCATCTGATTGGGCAGAAGATCGCAATCACGTCGAACAAGCCGCAGACGACCCGCAACCGGATCCAGACAGTCTACACCTCGAGAGAGGGGCAGATTGTGTTCCTGGACACACCGGGAATTCACAAGGCGAAGAACAAGCTGGGCGAATACATGGTGCACGTCGCGGAGCAGACGTTCCGCGAGGTGGACGTCGTGCTCTGGCTTGTGGAGCCGACGGATTATATTGGAAAGGGCGAGCAGCACATCGCGCAGCAGTTGAAAAAGGCGAACGTTCCGGTAATCCTGATCATGAACAAGATCGACACGGTGGACAAGGAGAAGATCGGTGGCTACATGGATGGCTATCGGGAACTTTTCGATTTCGCTGATATGATCCCGGTCTGCGCGCTGCGCGGCGTGGGGATGGACAAGGTGATCCGGGCGATTTTCCGCTATCTTCCGTACGGTCCGAAATATTACGACGACGATACAGTGACAGACCAGCCGCAGCGGCAGATCGCGGCGGAGCTGATCCGGGAGAAGGCGCTGCGCTGCCTGGATGAAGAGATCCCGCACGGCATCGCGGTCTCGATCGAGAAGATGGAGGAGCGCGGCGCGGGGGAGAAGGCGATCATGGACATCGAGGCCACGATCATCTGTGAGAAGGATTCTCACAAGGGCATCATCATTGGCAAGGGCGGCGCGATGCTGCGGAAGATCGGCTCGCAGGCACGTCAGGAAATCGAGAAGATGCTGGAGATGAAGGTGAATCTTCAGCTCTGGGTCAAGGTGAAGAAGGACTGGAGAGACAGTGACTATCTCATTAAGAACTTCGGGTATGATAAGAAGGAAATATGAGTGCGGCATAGCGCATATGTCAGAATAGATGGGGATGAGAAATGAGCGAGCCTCTGAAAGTGACCGGCATGGTGCTGTCTGCCACGCCGTTCGGGGATTATGACAAGAGGGTGGTGCTGCTGACGAAGGAACGCGGGAAGATCACGGCCTTTGCCAGGGGCGCAAGACGGCAGAACAGCGTGCTTCTGGCGGCGTCAAACCCGTTCGCGTTTGGTGCTTTTGTTGTATATGAGGGCAGGAGTGCTTACACGCTGGCGCGGGCGGAGATCTCGAACTACTTCACGGAGGTGAAGGAGGATTTCGAGGCAGCCTGCTACGGGTGTTATTTCATGGAGGTTGCGGAATACTATTCGCGGGAGAATCTGGACGGTTCGGAGATGCTGAACCTGCTCTATGCCACGCTGCGGGCACTTCCGAAAAAACAGCCGGACAATGAACTGATCCGCTGCATCTTTGAGATGCGCGCGATGGTCCTGAACGGCGAATATCCCTATGAGACGGCGAATGACGCGTCCCTGCAGGAAGCGACGCGCTATGCGCTTGCCTTTGTGCTCGGCGCGCCGGTCGGGAAGCTGTATTCGTTTACGCTGACGCCGGAGGTTTTCGCGGAGTTTCGCAGCGTACAGGATCATTTTAACCGCGTACATATCGACCGGAAGTTTAAATCGCTTGCTATTCTGGAGAGTATGAACGCAGGGCTTAGGCCGGAAGAATCCTTGCAGACGCCGGAAAATGTCTAAAATCAAAACAAGTGGTTGAAACCTTAATCTTTTGCATGTATAATATACTGACGGAATTTTTGAAGCGCGAAACGCGAAGAGAGCCGCGGGGAGGATATATTTATGAGAGGGAAAAGAAGGGGAATGCTCGCGTTTCTGGCGCTCGGGACACTGATGCTTACAGGCTGCGAGGCTCTTGGCATTGATTCCTGGAAGCCGGAGGAGCCAGCCGCGGTGTCGATCGCGGAGGATGGAAGCGTGACGGAGATCATCAGCGACACGCTTGACGCAGCTTACTATGATGTCGCGGAGCTTCAGACAATGATCCAGAAAGAGGTAGCGGAATACAACGCGGACCACGGAGAGGACACGATCCGGATCGAAACGCTGGAGACAGAGGACAAGAACATCAGCCTGAGTTTGAAATATGCTAGCTGCGAGGACTATGCCAGTTTTAATAATACGGAGTTTTTCTACGGAACGATCATCAGCGCTCAGCTTGAGGGCTATCTGTTCGATGTGCCGTACAAGAAGGTGAAGGACGGCGCTGTGCAGAGTGGTTCGGTGGATGGAAGCGAGGTGGTCCGCGAGCTGGATAAGCAGGTGCTGATCCTGAAAGCGCCGGCGGAGGTTCGTGTGCCGGGCGACATCCTGTATACGAGCATGAATGCCGATGTTCTCTCAGAAAATGTGGTGAATGCGACGGGAGAGCAGGAGGAAAATACAGAGCTTGTCCTGCCTTCCAACAACGTCTATAAGGGTGAGGAGATTTCATTTACGGAGCGCTCGGCGGCGAACCGGGTCTATGTTATATTTGATGATATCCACTGAGCTGTTTTAGCGGCTGCAGGAAGGCGAAACGTCTTCTGAAGACGGATTTTTCAAAATGCGGCCATAAGTATAAAGAAAACCGGAGGAGATTATTATGGAAAAGACGATGGAGAAGATTGTCGCTCTCGCGAAGGGCAGAGGGTTTGTGTACCCGGGCTCCGAGATTTATGGTGGACTCGCGAATACCTGGGATTACG
This sequence comes from uncultured Lachnospiraceae bacterium, assembly GCA_947627365.1. Lineage (GTDB taxonomy): Bacteria > Bacillota > Clostridia > Lachnospirales > Lachnospiraceae > Choladousia. The sequence continues at coordinate 8,126 of CANQVT010000050.1, read as the reverse complement.
GCAATCTTGGCGTGGAGCTGAAGAATAATGTCAAGAAGGCGTGGTGGCAGAAGTTTGTCACGGAGAACCCGTACAACGTCGGCGTGGACTGCGCGATCCTGATGAACCCGCAGACCTGGGTGGCGTCCGGGCATCTCGGCGGATTTTCGGACCCGCTGATGGACTGCAAAGAGTGCCATGAGCGTTTCCGCGCGGATAAGATCATCGAGGACTTCTGCAAGGAGCAGGGGATCGCCCTGGAGAAGTCGGTCGACGCGTTCTCACAGGAGGAGATGAAGAATTTCATCGAAGAGCACAACATTCCGTGCCCGTCCTGCGGCAAGCACAATTTTACCGATATCCGCCAGTTCAACCTGATGTTCAAGACCTTCCAGGGTGTGACCGAGGACGCGAAGAATACGGTCTACCTGCGTCCGGAGACGGCTCAGGGTATCTTCGTCAATTTCAAGAATGTGCAGCGGACGTCGCGCAAGAAGGTGCCGTTCGGTATCGCGCAGATCGGCAAGTCCTTCCGCAACGAGATCACGCCGGGCAACTTCACGTTCCGCACCCGCGAGTTCGAGCAGATGGAGCTCGAGTTCTTCTGCGTGCCGGACACGGATCTCGAATGGTTCGACTACTGGAGAAGCTACTGCATCAACTGGCTGAAGTCGCTGGGCATGAAGGAAGAGGAGATGCGCGTGCGCGACCATGAGAAGGAGGAGCTTTCCTTCTACAGCAAGGCGACGACGGACATCGAGTTTCTGTTCCCGTTCGGCTGGGGCGAGCTCTGGGGCATCGCGGACCGCACGAACTACGACCTGACGCAGCACCAGAATGTGTCCGGCGAGGATATGTCTTACTTCGACGATGAGAAGAAGGAGAAATACATTCCGTTCGTGATCGAGCCGTCGCTTGGCGCGGACCGTGTCGTGCTGGCGTTCCTGTGCAGCGCCTACGATGAGGAGGAGCTTGAGGGCGGCGACATGCGCACCGTGCTTCATTTCCATCCGGCGCTCGCCCCGGTTAAGATCGGCGTGCTGCCGCTTTCGAAGAAGCTGAACGAGGGCGCGGAGAAGGTCTACACGATGCTCACAAAGTATTACAACTGTGAATTCGACGACAGGGGCAACATCGGAAAGCGCTACCGCAGGCAGGATGAGATCGGGACGCCGTTCTGCGTCACCTATGATTTCGATTCCGAGACGGATGGCGCCGTGACCGTGCGCGACCGTGACACGATGGAGCAGGAGCGCGTGAAGATCGAGGATCTGAAGGCATACTTCGAGAAGAAATTTGAGTGGTAGTGATAAAGCCCAGTCTCAATGGACAGACGGATGGACTGTTTACAGGACAATCCGTCTGTCCATTAGAGACGCTAACAGATCTGAGCAAAAAAGCAGCGCGAACAAAGAGAGCGCTGTGATTTGCGAAGATATGTTAGAGAATTGCGTAAGTGCCGCAGGCACGAAGCAATTCTCAGGCTTTATATATAAAAACAACACACATACAGGAGGAGTTTCATTATGAAAGGAAACATTGTAGTAGGTCAGTCGGGCGGCCCGACGGCGGTCATCAATTCCAGCCTCGCGGGCGTGGTCAGCAAGGCCAGAGAGCTCGGCGTCAAGAAGATTTACGGCATGCATCACGGCATCCAGGGCTTCCTGAACGAGGACCTGGTGGACATGGGCGAGTACATCAAGGAGGACAAGGACATCGAGCTCCTGAAGAGGACCCCGTCGGCGTTCCTCGGCTCCTGCCGTTATAAGCTCCCGAAGATCGAGGGCAACGAGGAGGTCTACGACAAGATCTTCGCGATCATGGAGAAGTATGATATCGAGTGCCTGTTCTACATCGGCGGCAACGATTCCATGGATACGATCAAGATGCTGTCCGATTATGCGGCGCTCAAGGGCAAGAGCCAGAGATTCATGGGCGTGCCGAAGACGATCGACAACGACCTTCCGATCACCGATCACTGCCCGGGCTATGGTTCCGCGGCGAAGTATATCGCGACTTCCATGAAGGAAATCATCCGCGACAACGCGAGCTTCGGCATTGAGAAGCCGACCGTATGCGTGGTTGAGATCATGGGACGTCACGCGGGCTGGCTGACGGCGGCCGCAGCGCTCTCCAGGGACGAGGACTGCGAGGGCCCGGATATGATCTACCTTCCGGAAGTGACCTTCGATATGGACGACTTCATGAAGAGAGTCAAGGATCTGGCGGAGAAGAAGAGCTCCGTGGTGATCGCGGTGTCCGAGGGCATCAAGATCGCGGACGGCAGATTTGTCTGCGAGCTCGGCGGCGGTTCCGACTACGTGGACGCGTTCGGCCACAAGCAGCTCTCCGGCTGCGCGGTTGTACTGGCGAACAAGATCGCGGCTGAGACCGGCCTGAAGACCCGCGCGATCGAGTTCTCCACCCTGCAGAGGGCGGCTACTCACATCGCTTCCCTGAACGACATCAACGAGGCGTTCAACGTGGGCTATCTGGCCTGCAAGGCCGCTGACGAGGGAAAGACCGGCATGATGATCACGATCGACGTCAAGGAGCGCAGCCCGTATCAGGTAGGCTACAGCATCTACGACATCCACGCGATCGCGAACGTGGAGCGCCCGGTTCCGGCCGAATGGATCGTGAACGACGGCACGGATGTAGGCGAGGGCTACGTGGAGTACGCGCGTCCGCTGATTCTCGGCGAGCTCACTCCGCTGATGGTGAACGGCGTGCCGAAGCACCTTGTGTTGAACAGGGATACGTATCGCAAGTAAAAGAAAGCAAAGCAACAGACGGATCCGGAAGAGTTCGCCATGTCTGCCTGACCGGCATGTACGGGGCAGCGAATATGGCGAGCTTGCGGATCCTTTTTTTGTACATCTTTCATCTATATTTGACAAAACATTCACGAAAAACACAAGTGTTTGTGAAATTATGCATAAAAAAGTACAGTATTTTCTTGACTCGAACAGGAAATATGTTACAATTATATACATGGAAAGATACTCTACTATAGTTTAGGAGGAATGAGCAGCATGACAAAATGGGTATACATGTTTACAGAGGGAAATGCCAACATGCGGAACCTGCTCGGCGGCAAGGGCGCCAATCTCGCTGAGATGACGAACCTCGGTCTTCCGGTGCCTCAGGGCTTCACGATCACGACGGAAGCCTGCACGCAGTACTACGAGGACGGCAGGAAGATCAACGACGAGATCATGGGGCAGATCATGGTGGCGATCGAGAAGATGGAAGGCATCACCGGCAAGAAGTTCGGCGACAAGGAGAATCCGCTTCTCGTATCAGTTCGTTCCGGTGCGCGCGCTTCCATGCCGGGCATGATGGACACGATCCTGAACCTCGGCCTGAACGAGGAGGTCGTCGAGGTGTTGGCGAAGAAGTCCGGCAATCCGCGCTGGGCATGGGACTGCTATCGCAGATTTATCCAGATGTTTTCGGACGTCGTCATGGAGGTTGGCAAGAAGTATTTCGAAGAGCTGATCGACAAGATGAAGGCTGAGAAGGGCGTGAAGCAGGACGTTGAGCTGACGGCTGAGGATCTGAAGGAGCTGGCGAACCAGTTCAAGGCGGAGTACAAGGAGAAGATCGGCTCCGATTTCCCGACCGACCCGAAGGTACAGCTCATGGAGGCGATCAAGGCCGTGTTCCGCTCGTGGGACAACCCTCGTGCGAACGTGTACCGCCGGGACAACGATATCCCGTATTCCTGGGGTACCGCGGTCAACGTACAGATGATGGCATTCGGCAATATGGGCAATACATCCGGTACGGGCGTCGCGTTCACGCGTGATCCGGCGACCGGCGAGAAGAAGCTGATGGGCGAGTTCCTGCTGAACGCGCAGGGCGAGGACGTCGTGGCAGGCGTTCGCACGCCGCAGAAGATCGCGCAGCTCGAGCAGGAGATGCCGGAGGTGTTCGAGCAGTTCACGACGATCTGCAAGACTCTGGAGGATCACTACAGAGACATGCAGGATATGGAGTTTACGATCGAGGACAGGCACCTCTACATGCTGCAGACTCGCAACGGCAAGCGCACCGCGCAGGCAGCGCTCAAGATTGCCTGCGACCTTGTAGATGAGGGCATGATTACCGAGGAGAAGGCGGTCGTGATGATCGACCCGAGAAATCTGGACACGTTGCTGCATCCTCAGTTTGACGCTGCCGCGCTGAAGGCTGCTACTCCGATTGCGAAGGCGCTCGGCGCTTCGCCGGGAGCTGCCTGCGGCAAGATCGTATTCTCGGCTGAGGACGCGAAGGCATGGGCAGGAAGAGGCGAAAAGGTTGTGCTTGTCCGCCTTGAGACCTCCCCGGAGGACATCGAGGGCATGAAGAGCGCGCAGGGCATCCTCACGGTGCGCGGCGGCATGACGAGCCATGCGGCGGTCGTGGCGCGCGGCATGGGCACCTGCTGTGTATCCGGCTGCGGCGATATCACGATGGACGAGGCAAATAAGAAATTTACATTGAACGGCAAGGAGTACCACGAGGGCGACGCGATCTCTCTGGACGGTTCCACCGGCAATATCTACGACGGCATCATCCCGACCGTCCCGGCTTCGATTGCGGGCGAGTTTGGCAGGATCATGACGTGGGCGGACAAGTACCGCAAGCTCAAGGTTCGCACGAATGCTGACACGCCGGCGGACGCGAAGAGAGCGCGCGAGCTGGGTGCCGAGGGCATTGGTCTTTGCCGTACCGAGCATATGTTCTTCAATGGCAACCGCATTGATGCGTTCCGTGAGATGATCTGCTCCGAGACGGTGGAAGAGAGAGAAAAGGCGCTCGAGAAGATACTTCCGGAGCAGCAGAGCGATTTCGAAGAGCTCTACGAGGCGCTCGAGGGCAATCCGGTCACGATCCGTTTCCTGGATCCGCCGCTGCATGAGTTTGTTCCGACCGAGGAGGCGGACATCGAGAAGCTGGCGGAAGCGCAGGGCAAGAGTGTCGACGTGATCAAGGCGATCATCGACTCCCTGCATGAGTTTAACCCGATGATGGGACATCGCGGCTGCCGTCTGGCGGTCACCTACCCGGAGATCGCGAAGATGCAGACGCAGGCGGTCATCCGCGCGGCGATCAATGTTAAGAAGAGACATCCGGACTGGGATATCTGCCCGGAGATCATGATCCCGCTCGTCGGCGATAACAAGGAGCTGAAATATGTCAAGAAGACGGTCGTGGAGACCGCAGACGCAGAGATCGCGGCGGCAGGCGCGGAGCTGAAATATCAGGTCGGCACGATGATCGAGATCCCGCGCGCGGCTCTGACGGCGGATGAGATCGCGAAGGAAGCGGACTTCTTCTGCTTCGGCACGAACGACCTCACGCAGATGTGCTACGGCTTCTCCCGCGACGACGCGGGCAAGTTCCTGAACGCTTACTACGACGCGAAGATTTTCGAGAACGATCCGTTCGCGAAGCTCGACCAGACAGGCGTCGGCAAACTTATGGAGATCGCGATCAAGCTCGGCAAGCCGGCGAATCCGAACCTGCACATTGGCATCTGCGGCGAGCACGGCGGCGATCCGACTTCCGTAGAATTCTGCCACAAGCTCGGTTTGGACTATGTGTCCTGCTCACCGTTCCGTGTGCCGATTGCGAGACTTGCGGCGGCGCAGGCGGCGATCGCAGAGAAGTAAACAGAAGACATTTCTATTTCGGGGCAAGCATGAATCACCGAAAAAGGGCAAAATAAGACAGTGCATCAATAAACAGTACAAAGACCTTGGAGCGATGGCAAAACGTCATCCTCCGGGGTCTTTTTTCAACTTGCGCTCGGCAGCATGTATCTGATGTTACTGTTCACTCCGTGAGCAGTAACGAGCAGTTTGGGCATGCAAATTCGCTTCGCGAAGCCCAAACTGCCTCCTGAATCACTTTCTTACGGCCTCAGCAGCAAGTGCTTCGGCCTAGTCTGAACAGTACATATTTCCTTTCCGGAATTGTGAGATAAAAAAGGAAAGTATTTGCAATATTTTTGTTTTCAGGTATAATTAATGTATCCGACTTCATAATTGTCGGAAATAAGCGTATTCTCAAAAGGAGGAACGAAACATGAAGAAGTATATTGCGGAGTTTATTGGAACTGCGGTTCTGGTCATCCTCGGCTGCGGTACGGCGATGCTGGTCGGCTGCGACGCGGCTGCGGGCGGAGGCTACATTCTGACGGCGCTTGCGTTCGGCCTTGTGATCGTGGGGATGGCCTACTGTGTCGGTAATATCTCCGGCTGTCATATCAATCCGGCGGTATCGCTTGGAGTGCTGTTGAGCGGCGGTATGGATGTGAAGGATTTCATCGGTTATGTGATTTCGCAGTGCCTTGGCGCTTTCGCAGGCGCGCTTGTCCTGATGGCGATTTTTACATCCGGCGGCGTGACGGACATGACCGGCGGATTCGGATCCAATGGCCTTGCGGGTGTGAACGGAAGCGCAGTCGCGGGACTTCTTGTTGAGGCTGTCCTGACATTCATTTTTGTAATGACGATTCTGGGCGTGACGGACAAGAAGGCGAACCACGGTTCGTTCGCGGGTGTCGTGATCGGCTTTACCCTGACACTGGTACACATCCTCGGCATCGGCCTGACCGGAACGAGCGTAAACCCGGCCAGAAGCCTCGGCCCGGCGATCGTGGCTGCGTTCAATGGCAACGCTGCGCCGCTTGGCTGCGTGTGGGTATTTATTGTAGGTCCGCTTGTGGGCGCGGCGCTTGCGGCTGTCGTCTACAAGGCACTGAGCAGCGAAGGATAAGATACTTTCCTGTGGATAGGAGCAGCAGGTCATGGGAGCTTTACTTTTATCACCGCTCTACATTTTGTTGAGCGTATATCTTCTTCACAGGCTTTTTAAGTGGATGGCAGCCTGCCACGGAATTTTGACGAAGATCTGGGTGAGGGTGACAGTCGTATTACTCTACCTGTTTGTCGCCTCCGCGATGCTTGTGGGTTTCTTTCTCCCGAACGGAAAGCTGGAGCGCCTTATGAAGCTGATCGGTAATTACTGGCTGGGCGTGATGCTGTATACGGTGCTGACCGTCGGGGCTGCGGATCTGATCGCTCTGATCCTGAAGCGATGCAAGCGGATCGATCAGGAGAAGCTCCGCTCGCGGAAGGTCTTCGCCTGTGTGGGAGCGCTGTGTATTCTGATCATTGCGGGCGTCAGCACCTATGGCGTATTGAACGCGCGGGTGATCCGCACGACGCGCTATGAGGTCGAGGTCCCGAAGAACGGCGGAGAGCTGGATACGCTGCGGGTGGCGCTGGTCGCCGACATGCACCTTGGCTACAATATCGGGTGTATACGCATGCAGAATATGGTGAAAAAGATCAACGCGATCCAGCCGGACCTGGTCGTGATCGCAGGCGATATCTTTGACAATGAGTATGAGGCGCTTGAGGATGAGGAACGGCTCTGCGAGATCCTGCGGGGAATCGAGAGCAAGTATGGCGTGTACGCCTGCTACGGGAACCACGACATCGAGGAGAAAATCCTGGCCGGCTTCACCTTCGGAGGCAACAGCAAAGAGAAGATGAGCAGTCCGGAGATGGACGAATTTCTGGAGAAGGCAAATATCCGACTGCTGCGCGACGAATATGTGCTGATCGACGACAGCTTTTATTTGTATGGGAGGCCGGATGCGGAGCGTCCCGGAAGGGGAATCAGGCAGCGAAAGACGCCGGAGGAGATCACGGAAGGATTGGATCCGGCAAAGCCTTTGATCGTTATCGACCATGAGCCGAAGGAGTTGCAGGAGCTCTCTGACGCCGGCGTTGACGTAGACTTGTGCGGACACACGCACGACGGACAGGTATTTCCGCTGAACCTGACCTGCCGTCTGGTCTGGGAGAACGCCTGCGGTTACATAAAGAAAGGAAACATGCACAATATCGTGACCTCCGGCGTGGGGCTTTTCGGGCCGAACATGCGCGTCTGCACGATCCCGGAAGTGTGCGATATTGAGATTACATTTAAATCAGTATCGGAATAAAATCGGAGTAAAATTGAGAAAACAGGCGAATCCCCGGATGCAGATCGGTACATCCGGGGATTTTCCGTCAATTGTAATCCGAGATTCCATACCCAGCATCTCGGTTAAACAACATAGGTTAATGAGTATTCCCGTAAGAGAT
>CANQVT010000049.1 GCA_947627365.1 uncultured Lachnospiraceae bacterium | reverse complement strand
GAACTGATACCCCGCTCACGTAGTGAGGCAAGTGTCCAGTGGACACTTGAGTGCTTGCACCGGGGTAGTTCATTAAACTTGGATAAAAAGACAAATAATAATTTCCTTTCATATGGGGAGGCAGGATTAATTGTTAATGTGCGGGCATCTTCCGTAAAGCGACTCTACACTAAATACGGAAAAAACGGTTTATTCAGTTATAATTTAAGAGAACATATAGTGCAAAAGAATGTGGACGATGCGATTGATGCGACTATAAATAAAGAGAAGGATAAATTTTGGTTTTATAATAATGGAATTACTATCGGATGCAGCGACTACAAGGTTGATGGATATAAGATCAAATTATATGATTTCTCAATCATAAATGGAGCCCAAACGACTACTAAAATTGGAGAATCAAAAAAGGTAAATGAAGCAAACGATTTTTCTGTAGTTTGTAAAATAGTTAAAGCTGAAAGTGCTGTTGGTGTTAATAGTGATTTTATCGCGAAAATATCAGAGGCTTCAAATTCTCAGAAACCAATCAGGCAACGCGATTTGAAGTCCAATGCCATAGAACAGAAAAAGATGCAGAAAGGTTGTTCTGATAATGGAGATCATTGCTTAGCAGTTGAGATTAAGCGGGGAGTTAAACCAGCAAATTATAAAAAGGTCGAAAAATGGCAGCGGGTAACAAATGAGTATTTAGGTCAACTCATATATGCATGTATTCTGCAAAGACCAGGACCAGCACGCAATGCAAAAAATACAATGTTTTCATCAAAGAATATCTATAAGCAGATATTTTTAAGGAAACATGATTATGATACATTATATGATTTAGTCAGATTAGCAAATATATACGATGTATATGTGTCTGAGGAAATTGCAAATGAAGATGATTTAGATAAGATAACAATAGCAAAAAATGGGAAATTCACTATTCTGGCGGTAGTAATTTATTTATATAAACGTGAGCATGGAATTTTGACAGATTGTACCAGCGATCAACTACATAAAGATAATATTTCTGGGTTATTGATCACAGATTATGCTGGGGATGATTTAGATTGCAAACTTCAGGATTTATTTAAATTTATAATTCGTGTTTTGGGGAAGTTGTATGAAACAAAAAAAGAATCTATGAAGATTACAAGCTATTCAAACTTTTTTAAAACTGAAAGTATCTATGATATGATTTTAAAGGAGTTTGACGAGTTAGATGACTGGGATAAAGAAAAATTATTGCATTATATGATAGTATTTATAAACAAAAAAGAAAAGTAATATATATAAATTCAGTTACTTAGAAAAAGTGGACTGTATACAGATAAGATACGGTTAGGTGGTTGTTCTATCATGCAGTTAAAACGGAATTGTCAGATTCTTATTTGTTCTAAGTGAATGCTCATAGAGACAGTGAAAATGATGGCATCGATTTGAAAGTGAGATGATAAAATTGGGAAAATGTTTCGACCTTTCACAATTTGATGAATACCGAGAAGATAATCGCAGAGAAGTAAAAAAAGCAGGAGAAGGTCTGCCGATTTCTCTTTGGGATACCTATTCTGCCTTTGCCAATTGCTACGGTGGTGTTATTATACTGGGTGTTAAAGAAGAAAAGGATGGCAGTTGGAAGTCTACTGGGCTTCGGAATGCGTCCAAGCTCTGTAAGGATTTCTGGGATGCGATCAACAATCCCAAGAAGGTAAGTGTCAACCTGTTATCAGAAGACGACGTTCAAACGTATGAAGTGGGCGATAAGAAAGATGTCATCATAGTGATTTATGTGCCGATGGCAAAGCGGGAGCAGAAGCCGGTATACATTAATAATGACATCTTTAACGGTACTTTTCGCCGCAATTTTGAGGGGGATTATCATTGCACTCGATTACAGGTAAAGACTATGCTCCGTGACCAGACGGAGCGGACGGTGGACATGGAAGTGTTGGACAAGGTTCCTATGGAGGATCTGAATTATGATACCGTTCATGGCTATCGCAATAGCCACCGTTCTTTAAAAGAGGGACATCCGTTTGAACGTTTGAGCGATCACGAATATTTAAGAAGCATTGGCGCAGCTGCAATTTCCGATGAAGATGGGAAGCTACATCCAACGGCAGCGGGGATGCTGATGTTTGGGGATGAGTACAACATTGTAAGACATTTTCCTGAGTACTTTTTGGATTACAGAGAGGAATTAGATCCCATAACGCGTTGGAGTGACAGGCTGCAGTCTAGTTCTGGCGAATGGTCCGGCAATGTGTGCGACTTTTATTTCCGGGTTTATAATAAGATTATCAAAGATATTAAGGTACCGTTCAAAATGTCTGGTGGTGAACGGATAGATGATACGCCGGTACACAAGGCGCTTCGTGAAGCGTTAGCAAACTGTTTGATTCATGCAGATTATCATGGCCTGCGAGGTATCGTGATTAAAAAAGAAGCAGATAAGTTGATTTTGGCCAATCCCGGATATATCAGGACCGGTAAAAAACAGATGCGTCTTGGTGGAGAATCCGATCCGAGAAATAAGGCACTTATGAAGATGTTTAACCTTATCAATATCGGGGAACGTGCTGGAAGCGGTGTGCCAAATATCTTTAATGTCTGGGCAGATGAAGGCTGGGAGGAGCCAATCATTGAGGAGCGATTTGATCCGGATAGGACGGTACTGACGCTTTCTTTTGTAAAAAAACAAGCGATAAAAACAAGTGATAAAAAACAAGCGATAAAAACAAGCAATAAAAAACAAGCGATAAAAACGCAGGAGAACATTGAAAAAATAAGAGATTTTCTTAAAAAAAATGGTGAATCAAAGGCAAGCGATATAGCCGAGTGTATCGGATTAAGTATTGTACGGACAAGAGCGTTACTGAGTGATATGCCAGAAGTTGAGCCAATTGGTGCGAATAGAAATAGAGTATATAGAATACGTGGATAGATGTTCAGCAACAAGTCATTTCTTTGATTTTTCGATTTTAGTCAAAGAAATGATTGATATAAACAGTATGTTAAAAGAGAGAGGACATGGAAAGTAAAGAAAAAAATGAATCCCCTGATTATTAGCGGGCAGCTGGTATTATCAATACCGGAAAACCTAACCATTCAAAACAGAAGTATGTAGGAAAAAGTCGAGATAGAAGACGTGAGCTTAGTAATAGCTTAGTAACAAGCTTAGTAAGTGGAGTTACTAAGCTGATAGGTGAAAAGCGTATGGGGTTTTTGAAACAAATCAAAAAATGATTGTTGTTGAACTATGGCATAACATCAGAAGACAAGGCTGGGGTGTCGTGAGCAACGTGAGGGTTGCCGTACGGTTGGTTCAGGCCGTGTTGCGACGATCATCGAGTGATTGAGAGGCGGTTCCGCTTGACACAGTAAAACTTAAGGCTTCCGGGGTTTCTCCGGAATCTTGTAATAAGGAGGGCTGATTTTGAAGAATAGAAAAAGGACAGCTGTTATGATAATCATTATTGGAATCGTGGTTTGCTGTGTCGGAATCGGCCTCTTTCTGGCAAGATATTTCTTTTATAACAAGTACAATGTTCATGCGCGAAAGGCGGCATTGGATAGGTTGAGCGAAAGGTATCAACAGGAATTTGAACTGTTATCGACAGAATTCGAGACGAAGGAAGTTGAGACAAAGGGCGCAAGATATGTGCATATGTGGACGTTCACCCTTCAGGATAATCAGGGGAGGGAGTTTTTGACCTATGTGCGTTTGTACGGGCTGACTGAAAAAGGCGATGGGAACTTTCATGCGCCGGATTATTCCAGCTATATTGATGACACTTACGGACAGCTCTGCATAGAGGAAAGACTGGATGATCCATTTGACCTGCATCAGTACAGACAGGAAAAGGGCAGCAAACTTGATGAGCCGAAATGGGAGGACTACATATTTACCTGCACGAAGGACAATATGGCGGAGATAGCGGAACTGCTGACGGAAATATATTTCGAGGAAACTGAGTTCAGCGGTGGCGGCTGCCTGAATTGTCTGGTAAATAAGGAAGACGGAGAAACGCTGTTTTCTTATTTTTGGCATGATATTACAAGAGAATTGCAGAGGCAGGAAAAAGAAATCACAGAACAAACGGTGCAGGCATATATATTGCAGGAATTGAAGAATTCTTTTGAAAACTGAGGAGGATTGCCGTGAGAAACACAGATGACGGGAAACCGATTTCCGCAGCCCTGAGGGCGGTTTTTGACAATAACTGGTTCTATGTGGCATGTATAGAGCTTTGGGGGATTTATGTGCACCTGCCGCGGCTGTTTCCGGCGGCGCTGGTTCGGCTTCCGATGTATATTTATCTGCCGGTGCTGTTCACATTCTGCTATGCGGTATTTTTTGCTGTCGAGCTGACCCGGATAAAAAAACGTATTAAAAATGGAGAATATGGGGCAGAGTTGGAGCGGGAGCAGGAAACTCAGGTGAGCAGGAAGGCTTTTATGGATGGACTTGCGCGCACTCTGACGAGCAAGCTCAGTTACCTGATCGCGGCGGTCTGTACGCTGCCGCCGTATTGGCTTGCGGAATATTATTATGGCAGGTATCCATTCGCGATTGTCGTGAAGGGTGCTGTCATGATACTCTCGTTTGCCGCGATATTTGCCTTTCTGGCATACAGAAAGGCGCAAAAGATGTAAGGGCGGGAGAATATAACGGAGCAATCGCCGGAGGTTCGCCGGACTTTTCCTGAAAATATTGAAACTGCACTGCTTTCATTGCCTGTGCTTTCATTGTCTGTGCTTTCATTGTCTGTGCTTTAACTGTTTGCCTTTTTCTTTTCCCTTTTTTCGCGATACATATTCTGATCGGACTGGGAGATGCATTTTTCAAGCGAATCGTCCCGGCCGTTCAGGGTGGCGATGCCATATGAGACGCTGAGCTGCCAGCTCCCGACATGGAACTGTGGCTCGTTTTGCTTTAGCTGCGCAACATACTCTGCAGCCTGCTCCGCTGTCGTGGAGGGGAGCAGCAGGAGAAACTCGTCGCCGCCCATGCGGAACATGACACAGTCATCCGGCAGCACGGTCCGGAACAGCTGCGCCGACATCCTGAGGTACTCGTCGCCTGCCATGTGTCCGTAGGTGTCGTTGATTTTTTTCAGATTGTCGCAGTCGGTCGAGATAAGGCTGACGGGGAAGACGTCTTTGCTCGGGAGTTCCCGCATATACTCATAAAAATACACGCGATTATGAAGCCCGGTCAGCTCGTCGGTCGTGGCCTGGCGGTGGAATTCCCGCTTCAACTGTTCGTGCTCTGTCACGTTATGAACCAGCCCGATAATGCCGCTGATGCTTCCGCTGTCGTCAAAGAGCGGTTCCTTGACAATATCGTAAAACTCCTGCAGGCCGTCCGCGTTGATCTCAATCGTGTAGGCGGCGCCGTGTCCGGTCTCGATGATTTCCATGTCCTTTCTCTGGGCCGCGATGGCGTTTTCCTTGTCCTTGCGGATATCCGGGTCGGTCTTTCCACGGATGGTCCAGTTCGGGTCGTCTGAATGGTCCAGATGATGCCAGTAGTGAGTCGCGAAAATATAGCGGCCTTCCTTATCCTTAAGATAGATATTGGAAGGAAGCGCCTTCAGCATTTTCTCGATTCCATAATAAGTCAGCGAATCCTTGAGCATGATCGCGTTGGATATCCGGTTCCGGATGATAGCAGGATAGTAGGGCCGTCCGATACAGTCGACGAAGCCATGACCTAGTCTGCCGGAAGACTCGGCGGCTATGACATCGTTTACCAGCATGAGAACCGGAATCGTTGAGAAGTCTGCCTTGCTCTGGACATACTCCAGGAAGCCATCCTCATCGGTGGGTGAAACACCGGGTTTCAACAGGATTGCAGCGACAACAGCTCCGTTTTCTTCGAGAAAGGCTTTGCCCTCGCGGATGTTGTCAAATTCAATACACTTGTATTCTTCGGAAAGAAGCAAACAGAGCTCCTGCCGATTCTGAGCATCATCATCGATGATCAGCAGTTTTCTTCTGTGATCTTCGGCTTTGTTCATGGAATTCTCTCTTTCTTACAGCTGTTTTATTTATAATATTCCAAAATTTCTGAAAAATCAACCATCCTTTCAGGTTCACGAATATAGGAGCCTCTTTTTTGCGCAGATATGCAGAGGAAGCATACAATAGGGAGAAAAATATTTCGTACGTTATAATAAATATTAATAGAATTGTAACAGTATTGAATATACAAAATATGGTACAATAAAAACCCAGAGTATACCAAAGAAGGGAAACGTTTTAAGCGGAGGTAAACTCTGTCCCTTGGGGAGGGGAAATATAATTTAAGAGGGGGCATGCACATGAAAAAGATTTTGGCAATCGTGCTTGCTGGATGTATGGTAATGCAGCCGTTGGCGAGCTGCAGTCTGACAGCCGTGGCATCTGAGGGCGATATTGTTCTGACAGAGGGCAGTACAGAGGCGATCATTGAAGATGGCACCGGTGCAGAGCATACAGAACAGGAAAATACGGGATTGGATTATTCAACCCAGGATGAGGCCTGGCCGGAAGGGCAGGGACAGCAGTCTGGGATTTCAGATATTCCTGATGCGGGGATATCTGATACAGTGCCACAGGGAGAGATCGAGCAGGATCCGTCGACGGATGCCGGTGTACAGGAGCCGGATTCCGCGGACGGCTCTTTTGATGTCTCCGAGGAAGAGAGCAATGGGGATGATATTCTTCCAACCGATGAATCGATTCCAGATGACACTTTGATTTTGGATGAGATCATTGCGATTGATGACGTCGACGCGTTAATGCCGGAATCTGAGAGCGAATGGAAAGCAGAGCCGGAGACGGAAATGGCGTCCGAGTCAGAAGTCGAGTGGGAATCTGAACCGGAATCTGAGCTGGAGTCGGGGCTTGTCCTGGAGGATTCTACCGCAGGCGTACAGACGATCTCGCTTGACGAGTGGACCGGGTCATATATTGAAGTCAAGGTAGTGGCGACGCTCCCGTTCCTGGAGGCAGAGGACGTCACGATTTCTGTTGAGCCGGTGTCAGAAGGGGCTTCCGGCGGTGAACACAGAACGGTCGCTATCGCCGTTCCGGGAAAGACGGCAGGAGAGAAGAAGGCGGCGGCCTCGGAGCGGTTTCCTGTCGCAGACGGCACATACAAGCTGACGCTGCGGGCGGCTCAGTTTGCAGATTATGAGCAGACGATAGAAGTGCGCGCGCATGAAACAGCGAAGATTGAAGTATGCACATCCAAGGTGGAGAGCGCGGGTGCAAAATGCGGTTGGCTGCGCCTCGGGGATGTGGATGGGGATCATGAGATTACGGATGCAGACGTAGAAAAGCTTGTGTCGGCGGTGCATGAGGATTCCATCGACGCGGCGCTTGACCTGAACGTGAATGGCGTTGTGGATCTTGCCGACCTGCAGTTCGCGGTACAGGGTCTTGGAGAGCAGCAGGAGGCGACGGTCACCAGATGCTCCGTCCCAAAGCATGTGGAACATGATGTGCAGACGAAAGTGGAGGGAATCGATAGCCTTCTCAGTGACAGCGGCATGGCGACGCTGAGTCCGGCGAATGGGAAAGAGATCTCGCCGGAAAATCCGGTGTCGGTTGCGTTTGCTTTTGACACGGCAGTTCCGGGGACAGATGGCCAAACTAAGGCGGATTTGCCGGTGCTTGGAGGGATGACGCTGCAGGCGCCGGTTGAGAGGAATGAGAAGACCGGTGAGCTTACCAGCGATATCACGGGCGGTTCTGTTCTCGTGGAGGCAGAAGAGGATGGCGCGACAAAGGTCTATGAGATCCCGCTGGTCAAAGGGACGGAGCCGATAAGCTCCGGGCAGACTGAGAATGTGATGATTCCCGCGTCAGAAGATGTTTCTGACTCAGAGGCAGGCGTGGCGGAAGAAAGTGCAGGGCAGGAGGAGCTGCCGGCATCGATCATGCTTATGACGGCCGGGCTTCCGATTGACGCGATCTCTGTGGATGCGGTTGAGGAGATCGATGCGGCAGATGTACCGGCACAGATTGCGGCGGAAGATGGTCCGGGCCTCGACAACGGGACGACGGAGAATGCCATCGCGCAGGAGCCCGAAAAAGCATCTGCGGAAGAGCTGGTGGCGGATGAGACGCTGCAGGCTGCTACTCTGGAGATGGATGGCTCGTTTGTATTGGATTTCGGCGCACAGATTGCCGTAAAACGGGTCACAATCCGCATCACCGGGACGAAGCAGACGCAGGCCCTGGCAGAGATTGCCAAGGTACAGTTTGTCAACAATATGGAGGACAGGATCCCGGCTCCGAATCTGAATATTCCGGAGATCAGAGAGATCCTGTCTAAGAATGAAGAGCTTGTGGTGGATTGGAATGAGCAGACGAATGTGACCGGCTATGAGATTGAGATTTCCGGGCCGGTCAAGAAGGCGTCGGACCAGACGCAGATCATCCGCGTTCTGAATACGCCGCATACGATTTCGGCGATCAACGACAAGCCGCTGTACAACTACAGAGATTACAAGATCAGGATCCGCTCGGTCAACGGAGAGTGGAGCAGTCCATGGACAGAGGTAAGGACCGCACAGCCGGCGCCGGAGAATCCGGCGGACAGAGTTGACAACGTGGTGGCAAAGGGCGGTTTCCGTTCCGTTTCCCTGTCCTGGAAGGATATGGACGATGCCAACGGCTACATGGTCTTCTACCGGGAGAAGGGGACGCAGACCTACAGGCCGGTGGTGGAGAACTATGCGCTTCCCAAGGACGGAGCAGACCGTCTGATGCAGAACAGCTACACAATCACGGGCCTGAAGGATCTCACAGCTTATGAGATCTATGTGGTTGCGTGGAATGATTACGACCACGGCTCCTGGGGAAACAACGAACCGGGAACAGGCGCCGGGCCGCGTGTGGCGGAAGCGGTGACTGAGAGCGGCGACACGCCGCGGCTGCCGAAATATCAGCTGATCAACACATACGGCGGATCCTACGACGACAAAGCGGAGGGCGTTACCGGGAAGCTGACCGATCATATTGTGAGTGCGGTGTGCGGCACACACAATGGCCAGAAGATGGTTGAGAGCCCACTGGATCAGGAGAAGGAAAGCAACGACGGAAAGATCCCGACGGTCAATGGAAAGGCGAGAAAATACGCGCAGTGGGCGCTCGGTACAGTAGACAACAGCTATAGCTCTTACTGGACGAAGAAGGACTGGGACGACGGCGTGTCCTACCCGGTTGCGGACTTCAGCAAGGGTGTTACGGTCACGTTTGACCAGCCATACACGATGAATTATCTTACCTTCACGGCGGCGGATCTGCAGGGGAATGTCGAGACCGCGCAGATCGTCTACTGGAAGGATGCGACTGAGATGAATGCGGACGTCGCCGGAGAAACAGTCGGCTGCAGCGTGGTTCGCAGCATTGACGAGACGAACCGCCCGTATTATGTGGTGAAGTTTGACGAGAAGATCACGGCGCAGCAGCTGCATCTGTACATCGGCACGACCTATGCCAACATCCAGTTGAAGATTGCGGAGATCCATTTCCATCACTACAATGAGGCGGTGGACGGAGCGGTTGAGGCGTTGTTCGCGGATCCGGAGCACTCGATGCTGAGCGAGGAGCTGGCGGCTCTCGCGGCGAGCGACAAGGAGGCCGCGAAAGCAGAGATCGACAGAGTGAAGGCGATTGTGGAAACGCGAGACGAGGCGACGGGAGAATACCACCCGCTTAAGGATTTCCTTCTGCTCGACCTCGAGGGGGCGAAGGAGCTTGTCGATCTGCAGCTCGATGAACCGTTCTATGTGGACAATACGATCACGGCGGCGAAGGACAGACATCTGAATTTCGGTGGTCTGAATGCATGGCAGCCGCTCGGGA
Organism: uncultured Lachnospiraceae bacterium; assembly: GCA_947627365.1. GTDB lineage: Bacteria > Bacillota > Clostridia > Lachnospirales > Lachnospiraceae > Choladousia. Next base: position 11,486 of record CANQVT010000049.1, on the reverse strand, counting down.
GAGTCGCGGCTTCGGGTGAGAAGCTGATCGTCTATGTCGGACACAATGCGAAGAGCATTCGCCAGAACGCGAGTCTGCAGCTGATCTTCACGCAGTACCATGCAGAGTCGAACGCGCTGGCGAGATCCTACAATTTGAAGGTCGGCAAGAACGAGATCACAGTTCCTGAGATCACAACGACCGGCGGGAAGGAGCGCGGCGGTCAGCTCTATGTGGTTTACACCGGCAACAATGCGAAGGATCAGTACGTCTTGCGCATCAATGGCGGCGCGAAGATTCCGACGCTGAATATTCACAACAAGAGCGGCGCAGACAAGACAGTTGCAATCAGCGCCTACGTTGCCGAGCTTGGCGAATATGTCGCAAAGCTTGAGGCCGAGCATGACAGACTGCACTACAATGAGACGGAAGCGGCGAAGAAGGACAAAAACGGCGTGAGCAATAGCTACGTCTACTTCCCGTACGACGTGCAGAACTGCTTCCTGAACGCGACTGACCTGATGATGGATCACATGATGTACTCTGTGCCGGCGACGCAGATCTGGGATGCGCTGAAGGAGTATCCGTCAGACGGGGAGAAGGCCGCAGCGGTTGAGCGCGCACTGGATGCGATCGAGAAGACGATGACTCTGTTCTACCAGCACAAGGGCTTGTTCAAGGGAGCCGGCGGGAACAAGGAGACTCCGGCGCAGCATCTGAACATCCGTTATATGCAGATGTTCTCAGGCGCGTTCATGTATGCGTCCGGCAACCACATTGGCGTGGAGTTCCCGGAGACGAAGCTCGCCATGGCGACGAGCTGGGACGGCTACGGCTGGGGCGTTGCGCACGAGATCGGACATGACATCAACGATCCGAACTATGCGATTGCTGAGATTACGAACAATTATTTCGCGCAGCTGCTCACGAAGGCGGCGAATCAGGATCACGCGACGCGCTTCAAATATGAGGACGTCTACGAGAAGGTGACTTCCGGGACAATCGGGCGTTCGCCGAACGGAGCGGTGCAGCTTGCGCTCTACTGGCAGCTCCATCTGGCATTTGATGACTTTACCGAGAATGTGGACGGCTACCGGGACGACCGATATATCTTCAATGATTATCAGAAGATGTTTGACAACCTGTTCTTTGCGCGTGTGGACACGTATTCCAGGAATCCGGGTCAAGCGCCGAGAAATAAGGACGAGAAAAAGGCAGTAGAGCTGAAGCTGGTCAAGGACATCGACCAGAATCTGATGAGGCTTGCATGCGCGGCGGCGCAGGAAAACATGCTTCCGTTCTTTGAACGCTGGGGTATGGTTCCGGATGAAGATACGCAAAAATTCGCGGCACAGTACGGGAGTCCGACCGAAAAAGCCTACTACTATGTAAATGACGACGCGAGAAATTATCGTGTGGACCACAAGAGCGAGGAGGAGAATCTGACGGTCGCGAACGCCACGGCAAACGTGGAGGTAGACGAGGCGGGGACGAATGAGAACCGGGTGGTTCTTAACATGAGCACGGACGCGGTCCACAAGGATGCAATCCTCGGCTACGAGGTGATCCGCAGCACGTATCAGCGCGGAAAGAAGCAGAAGGCGGAAGTGATCGGCTTCAAGCTGGCGGATGAAAACGGCGAGGCGGTCTATACAGATACGATCGCAGCGCTGGATAACCGCGTGCTGTATTATGAGGTGAGGGCGGTCGATAAGTTCCTGAACTATTCGCAGACTTCTCAGACGGTGTCGGCGCGTGTGTCTACCGGTGGAGTGCTTGGAAAGAACCTGTGGTCTGTGGAGACGACTGTCACCGCGGCAGAGGGGCAGGATAAGATCCTGAAGGGCGACGAACACCCGGACGGCGGCTTCGATGCGGACAGCAAGCCTGCGGTTGAGTACGGGATCGGCAAGGTGATCGACGGCGTGGTCGGCGATGAGACGGAAGGTCCGTTCCTCGGGACGGCAGCGGCTGACGACCGGATCATCATTGACATGCAGAAGCCGATGGAAGTTACCTCTGTGAAATATTACGGCGGAGCGCTCGGCTCTGTCACGGTCTCTGTCAGCAGTGATAAGAGCAGCTGGGTGACGGTGAAGGAGAACTGTGAGCTCAGCGGTTCAGACGAGAATGGCAATCCGCAGACGATTTGGTTTGATGCCGTTCAGGCGGATGAGAAGGAGAAGTGGATCGGAACGTACGACGCTCGTTATGTGAGCTTCGTGATTCACAATGCGGGCGAGGTAAAGATCGATGAGATCGACATCTGTGGTCCGTCCGGCGATGACGTCGCGTTCTTCGGCGATGTAAAGCAGACCGTCGGCGTTGTGGCAGAGACTTGCACTTACGCGTACGACGAGCAGGGGAAAGCGCTTGTGATCCCGGCAGGGGCCCTGTTCTTCACGGGAAGCTATAAGGGTAATCCGGCGTACAATATGGTGGTGCTCTACGACGGCGCGCAGGCGGACGGGGAAAAGCACGGCAATGTGGTCGGAGCCGATCTTGAGGAAAATACCGTGTATGCGGAGCAGGTGATCCTCGCGGATGTGCCGGAGAACGGGGATCTCGGGGAGACCTCGGAAGGAAAATGGATCTATTTCGTGACGCCACCTGATGAGACTCAGTGGACAGACGCGGAGAAGGTTAAGGAGCATTCGAAGAAGGTTTACGACGGCATTTTGAGCGATGGCGGTGGTGTTGTGCGCGCAGAGCTGTATCGGGTAGACAATGCTCTCACGCTTGAAGGCGAGCGCATCGTCAGCGACACTGCGTTTTTGACATTGCCGGGGAGCTTTGAGGAGCTTGACGCGGTCAGGCTTGACATCAAGGTGCCAGAGCAAAAGAAACAGACGGAAAACCGGTAAAAGGAGGAATTGAAAATGAAAAAACGGATGAAATATCTGATCTTATCGGTTTTGCTCATTACTGTGTTTTCCGCTGTTACGGCGTCGGCGAAAAATGTCGCGACAGCCGTACTGGAGAAGGCAGAGAGCGGCAATGATGTGACGGTGTCCATTGAATTTCCAGGGAGCAAGTCGGAGGCGATCACCTCACTTCGCTTCAAGCTGCTTGCGGCGGTAGAGGAGCCCGGAGACGTCTCGTTTGAAAGCGACAGCGTATCGTTTGACTTTTCAAATCTTACAGCTGAGGTAAAAGATGCCTCGATCACGTATGATTCCGACGTCACGGATTATGTCATTGACATTGTCGTGTCAGGGAAGCATAATATTTTTCAGAACGCAGAAGAAGGCGTTTTGGAGATCGGCACGTTGCACCTTCCGTTCGGAGACTATTACGCAGAGGTTGGATGCGTGGTTACGGATGATGTAGAGAGTAGCGCATCAGAGCTTCAGTATGTGGAGAATGCCGGGCTGCAGACAATGACGGCTCAGCTGAAAAATTCAGAGACGGTACAGATAGGCAAGAAGGAGCAGCCGGATACGGAGCCGGAGGATACAGAGCCGGCGCCGCAGAAGCCTGAGAATCCGAAGGAATCGGAAAGTGTGCCGGATCCGACGAATCCTGTTCCGACAGAGCCGGTTCCGTCCGGGTCGGCGACCGGATCAGAGGCATCATCCGGGTCTGCAGGCGGTGGATCCTCGTCTGTGACGAAGCCGGAGCTGAGTCCTGCCGAGCCGAAGAAGAACGGGTTGTCTGCACCGAAGCTCACAGTGAAGCCGATCACGGGGACGAAGAAGCTTAGCTTCAGCTGGAAGAAGGTAAAAGGAGCGCAGGGCTATCAGATCTTCCGTTACGATGAAAAAACCGGAAAGTACAAAAAATATAAGAAGGTCAAAGGCACATCCTATACGGCGAAGTTCAGCTATGGGAAGACTTATCGGTTCAAGGTTCGCGCATATAAAAAGAAGAACGGCTCGAACGTGTACGGAGCTTTCAGCGCCGAGAAGGAAGTGACGGTATCCTCTTTCAACAAACAGAAAAAGCCGAGCCTTCGTGTGACGCTTCCTGCGAAGGCCAAAAAGCTGAGCTTTACCTGGAGTCAGGTGTCAGGGGCAGAGGGCTATCAGATTCTGCGCTATGTGGAGGAGAAGAAGCAATATAAGGTCGTGAAGACGATCAAGTCCGGAGATACGTTGAAGTGCCAGGCGGTAAAATATAATTTTGCGGAAGACTATCGCTTCAGGATACGCGCGTTTGCCTGTGATGAGGGTGGAAACAAGGTACTTGGGGCGGAGAGCGCGGAGTTTACGATCACGACGCCACCGGCCCAGGTGAGCAAGATCAAGGTAAAGTCTCCGGAAGAGTTTATGATAAAGGTCACGTGGAAAAAGGTGGAAGGCGCGGACGGATATATCATTTACAGAAGCGAACCGGACGAAAAGGAAACGATGAAGAAGCTCGCAAAGGTCAAAGGCAATGTAAGAAGCTTTATTGACGAGGAGCTTGAAGGCGGAGCCAGATACTACTATCAAGTTGCGGCATTTAAGCGTGCACCGAATGGAAAGCGGAAGACTGGCGAGAGAAGCGCCATCAAATCCGCAGAGGTGAAATAACAAAGATACAGATAAAGTCTGTAAAAGAACAACAAAGAAAAGTGGAGGTGGAAAGACATGGGATTGATTAAGGCAGCGTTGGGGTCTGCGGGCGGTGTGCTCGCCGATTCGTGGAAGGAGTATTTTTACTGCGAGGCGATGGATGCGGACATTCTTGTGTGCAAGGGTGCAAAGCGTGCATCCGGACGTTCTTCCAACAAACACGGGAGCGATAACATCATCACGGACGGCTCCGTGATCGCAGTAGCGGACGGACAGTGTATGATGATCGTCGAGAACGGTAAGGTGGCTGAGGTCTGCGCGGAGCCGGGCGAGTATGAGTACGACAGCAAGACGGAGCCGAGCATCCTGGGCGGCGGCTTCGGAGAGACGCTCCGCAAGACCTTCGAGGCGATCGGCAAGCGTTTCGCGTTTGGCGGTGAGCCGGCGAAGGATCAGAGAATCTACTACTTCAACACGAAGGAAATCATGGGAAACAAGTATGGCACAGCGACGGCTGTCCCATTTCGCGTGATCGACCGGAACATCGGACTGGATGTGGATATTTCAATTCGCTGTAACGGTGAGTATTCTTACCGCATCGCGGATCCGATCCTGTTCTACACGAACGTGTGCGGCAATGTCGCTGATGTGTATGAGCGCTCCGAGATGGATAGCATGCTCAAGGCTGAGCTGATGACGGCGCTGCAGCCTGCGTTCGCGAAGATCTCCGGGCAGGGCGTGCGCTACAGTGAGCTTCCGGGACATACGATGGAGCTGGCAGACGCGCTCAACGAGGTCCTTTCCAGGAAATGGAAGGAGCTGCGCGGGATCGTGGTGGCCTCCTTCGGGATCAATTCGGTGTCTGCCTCCAAGGAAGACGAGGACATGATCAAGCAGCTGCAGAAGAGCGCTGTGATGCGTGATCCCACGATGGCGGCGGCGACGCTTGTCGGCGCGCAGGCGGACGCGATGCGCGCGGCGGCTTCGAATTCAGCAGGAGCGATGAACGGCTTCATGGGCGTCAATATGGCGGCAAACGCCGGGGGAATGAACGCGCAGAACCTGTACGCGATGGGACAGCAGCAGGCGGCTTCAAAGTCCGCAGCCGAGGCTTCTGCGCAGACTGCTCCGACAGGCAGCTGGACCTGCTCCTGCGGCGCGGTGAACACCGGAAAGTTCTGCTCCGAGTGCGGGGCAAAGAAGCCGGATGACAGCTGGACTTGTTCTTGTGGTGCGGTGAATACCGGGAAGTTCTGCTCGGAGTGCGGTGCGAAAAAGCCCGAATAGAAACCGGAATTTAAAAGCTGAAATCGAAAGCGGAATCCGGGATCGGAATGAGGGATTGAAAAAATGGCGGAAATTCTGGAGTACAAGTGTCCATGCTGCGGAGGCGCGATCCGCTTCGACAGCAACACGCAAAAGATGAAGTGTCCGTACTGCGACACGGAGTTTGAGCTGGACACCCTGAAGCAGTTTGACGAAGAGAATATTGAGGAGGACCGGGATCCGGGCTGGGATGGGGACAGCGTCGCGCAAAGCAGCGACGAGCTGGACGGCGAGCAGGAGGGCCTGGTCACCTATGTGTGCGAGTCCTGCGGCGGACAGATCGTGGCGGACCGCAGTATGGCAGCCTCGAGCTGCCCCTACTGCGGCAATTCTGTGATCGTCACAAAGCAGCTCTCCGGTATGCTGCGCCCTGATTTCGTGATCCCGTTTAAGCTCGACAAGAAGACCGCAGAGAATCGCCTGAAGGATCATTTTAAAGGAAAAGTGCTTCTGCCAAAGCTGTTCAAGAGTGAGAACCGGATCAAGGAGATCAAGGGAATTTATGTGCCATTTTGGCTTTACGACTGCGACGCGCAGGCAGACATCCGCTGCCGCGCGACGAGGATCAGCAGCTGGCAGCAGGGTGATTATATGTACACAGAGACGCAGCATTATCTGGTGGCGCGCAGCGGAGATATCGGTTTCGACAGGGTTCCGGCGGACGGTTCCCTGAAGCTGGACGACGCGCTGATGGATTCGCTCGAACCGTACGACTATTCGGAGGCGGTCGATTTTCAGACGGCATATCTCGCGGGATATTTTGCGGATAAATATGATCAGAGCGCACAGGACTGCGCGCCGCGCGCGAACAGACGCGTGCGTGAGAGCACGCAGAACGCCTTCATGGCTACGATCGCCGGGTACGCGACCTGCGTGCCGGAGCACATGAGCATTCAGCTGAAGCAGGGCAGGATCCGCTATGCGCTTCTCCCTGTCTGGCTTCTAAATACAGTGTACAAGGGACAGACCTATACCTTTGCCATGAACGGGCAGACCGGAAAATTTATAGGGAATCTGCCGGTTGACAAGGGCAGGGCGTTTGCGGTCGCGGGTGGCGTGTTTGCGGCGGCGACGTTGCTCTCGTGGCTTTTGATGTGCTTTCTGCTGTAAGAGAGGGTGAACGAATGGTGAATACGCGGATATCGGATGTGCGTTTTATGAAAGAACGATCTGTCGGAAAGATGGATGCAGTACGTTGTGCCGCAGGTTTTTTCGCTTTGTTTCTGCTCTGCCTGTACAGCTTTGGACTGCGTGCCTCAGCCAACGATACAAAGGTCGTGGACGAGGCCGGAATTCTGACTTCTGAAGAGGAAGCCGAGCTTCAGAAAAGGCTTTATGAGATTGCTGAGGAGTATCAGAGCGATGTGGTTGTAGCGACGGTGAATTCCTGTGAGGGGATGGATGTGCAGAGCTTCACGGATCTGTACTACGATCGGAACGGCTATGGCTATGGGGCGGAGATCGACGGCATCATCCTGCTTGTCAGCATGCAGGAGCGGCGCTTCCACCTTGCAACCAGGGGCAGCGCGATTGACACGTTCACAGATTATGGACTTGAGGTAATAGACGACGAGATCACGCCCTATCTGAGCGAGGGCGAGTACGCCAGGGCGTTTGAAAAATTTGCGGATCTTGCGGAGGACTTCCTTGAGGAGGACGAAAAGGGGCTGCCGTACGACACGAATCACAGCTATAGAGAAAGGCAGATTTACTCCCTGGTCTACTTTATGTTTGCGCTGGGGATCGGGTTGCTTGCGGCTATTGTCACGCTTGTCGTGCTGTTTCAGCAGCTGCGCTCTGTGCGCGTGAAAAATGAAGCCAGAGACTATGTAAGAAGCGGGAGTTTTCAGATTACCCGCGCGAACGATATCTTTCTCTACCGGACGGTGTCGCGGAGAAAGATTGAGCGGGAGAATTCATCCGGCGGCGGACATGGCGGCGGGAGTACGACGCATTCCGCGCCCGGCGGAGGCGGCAGGGCCGGCGGCCGCAGCGGATCGTTTTGAGTTCCTCGTTTTGAGTCTATTTACTGAGCATGAAGTACGCGCAGGACGGCAGATTACCGCACCCACACCTGGTAACGGTGCTGCCGCAGGATCTCTGCGGCTCGAAGCGACGGCTCCTCTTCATAAAATTCAATGCGCAGCACGCCGTCTTCGAATTCGCGGTTGTGTACGATGCCAATGTTCTTAATGCTGATTCCGTTGACTGCGAGTGTCGTGGCAATCGTGGCAATCGCGCCGGATTCATCCACGATATCACAGTAGATTGTGTAAATCTTCTTGATCGCGCCAAGCGGGGAGGAGGAGAACGAATCCCGGTAGTCTCTGGAGCGCTCAAACGTCCGATAGATGCCCTGCCCGTTTCCGGCGCGCATCTGATCCCGAGATTCCTCAAGCAGTCCAATGAAGGTATCCATGACTTTGGAGATATTGTCCCGGTTGGAGATGCAGATATGCTCCCACATCTCGGGGGAGGAGGACGCGATACGCGTGATATCCTTGAAGCCGCCCGCGGCGATCATTTTCATAATTTCATCCTTGGAATCCAGGTCGTGCACAGTGTTGACAAGCGAGGCGGCGATCAGGTGTGGAAGATGACTGACCGCAGCCGTGACGAAATCATGCTGCCGATAATCAAGGACAATCGGAAGCGCACCGAATTCTGTGGCAAGCGCACGGTATGACTCGATCCTGTCCGGATCACTCCCCTCGGAGGGTGTGATGATATAGTAAGAATTTTCAAATAAATGCGCGTTCGCATTCACAAATCCCGATTTTTCAGAGCCGGTCATCGGATGTCCGCCAATGAAACGGCCGTTCAGCCCAAGCTGTGCGGCGGCCTGGTGGATGTCCGATTTTACGCTTCCTACGTCCGTCAGGATGCAGCTTTTCGGAACAATCTCCTTCAGAGTGCGAAGTGCCTCGATGTTGCTGCCGACCGGAGCACACAGAAAGATGCAGTCGCAGGAGGCAAACGCGGCGTCCGCGGGAGATTCGCAGATCTGGTCGATTACCTGCTCTTCAAGTGCCTGCTGTGCGGTTTTTCTTGTTCTTGTATATGCCATGATCCGGCAGTCTGGTCTGACGCGCTTTAGTGTCTTCGCGAGTGAACCGCCGATCAGTCCGAGTCCGATGAAGCCAAAGTTGTTCCATTCCATAACAGTCCGTTCCCTTTTTCGAATTTTCCGATAGTGATCAGCCAATATTTTACTCTCAAAAGAGGGGGATGTCAAAGACTTTGCCGCTTTAAAGCATGAAAAATAAAAATATTGTTAAAAGTGGATAAAATACTTGAATTATTGCAACTATTTTAGTAGAATATATCCATGTGGGTATTTCTGTCCACGGACTAACTGAAAATGGAGGAAAAACTATGAAGGTTTACACAACAGACAAGATTCGCAACGTCGTTATTCTTGGACATGGCGGATCCGGGAAGACGAGCCTTGTTGAGTCCATGGCGTATCTGTCGGGCATTACGAGCCGGCTTGGCAGCGTAACTGAGGGAAATACGATCAGTGATTTCGATAAAGAAGAGATTAAGAGAAAATTTTCGATCAGTACTTCCATGGTGCCGATCATCTGGGGCGACACGAAGATCAATGTACTGGATGCTCCGGGGTATTTCGATTTCTTCGGCGAGGCTGAGGAGGCTGCCGCTGCCGCGGATGCGGCGGTGATTGTGATCAACGGCAAGAGCGGCGTCGAGGTGGGCACGCAGAAGGCGTGGGATCTCTGCGAGAAGTATAAGCTCCCGAGATTTTTCTACGTTTCGAATATGGATTTTGACAACGCCAGCTATCGCAAAGTGGTCGAGGAGCTGACCGAGCTCTACGGCAAGAAGATCGCTCCGCTGAATCTTCCGATCCGCGAGAACGAGAAGTTCGTCGGCTATGTCAACGTTGTGAAGATGGCGGGCAGGCGCTATGTGAACAAGCAGGAGAAGGTCGAGTGTGAGATTCCGGATTACCTGAAGGAGTATCTTGACCAGTACCGTGAGAATCTGATCGAGGCCGTAGCTGAGACCAGCGAGGAGATGATGGACCGCTATTTCAACGGCGAAGAATTCTCCGAGGCCGAGATCGTCTCCGCGCTCCACACGAACGTGTCCGATTGCTCGATCGTGCCGGTGACGATGGGCGCGAGCCTGAATCTGCAGGGTATTTTGATCCTGCTCGATGATATCGTGAGCTATATGCCGTCGCCTGAGAAGCGCAAGATCGCGGGCGTGAACATGAAGACAAAGGAAGTCTTCGAGGCAGACTATGATTTCTCCAAGGCGAAATCCGCCTTTATCTGGAAGACGATCGTGGATCCGTTCATCGGCAAATATTCCATGATCAAGGTTGCCTCCGGCGTGCTCAAGAACGACGACACGCTGTACAACGAGGCGACGGACAACGAAGAGCGCATCAGCAAGCTCTATGTGATGGAAGGCAGCAAGGCCGTCGAGGTGCCGGAGCTCCACGCGGGCGATATCGGCGCGATCGGCAAGCTCAACGCTTCCACGGGCGACACGCTCTCCACAAAGGCTACACCGATTGCTTATGGACGCATCGACGCTCCGGTACCGTATACATACAAGCGGTACATGGCGAAGGCGAAGGGCGAGGAGGACAAGATTTCCCAGGCGCTTGCGAAGCTTGCGCAGGAGGATTTGACGATCAAGGTTGTGAACGACGGTGAGAACCGCCAGACCTTGCTCTACGGTCTGGGCGATCAGCATCTGGACATCATCGTCAGCAAGCTTCTGACAAAGTACAAGGTGGACGTCGAACTGACGAAGCCGAAGGTGGCGTTCCGCGAGACGATCCGCAAGAGCTCTGACGTGGACTCCAAGTACAAGAAGCAGTCCGGCGGACACGGCCAGTACGGTCACGTCAAGATGCGCTTCTCACCGCTTGATTCCCTCGAGACTCCGTACGAGTTCGCGCAGGAGGTCGTAGGCGGCGCGGTTCCGAAGAACTACTTCCCGGCAGTTGAGAAGGGCATTCAGGATTCCGTGGTGAAGGGCCCGCTTGCCGGATATCCGGTGGTCGGTGTGAAGGCTGTCCTCTACGATGGCTCTTACCATCCGGTAGACTCGTCCGAGATGGCGTTCAAAACCGCGGCGAGCCAGGCGTTTAAGAAGGGCTTCATGGAGGCAGGCCCGGTTCTGCTCGAGCCGATCGCTTCGATGAAGGTTACGGTTCCGGATAAGTTCACAGGCGATGTGATGGGAGATCTCAACAAGAGGCGCGGCCGCGTGCTCGGCATGAACCCGGATCACAAGGGCAACACGATCATCGAGGCGGACGTTCCGATGTCCGAGTTGTACGGCTATTCCACGCAGCTTCGTTCCATGACCGGCGGCAGTGGCGATTACTCCTACGAGTTTGCGCGCTACGAGCAGGCTCCGAACGATGTGCAGGAGCGGGAGATTGCTGCAAGGCAGAATGCGGAAGAGGATTAAGACTGAGATCGAAGCGCAGGATGTCTGCCTGGCAGTTTTTGTCTCCAACAGGATGACAATTGAATGATAAAATATGAGAGCAACAGTCGTGAGGCTGTTGCTCTTTCGCATTTTACGTTTGATATTTGCAATGTCAGATATTGACAATAACGAATCGGGGGAGACTGTCCGAAAACTAACGACGCAATGACTAGGTGATACTGCCGGTGTTCCGGCGTTCACATATAGAAA